>JAFYZW010000046.1 GCA_017548545.1 Bacteroidales bacterium | reverse complement strand
GGGACGGTCGGCACCGACACGCGAGACGGACATGGGGTAGTAGCCAGTATGACCGAGCTGGAGAGCGGATTCGTCGAGACGTGTCAATTCGAGCGAAGCTGTGCCCAATCCGCTATGCCATGACCAGAAACCGGGGAAGAAGTCGTTGAACATCGAGGAGGGGAGACCATCGTCGATGATGGCGCCGCCCCATTGCGGGATGCCGAGAGAGATGATGCGTGGCTGGGATTCGGAGGAGGCATTGAGCAGGACGTTCTGGCTGCTGCGTCGCTCAGCCGTGGTCAAGGTATCGGCTTGCTGCGCTTGGGCGGACATCAGAATGCTCGCGAGGAAGACACACAAATATGAGATTTTTCTATTCATGGCTAACAGAGGTAGGTTTTAAGGTCACACAGATTTACTCAGATTCACACAGATAATTTCCGCCTCAACTCGCTCAGGCAGATGGCGGTGGCAACGCTGACATTGAGGGATTCGACGTGCTGGCCATCAGAGGAGAAGTGGGGGATGAGCAGCTTGTGGGTGACCAGGGCAGCCACTTCGGACGAGATGCCGCGCCCCTCGTTACCCATGACGAGTACAGCGGGTGTCTGAAGCTGGGAGGTGTAGATGTTCTCTCCTTCGAGGAAGGTGCCATAGACGGGACCTTGACAACGACGGAGCCAATCGCATACGTCTTCCTTCGATGCAAAATAATGCACACGCACTCGGGCAAGCGCACTCATCGTGGCCTGCACCACCTTCGGATTGAAACAATCGGCCGTGCCTGGTGCACAATAGATGTCGCGCACACCAAACCAATCGGCGGTGCGAATGATGGTGCCGAGATTGCCCGGGTCTTGCACCTCGTCGAGGAGGAGGGTGATTGATGGTGAAGGGTTAACGGTGAAGGGTGAAGGGTTCCGTGTCATGTCGAAGACGGCGAGGACGTCCTGAGGGGCTTGAAGCAGGGACACGCGTTGCATCTCGGCGCTCGTCACCTCGTAGCATTCGTCGGCCTTCTCGGCATACTCAGGATGGCTTTCCCACCACGAGCGGGTGGCCACCAATTTGCGACATTCGAAGGCATCGGAAGCCAACAGATCACCCACCATACGATTGCCCTCAGCAAGCCAGGCATGCTGCTCACGGCGCCCTTTGTGTTGCTCAAGAGCGCGTATTTCCTTGATTTTGTTTTTTGTCAGAATCTGCATCAAACTGTGTTTTTAACGCTGCAAAATTAGGGTAAAAACACCAAAAATGCAAGTATTTTAGCGCCAACATGCATTTTTTCGGGTAAAAAAGAAGGATATATCACATATTTTTTATAAATTTGCCGCAAAAATATAGTATCATGATCATAGGTATTGCAGGCGGCACAGGATCTGGAAAAACCACTGTGGTCCGCAAGATTATCGAAAGTCTTCCTGATGGAAGTGTTGCAGTAGTTTCACAAGACAGTTATTACAAGGATAGTTCGCACCTCCCGTGGGAACAGCGTCGTGCGCAGAACTTCGATGAACCACGCGCCTTCGATTGGGAGCTGCTCTACAAACACCTTGCCCTTTTGCGTGAAGGCAAAGCCATCGACGAGCCCGTCTATGATTACACTACATGTTCCCGACTCTCGAAGACCGTGCGTATCGAGCCGCGTCCGGTCATCATCCTCGAAGGCATCATGGCCCTCGTGGATCCGTCCATTCGCGCCATCCTCGACATGAAGGTCTTTGTAGATGCCGATAGTGATGAACGCCTGATTCGCGTGTTGCGCCGCGACGTGGTGGAACGCGGACGTACGATTGAGGACCTCATCAACCGCTACCAGACCATCATCAAACCCATGCACAACCTCCACATCGAGCCCACCAAGGCTTATGCCGACCTGATTGTTCCTCAGGGCGGGTCGAATTCCGTTGCCATCAATGTGCTCAAGGAATTCATCCAGCATCTCTTAATCAATAAATAGGCCGTGACCAAACAACCTGGCAATACCCGACCCAAACCGAAATCGGAGAAGTTGTACGATCGCTTGCGAACCATCCTGGCGATCGGACTTTTTGTACTTGTCGGGGTGCTATGGTTCAAAGTAAACAGGAAGGTTGAAGTCATCGAGATAGAGCGTGCGCCAAAGTCGCGCAGCTGGTCGGAGATTGTGGCATCGGACACCCTGAATGCCGTGACGCTGCAAACCAGCTTTACGGCTTACGAATATCGCGGCCGCTGGTACGGCAACGAGTACGAGAATGCGAAGACCGTGGCCGAAGCCCTGGGACTGAAGCTGAACATCATGATCGTGAATAGCGAGAAGGCGCTTGTCGATAGCCTATTCTACGGCGGTGCGGATGTGGCAATCTGGCCTATGGCGTATAGTGTGGTGGAGAGTTACTGGTACCTTCGACCCACGGGACCACGCTGGGCCGATGGACAATGCATCGTTTCGGCACGCAAGCTGGACATCGATGCCTACAAGGATTCGCTCCTCACCGACAGTATGCTTGCTGAACTGCCGAAGTACAAGCTTTCGCTCATCGAGGACTCGCACCAGTGGAATATCTTCAAGAACCGAAAGATCAGGAAACAATACGATTTCCGACCCTTCCTTATCGATACCATTCCGCACGATAGCCTGAATACGGAACTGCTGACCGACTCGATGATCATCGGCCACACGGATGCCGTGATGCTTCGCTGCAACGTGGCACGACTGATGCGCGACTACTATCCGACGCTCGTCGTGTCGGACACCCTGCCGTTGAGCATCGATTCGCTGGCATGGATGGTCACCAACATTTCGGACACCCTGAAGTACAAGATCGACTCAATCACAAATGAACGGCTGGACAGCCAGACGCCGCACTATACCATCGTCGCCCGACGTAAGAACGAGAAGAAGAAACGCGGGCGCCCGCTGATAGTAAACAGCTTCAAGATGAAGGACGGCGCCATCTCGCCGTACGATGACCTGTTCAAGCGGAAGGCCAAGGAACACAACCTTGACTGGCGTATGCTGGCTGGCATCGCATATATCGAGAGCCGTTTCAATCACGCCGTCATCTCGACCAAGGGTCCCCTTGGATTGATGCAGCTGATGCCCCAGACGGCCAGAATCTTCGGACATGAGCCCGAGGAAGTGCTCGATCCGGAACTGAACATCGAACTGGCTTGCAGGCTCTATGTGCGCATTGCCGACAGGTTGCGCAACCGTGTACCGGGCATTTCGGACGAAGATCTGATGTGCCTTTCGCTGGCAGGATATAATGCCGGCATTGGCCACGTGTATGATGCCATCCGACTGGCCGAGACATTGGGATACAAGGCTAACGTATGGCCCAACAACGTAGAGCACTGCCTCCGACTGAAGGCCGATCCACAATACTACCGCATGTCGGTGGTCAAGCAAGGCAAGTTCAACGGCGCCTTTACCATCAACTACGTCAACCAGGTAATGGGGGCCTACCATACATTCTCGCAGAAGGTATCAAAAGACTAAAGGATCAGCATGAGAAGAATACAGAAGCTAATCAAAGTACTGCTGCCCCTGGCCTTCGGTATCGGCATTGTCTGGTTCATACTCCAGAAGGTCGATATGCAATTGCTATTCGACACAATCAAGAGCGGTATCGATTGGTTCTGGGTCACCATCTCATGGTTCTTCGCGTTGGCTGCGAACGTGATTCGCGGCATCCGTTGGCGCCAACAGTTGCGTACTGTGGGCGTCAACCCTTCGTTGCATGTGATGAGCATCTCTTTCTTTGGCAATTACGGCATGAACCTGGTCTTTCCTCGTCTGGGCGAGTTCTGGCGCTGCAACTACATCGCCCAAAATAACGGCAAACCCTTCTCGACCATTGCGGGCACGATACTCTCCGAACGACTGTGCGACATGCTCTGCAGTGCATCGATTATCCTGCTTACCCTCGTACTGGAAGGTAAGGTGTTGCTGAAGTTCTTCTTCGACGACGGGAGCAAGGCCGAAGCCATCGAGGCTGCAGGAGGGACGATGAAGGCCGAAACCGCTTCGACCGTTCCTGCTTGGCTGTGGGTGCTGGTGGTACTTGTGGTGCTGCTCATCGTGCTTTGGATATTCCGTCCCAAGCTCAAGAGGATGAGTTTCTATCAGAAGTTCGTCAGCATCGGAAGCAACATGTGGAAGGGCTTCCTTTCACTGAAGGACCTGCCCAACATCTGGAGCTACATCGGCTGGTCGGCCGTCATCTGGTTCTTCTATTTCCTGAACACGCTGACACAGTTTTATTTCTTTGATTTCACGAGCCATTTGGGCATCCTTGCCTGCCTTTCAGTCTTCGTAATGGGAACAATGTCGCAACTCCTGCCCATCCAGGGCGGCTTGGGAGCTTGGCAAGCCATGGTTATCTTTGCCCTCCTGCAGTATGGCATCGACAACCAGCACGCCATCGTCTTTGCCGTCGTGGCTTGGAGCATCGAGCAGGCATTCGTGCTCCTGATGGGACTCTATGCCTTCGTGGCTGTAGCATTCAAAAAGAACAATCCTAAATGAAACAGATCGCTAACCTTGAACCGAAAACCGTCTGGAGACAATTTGTCAACATTTCGCAGCTTCCACATCCCAGTGGTTGCCTCGATGCCTTGCGTCAATACATTATCGATACTGCACGGGCACACCAGTTTGAAACACTGGTAGATGAAGCAGGCAATATACTGATACGAACGGGCGACGCTCCCGAAATCTGTCTGCAAGCCCACTATGACATGGTTCCGCAGAAGGATAACGAGGTGGAGTTTGACTTCACCAAGGATCCCTTGCAGCTTCGAATCGTGGGTGACGAGGTGATGGCCACGGGCACAACACTCGGTGCCGACAATGGCATCGGCGTAGCTGCTATGCTCGCCCTTATCGAAGCTACGGACGAGATGTTTGCCAATCTGCCTTTGGAGTTCCTTTTCACTGCCAACGAAGAGACGGGAATGCAAGGCGCACGCAAACTCAGCGCCGACTGGATCAGGTCGCGCCAGCTCATCAACCTCGACAGCGAGGAGGAAGGCGTGCTGATGACGGGATGTGCAGGTGCGGTCAACATGACGGCTTCGCTGAAATTCAAGATGGATGCCGATATCCCTGAAGGCGATGCGGCGGTCTTGCTTTGCCTCACGGGCTTACAAGGTGGACATAGCGGCATGGACATACACCTAGGCCGCGCAAATGCTTGCAAGCTCATGAACCGTTTCCTCAAACACATTGTCGTGAACTTCGAAGCACGACTGGGAAGTTTCAACGGCGGCACGCTGCGCAATGCCATCCCACGTGAAGCACAGGCGGTGATTACGGTTCCCGAGGAGATCGTCGATGAAGTGATCGAAGAGGTGCGCTATTACAACTACCTCTTCCGCGAAGAATACCGTCAGAGCGAACCCTACCTCAGTTTTACTGCCAAGGCCGTGCCTTTGCCTAGCGCACTCATCCCCGAAGAGATACAGGACGACCTGCTGAATGCCATCGAAGCCTGCCACGACGGCGTGTGGACAATGGGAGAGGGGTATGTGGATACAAGTTCGAACATGGCACATGTCCAGACCACCGCCGATGGCGAAGCCGAAGTGCTGCTCATGGTGCGCAGCATGAACGAAGAAAGGAAGCGTGCATGCGCTAGTGCCATCCAGTCGGCCTTCCTGCTTGGAGGCTTCCGTGTGGACTTTGCAGCAAGCTATGGCGCCTGGAACATCGAGAAGGATGCCCCGATGGTGCAGAAAGCACTTCGTGCCAATCCGAACCTCAAACTCGACAAGGTGCATTGCGGCCTTGAATGCGGCGTCATCACCGAGATATATCCTGATATGCAGATCATTTCGGTGGGGCCAACCATCCATCACCCGCATTCGCCCCAAGAAAGCGTTGAGATAGAGAGCGTCGCAAAGTTCTGGAACTTCTTATTACAGATTCTACGCTTGTAAAATGTCAACTAAAAACAAACTGGCCAAGTTCGCCGACATGGAAACCTATCCGAACTGCCTGCAATATTCGTTCGAGCAGTTGCAGGAAACAGGTTTCCCGCTCAGAGGACGTTGGCACGAAGAATACTTCCACAACCAGCATCCCATCGTTCTTGAACTGGGATGTGGCAAGGGCGAATATACGGTGGGGCTGGCTCGGCGCTATCGCGACAAAAACTTCATCGGCATCGACATCAAGGGTGCCCGCATGTGGACGGGTGCAACAGCAGCGCTGAAGGAGGAGCTTTCGAATGTGGCTTTTGTGCGCACGCATATTGAACTCATCGAACAGTTCTTTGCGCCGAATGAAGTGTCGGAGATTTGGATCACTTTCTGCGATCCACAGATGAAGAAGGTCAACAAGCGCCTCACCTGCACCCGCTTCATGAATCGCTACTCCCACATCATGCGACCCGGGGGACTGATTCATTTGAAGTGCGACTCGAACTTCCTTTTCACCTATACCGAAGAGATGGCGCGCGTCAATCATCTGGAGGTGTTGGCCTCAACACGTGACCTTTATGCCTGTGAGACCGAGGGCACATCTTCGGCCATAATTGATTGGGAAGCCCTGCGTACTATCCAAACCGCCTACGAAAAGCAATGGATTGCCCGAGGCAAGGACATCAAGTATATGCTCCTGCGCCTGCAACCCGACATCGATTGGGTGGAACCCGATGTCGAGATCCCCTTGGACGACTATCGATCGTATAATCGCGACAAACGCAGCTCGCTGGAGCAGCATGTTTAAAATAAAATGGCACTATATCCAAAACTTATCCTAGATGCCCTTGCTCAGGTCATCTATCCTGGCACCAAGAAGAACCTCGTGGAGAGCGAGATGGTAGCCGATGATATGCGTATTGAAGGGAAGCATGTTTCCTTCAGCCTCATCTTTGACAAATCGACCGACCCCTTCATGAAGTCGGTGCTTCGCGCTGCTGAAGCCAACATCAAGCATGTCTGCCAGATGGTGGGTGAGGAGGTCGAGCCCGAAATCAAGGTGAAGACGAAACAGGCTCCCCGACCAGAGCCCGACAAACTGTTGCCCAATGTGAAGAACATTATCGCCATCGCTTCGGGCAAGGGCGGTGTGGGCAAGAGCACCATTGCTGCCAATCTGGCTGCTGGCCTTTCGATGCTCGGCTATAAGGTGGGTCTGCTCGATGCCGATATCTTTGGCCCATCGATACCCAAGATGTTCGGCCTCGAAAACTTCCAGGCATACGCTATTCAGAAAGATGGACGTGACCTGCTCGTTCCTGCCGAGCAATATGGCGTGAAAATCCTTTCGGTAGGCTTCTTCATCGATCCCAATTCGGCCACCATTTGGCGTGGCTCAATGGCAGGTTCGGCCATCAAGCAGTTTATTGGCGATGCCGATTGGGGCGAGTTGGACTACTTCCTCATCGACCTTCCTCCCGGAACGAGCGACATACACCTGACCATCGTGCAGACTCTCGGCCTTACCGGAGCTGTGGTTGTCAGCACACCGCAGGAAGTTGCCTTGGCCGATTGCCGCAAGGGCATCGACATGTTCCAAAACGATAAGATCAACGTTCCCGTGCTTGGCCTCGTGGAGAATATGGCATGGTTCACGCCAGCCGAACTGCCTCAGAACAAATATTACCTCTTCGGCAAAGAGGGCGTCAAGCGGCTGAGCGAAGAGACAGGACTGCCATTGCTCGCACAGATTCCCATTGTGCAGAGCATCTGCGAGAATGGCGATGGAGGCACACCTATCGTCATGAACTACGATTCGATGGTAGGTCAGACATTCCTAAGCTTAGCTCAATCAGTAGTAACCCAGACGAATCTACGCAATGCTAATCAACCCCGCACACAACGCGTTCGCGTCGAATCCCATTAAGCCAGAGCTACCACATGTACTGATCATTTATACCGGTGGTACCATCGGTATGGTTCAGAACCCGCTCACGGGAGCTCATGAGCCACTCGACTTCAGCCACCTGCTGAGTCACGTCCCTGAGTTGCAGAGTGTATCGGTCAACTTCAACACCATACAATTCGACCCACCGCTGGATTCGTCGAACATGAATCCTACCCTTTGGGCGAACATGGCACGCGTCATCGTCGATAACTATGACAAGTACGACGGATTTGTGGTGCTGCACGGAACCGACACGATGGCCTACACTGCCTCGGCTCTCAGTTACATGCTCCAGAACCTCACCAAGCCTGTGATACTGACGGGTTCGCAACTGCCCATCGGTGTACTGCGTACCGATGGCAAGGAAAACCTGATCACGAGCATCGAGATAGCTGCAGCCAAAGACCGCATCGGCATGCCCATGGTGCCCGAAGTGTGCATCTACTTCCAGGGTTTGCTGCTCAGAGGCAATCGTGCCAAGAAACTGTCGAGCGAAGAGTTCAATGCGTTCACTTCGCCCAACTATCCACCTTTGGCACGTGTGGGTGTACACATCACTTGGGCACATCATCACATCAACCACATCACCAACGAAGGCCAGATCACACCTTTCTATAAGATGGGTGCTGACGTAGTGGTGCTGCGGCTCTTCCCTGGCATCACACAAAAGACCATCGAAGGCATATTGAACATTCCTTCGCTACGAGGCGTAGTCCTCGAAACCTACGGAGCAGGCAATGCCATGACCTACGAATGGTTCCTGCATGCACTCCACAATGCCGTCAAGCGAGGCATCGTCATTATCAACGTGTCGCAATGTCTTGGAGGTTCGGTCGAGATGGGCATCTACGAAACGGGCAACCAACTCAGCAAGGCAGGCGTCATCGGTTCTAGAGACATGACCACCGAGGCTACCGTCGTTAAGCTTATGTTCCTCATCGGCCAAGGATATAGCCAGACGGAGATCGAAAGGCTGATGCTACAGAACATTGCAGGAGAAATAACTCTCCTCTAACACACCGATAAATTCTTAACACACATATACTATGCGAAAAATCATCGTAACCGTGGCACCCGTTTGCCACGTGGGTAAACCTATTCCACAAGGCTGCAAGAACCCGCTCACGCCAGAAGAGATTACCGAGGACGTGCTTAATTGTTATCGTGCAGGAGCTTGCCAAGTACATCTACACACACGCGACATCAAAGGAAATCCCACTTTCGAACTTGATGTCTTCCGACAGACTATTCATGCTATCCGTGAACAATCGGATATGATTATTCAGGGTTCGACGGGTGGACTTTCTGACCTCTCGCTTGCCGACCGTTGCGTCAGCCTCAACGTGCCCGAGGTAGAAATAGCATCTTTGAACATGGGGTCGGTCAATTTCGGGGAAACAGTCTATATCAATACCATGCCTGACCTGCGCTATTGGGCCAAGCGTCAGCAGGAAGCCAACGTGGTGCCCGAGATGGAACTCTTCGACCTCTCGCATGTGGAATGCTGCAGCAGACTGGCCGACGAAGGCGTAATACGCCGACCACTCCATTATAATTTCTGTGTAGGTCCCGGTGGTTCGAGCAACCTGTCGGCCACAGGTCGCAACCTCGCCCTGCTCTGTGCCCTCACTGAACCTGGAACTTCGTGGGGCATCAATCACGACTCGATGAAGGACTTTTCCATTCTAGCTTGTGCCATTGGCATGGGCGCCAACGCTGTGCGAGTAGGCTTTGAGGACAGTTTCTATTATGCTGAGGGTAAACTTGCCCGTACCAATGCCGAACTTGTAGAACGTCTTGTAACTTTGATTCGTGCGATGGGCTGCGAACCAGCCACACCTGACGAAGCACGTGAGATGTTGGAGATTGGGACGTATTGGGGGAAATAGGGGAATGAGAAGGTTCTGAAGGGTTCGAAAAGTTCGAAAGGTTCGAAGGGTTCGAAAGGTTCTGAAGGGTTCGAAAGGTTAAGAGGGGTTAAGAAGGGTTAAGAAAGGTTCGAAAGGTTTGAAAGGATAAGAAATAATGAGTAGGAAAAACATTATACTGACGTTGCTGGTCATCCTGAGCGTCATCACGTTCCTCGACCGCACGTGCATCACGTTCTCGAGCATGGAGATCAAAGCCGACCTCGGCATCGATCAGAGTGGCTGGGGATGGGTGATGAGTATCTTCACGCTGTCGTACGGCCTGATGCAGATTCCTTTGGGCGCATTAGGCGACAAGATGGGACATCGCTGGGTGCTGGCACTCATCGTGTTGTGGTGGTCGGCCTTCACCAGTTTTACAGGCCTTGCCGGAGGACTGATGTCGATGCTGGCTATTCGTTTCTGTTTCGGCATTGGTGAAGCAGGAGCATCGCCCTGTTCGACGAGCGTCATCAGCCGATGGTTCGAGAAAGACAAGGTCGGTAAGGCTCAAGGATATGTTTGGGCAGCCACACGTCTGGGGGGCGCGGCCGCTCCGTTCATCGTCATCCCACTCGTCAACAATCAAGGCTGGCGTTTCTCGTTCTATCTGCTTGGCGCTATCGGCATCGTTTGGTCGGTCATCTGGTTCGCTTATTATCGCGACAAGAAACCTCAATCGGCTTCAGTTGTGGAGCAGGGAAAAACGAAGAATACTTCGGTCAAGATCCCTTGGGCCACCATATTCAAGAACAGGCAGTTCTGGATGCTATGCGCCATGTATTTCTTCTATGCCTTCGGCTCGTGGTTCTTCTTTTCATGGTTCCCCGAGTTCATGAAAGCAGGCCGCGGCTTCACTTCCGAACAATTGAAGTATGCCGTAGCTATCCCGTTCCTCATGAGCATGTGTGGCAACATCGCGGGTGGTTATCTGACCGATAAACTAACGGCCAAATATGGCATCAAGGTGGGGCGCAAGGCGATGGGTTCGGTTTGTCTAGCTGTTTCGGCCATATTTATGGTGCTGGCCGCCTTCATTCCAGGCAAGGTTGCAGTCTTCATCTTCCTTTCGCTCTGCTTCGGCATCTTCGACCTTATGCTTCCTTCGGCATGGGCATTGTGCATCGACCTGGGCAAGAACTTTGCAGGTTCCATCTCGGGAGCGATGAACACCTTCGGCAACTTGGGCGGATTCTGCTGCATGCTGATGTTCGGCTATCTGCTCGATGCCACCCACAACTACAACCTCCCGCTCTATATGATTGGCGGCATGCTGATACTGTCGGCCATCCTGTTTGCGTTCATCAATCCCGAAAAGCCAATCATCAATGAACCTAAGTAATCTGCATCCTCAGACTCGAATGGTCGTCTTCGATGACGATCCGACAGGCATACAAACCGTGCATTCCTGCCTCCTCGTTACTGACTGGTGTGACGAGAACATTCGCATGGCAATGCAGGACGAGGTGCCGTTCTTCTATATCCTGACCAATACGCGAGCGCTTACTGCCAAAGCAGCACGTAGGACTTTGACCAGCGCTCTCGAAGCTGTGATTCGTGTGAATCAAATGTTTGGGTATCGCCTCATCTGTGTCAGCCGCAGCGACTCGTGTCTGCGCGGACACTTCCCCTTGGAGCCCTATGTGATGCGCGAGGGGTTGCAGGCTCATGGTTACATGGTATGGTCCAAGATTCCCTTTGCTCCTGCTCTTATCGAGAGTAGGCGCATCACGATAGATGAGACACATTATATGCGTGCTGGTGAGAAACTTATCCCAGTTTCGGAAAGCGAATTTGCACGCGATAATGTCTTTGGTTACAAGAATGCCAATCTGGTGGATTACATCAGAGAGAAAGGGGGAGATCCCGAGGACTTTGAGATTGTAAATGCGCAGACCTACGACGAGCTGAACACGTTCCGCGACACGCTTTTCTCGGCTATCGAAGGGGAGGAGTGTTCGGTAGTTATCCGCAGTTCTTCCTCGTTGCCACGCGCATTGAGCGGCATTGACAACAAACAATTACTAAAAAAGGAAGATCTCGGAATCCGCTCGAATGGCACGGGCATCTTTATCGTGGGTTCACATGTTCGCAAGACAACCGAACAGATCAACGAACTGCTCAAAGCCGATCGGGTGCAAGGTATCGAACTGCCCATCGAGAACATTATTAACGAGCCTGCGGACCTGATGGCGAAAACACAGGAAGACATCAAGAAGTTATCGATGCATGGCATCACGCCCATTGTCTATACGGCTCGGAAGGAGGTTCGTATCGAGGATGCCGCCAAGCGTCTGCATTTGGGACAGGTTGTTTCGGATTTTCTGGTAGATATTGTGCGTCGCCTAACGATTCGTCCAAGTTATGTCGTGGCTAAGGGAGGCATCACCAGTCATGACATCCTGACCAAGGGACTCTCAGTAAAGACTGCACGCGTGATGGGGCAGGTGATCAATAGTGTGCCTTGTGTGATGACAGAGAGTTTCCCATATATCATCTTCCCTGGGAACGTAGGAGGACCACGCTCGCTTCGAGAGATTTATGAGGGTTTGAGAGGTTGAGGGGTTTGAAGGTTTGAGGGATTAAAATCCAAGATATTTGCGGAGGCCCTTGACACCGAGGACGGGTGAGGAGAGGACAGGCTTGCCGGTGAGTTCGGACAAACGCTGCTCCATGCGAGCCATCGAACCTTGTGCAAGGACAAACAGTTCGACCTTATCGGCAATTTGAGCTGCAGCTTCGGCGATGAGTCGGTCGTGTGTAGCACCATCGCCACTTTGACCAGCAGCGAAAGCACCATCGGCAAGACCCTCGACAAGTTCAACTTCGGTACCGGCCTCCTTCGCACATGCCAGCAACAGACGGCAAGTGGGATCAAGCGTCGTGGGCAAGGTAGAAATCACACCGATGCGCTTAGCTTCGCGCACAGCTTTCTCAGCCATCGGGCGATCGATGCGGAAGACGGGGACACGTGCAATCCTGTTGCCAAGATCCGCCACATCACCAACCGATGAGCAGGTATTGAAAATGATATCTGCACCCGAATCGGCAGCAGCATTGTAATAATCGAGCAGACGACGACAGACAGCAGGTGTCACAGCATTGTTGGCAATCACCTCCTTAATGAGCGAACTCTCAGCAATATGCTCGACTTGTACTTCGGGAAAGTACTCGTGAAAAATATCAGTAAGCGGCCCTACTAAAGCCATCGCGGTGTGTACGCAAACTACTTTTTTCATAATGTGTTAGCTATGTGTTAAGGTGTTTTTTATGCGGCAAAGATACACAAAAAAACAGCGATTTGCAAATTTTTACCATTATTTCTCTTATTTAACCTAAAAAATTTGGATAATTGTCGTATTTGGCCTATATTTGCAGCCGCAAAAAAACAAATTATTATGAAACTCCTCAAAACACTTCTTTTTGCTGCTATGGCAGCATGCACACTCACTTCATGTCTCAGTAGCGACGATGAATCTGAAAACACCTACTCAGCATACGGTTTTTACACCATTACAGGTTCCTTAACCTCTGGTTATACCCTCTATAGCGACACTGGCGGCAAGGTTATCCCTACCACTTCGAGCGTTGCCGAAATCACCGACTCCAAGGGTTTTGGCAACCATTCGCGTGCAATGTTATATTTCCAATACAAGGCAAGTCAGATTTCAACAGACGGCAAGTCCATCACCGGAGCCGAACTGTATGACGGCAGATACCTCGATGAGCTCTATCCCATGAGCTTGCAGAAAGCTAACGAAGCCCTTGTCACTGCGGAAGACAGTATCTTCCAGGTTACTGAGTTCATGGACACCTGGGCATATCGCGGATATCTCAACACTGTAGTCAATGGTCCCTATTCTTTGGTGAACGGCGTTTCAATAAAGCCTACTATCAACCTGGTTTATGATCCAGCTTCGATCACCGAGAATGCTATCACATTCAACCTCTATTACAATCGCCACAGCAGCAAGACCGATCCATCCAACGGCCCTATCTATTTCTACACTTCGTATTACCTTAATGACCTCGATGAACTGATTCCAGGCAGCGGTAATGTGAATGTTACCATCAAGTGCAACGATGGTACAGTGAAGGATATTTCTGTAAGCCGTGAGAATTTCCATAAGGGAAATTATGAATAAGATTTGATCAATCGACAGATAACATGACCGAAAATGGCTTTTGCAGTCATTTTCGGTCCTTTTTTTGTCCAAAACCTTTTGGATTACGCAAATAATCCTTATCTTTGCAGCGTGATTACTAAATAATTATGGCAGACAAACTAACACCTGCACAAAGGCACCTTTGCATGAGTCACATCCATGGAAAGGACACGAAACCTGAACTATGGGTCAGGAAATACCTTTATGCACATGGGTTCAGATATCGTCTGCACGTCAAGCGCCTGCCAGGCAGACCCGACATCGTGATACGCCGCCTGAAAACCGTGATCCTGGTGAACGGCTGCTTTTGGCATGGGCATACTGAACCGCCCTTGCCATCGCCCGTCGAAGACGAAAGGGGAGGAGTGCATTGCAAATATTTCGTGATGCCACGAACTCGTGTCGAATTCTGGACAAAAAAGATTGAACGCAACAAGGCTCGTGACCTCGAGGACAGAGAGGCTTTGAAGCTACTTGGCTGGAATGTGATTGTGATATGGGAATGCCAGCTCAACCAAACAGAAATCAGAGAACAGACCCTACGGAGCCTCGTGCTTACTCTCAGCCAAATCGAGTTGGATAATGCAAAGAGCAGACGTCCCGCAGTAAAGAGATATCAATTGGAAGAAATGGGTGAAACTTCTTACTCTTTGGTGGCTGATGATAGCGACACACTTGAAGAAACACAATAAATCGACCATAAAATGAAAAAAACAACAATCCTCCTATCGGCAGCCATTTTGCTGCTGATATCCTGTGCGAAACAAGCGAAGATCGAGAAAGGGTACATACCCGTAAGTGATGGCGGCCAAATCTACTACGAATCACAAGGCGAAGGCACACCCGTAATTCTGCTCCATGGTCATACACTCGACCTAAGGATGTGGGATCCGCAGATGAAAGCCTTGCTCGATGCCGGTTATCGTGTGATACGGCCCGAGATGCGAGGCTACGGTCATTCCTCCAAACAACAGGCAGGCGTTCAGTTCACTCATCTCGATGATATGATGACCGTGATGGATTCGCTGCATCTCGACAAAGCGCATGTTGTGGGCCTTTCGATGGGATCGTTTGTGGCAAGCGAGATGGTGGCCATGCATCCCGACCGCCTGCTCACGGCCACTCTGGCTTCGGGCAACATCCGCAACATGCCAGGACCATCGACACCCTTCGATAGCCTTGAACTGGCTCGCAAGGACTCGGTCATTGCCCAGAACCTTGAAAAGGGTATAGACAAATGGAAGGAAGAATGGATTGAGAAACTTGTAGGCGGTGGCGGGTCCAATCGTGAGGCTATCAGAGTATCTATAACAGAGCAGGTAAACGGTTGGGATGGCTGGCAGCTAGTTAATCGTGAAATGCGCAACTATTATGGTTACGAGGCATGGGACACGCTTAAGACTCGTTGTCCAGAACTCCCCGTACTGATTCTTTCGGGTGAGAATGAGGGAAAGGGTAAGAACCCCATGCTGAAATACCTGCCCAACAGCAAACAAGTGATTATTCCCGACTGTGGGCACATGTCGAACATGGAGAAACCCGAAGAGTTCACACAGCTTATGCTCGAGAATATCGAACGTGCAAAATAATAATATGGCTCTGAAACTAACATTCAGAGCCATATTATTTCGAAGTAACCTAGATAATCGAATCATTCCCCTTTCTTGGCCTTATCGTGCCATTCGGAAGTGATTGTGAAGATGGCATCACCACTCGAATTGAGCGCAGTCTCAACCGAATCCTGTACAACGCCGATAATGAAACCGACAGCTACAGCCTCCATTGCAATGTCGTTGGAGATACCGAAAAGCGAACAGGCCATCGGGATAAGAAGCAATGAACCTCCGGCTACACCAGAAGCACCACAGGCGGCCAACGCTGAAAGGAAACTGAGCAGGATAGCCGACATGAAGCTGACTTCGATACCGAGCGTATGACAGGTGGCCAACGTCATCACCGTGATGGTCACGGCTGCACCATCCATGTTGATGGTCGAGCCAAGCGGGATGCTGACAGAATAGAACTTCTCGTCAAGATTGAACTTCTTGCAGAGCTGCATGTTGATGGGGATATTGGCAGCCGATGAACGAGTGAAGAAGGCATGGATACCGCTCTCCTTTAAGCACGTCCATACCAATGGATAGGGATTACGACGGATAAAGAAATAAACGATAATCGGGTTGATGACGAGTGAGGAGAAGAGCATACATCCTACGAGGAGCAGCAGCAGACGACCGTAGTCGGTAAAAATCTCCATGCCACTTTCCGAGACCGAAGTGAACACCAAGCCGAAAATTCCGAAGGGTGCAAACTGGATGACCCAACGTACGACGAGAGAGATCGCCTCAGCGAAATCGGTTACGGCAGCCAGCGTGGCGGGAGCCGCCAATCGCTTGAGAGCAAGACCAATGATGACCGACCAGAAAAGCACGCCGAGATAATTGGCATTAGCCACCGCCGAAACAGGATTGGCCACCATATTGGTAATAAGGTTCGAGAAGACATCCACCAAGGCTCCCGGAGCAGCTTCAGACGATGCACCTTCCTTCAAGACCATCGAAACGGGGAAGAGGAAGCTGCCCACTACAGCTACGATGGCTGCAATCAGGGTGGTGACAAGGTAGAGCGTGATGACGGTGCGGAAACGTGGGCCAAGACCTCCATGTGCCTTGGCAACAGCACTTGCCACAAGAATGGCCACCAATACAGGAGCAATGGCTTTCAGGGCATTTACGAACAGATTACCCAAGATGGAAATGCCTTTCAACTGTGGGAAAAACAGACCAAGGAGAGCGCCCAACACGAGGCCGATCATGATACGCAGCACGAGGCTCGTTTCTGTGTACTTTTTGACGATGTTCATGTTTTATTCAATTTTTACACATTAGTTAGTTGTGTGTTGCAAAAATTTCATCCATCGAAATCGCTGCAAATATACTAATTATTTTTTAATTATCTTGGATTTGAGGAAGAAATTAAGCAAAAATGATTGTAAATATCCCGAATTTTATAAGTTTATCATCGAAATCCTTTTATAATAAATAAAAAAAGAGTATATTTGCACCCAAAATTTATCCATGTCGTAATCTCTATATTAAACAAGTAAAAAACAAATCAAGACAATGGCATTCACTGAAACTCGAACCACTGGTTATGGTTCACGTCTTAGCGGTTCTTGTGCTGCTATACCTATGGGTATTATTCTTTTTATCGTTGCCACCCTCCTTTTGTGGTGGAACGAAGGACGTGCTGTGCATCGTGCCCAGGACATCAAACAGGTTGCCAAGACAGCACAATCCATCGGCGACATTTCGGCCGCCAATCCTTCGCTCGACGGCCAGTTGATACATGCTACCGGAACAGCCTCCACTAACGATACGCTTACCGATGACGTTTTTGGCATCAAGACAAATGCCTTGGCGATTGTTCGTTCGGCAGAATACTACCAGTGGATGGAGCAAGAGAAGCGTGAATCGGATGATAAGTTAGGCGGCAAGCGAGAAGAGACGATCACATACACTTACGAAAGAGGATGGAGCAATGCCCCTATAAATTCCTCAAAATTCAAGGATCCCGACTACCAAGATGTCAACAACGTCATCTGGGACATCGAGGACATGCGTTCCATCGCTTCGAATGTTAGTTTCGGAACATATACATTGCCTGAAACTTTTATTCGCGACATTATTTCGAAGCAATTTGCCAACTTGTTGCCTCTGTCGATCACGAACGACAATCCAAAGCTGAAGGAACTCAATGAAAACGTGATGAAGTCGCTGGGTGAGAATGTGCGTCCCGAAGCTGCACAAGTGAAAGACAGCCTCGCTTACGTACATGTATTCGGAAATCAGATCTACATCGGTTTCAATCCTTCCAACCCTTCCGTCGGCGACATTCGTCTCACTTTCCAGCAACTTGCACCGAGCTGCAACATCTCGCTGATTGCCGTGCCCAGCAACGGGACATTCTCAACTTTCCAGGCCAAGCATGACAATAGCGAATACGAACTGCGCATTGGGACATGGACCCTCGATGATATGATCAAGCAGGCCAACGAAGACAATGAGGCGTTCACCTGGGCCCTTCGAATCCTAGGCGTCATTCTCACCATTATTGCTTTGAAGATGATATTCAGCATCCTTGTTACCCTTTTCAAGCTTGTACCATTCCTCGCCAGCATTATGAATCTTGGTGTGAGCCTCGTTTGTGCGGTGCTTGGTATCGTCTGGTCGCTCATCGTTATTGCAATTGCATGGATCTTCTATCGTCCGTTGTTGGGCATAGCTCTGCTTGTGATAGCTGCAGCCCTCATCTACTGGCTACATTTCAAGGGAAAGAAACAACAGGCAGTTGTGGCTGAATGAAGCTGATCAGCGGTGTGGCAAGTCTGGTAGTTGGGGCCGTTCTCTATCTGCTATTTCGCACCAAAAGCCTGTTGGGTTTCGAGCTGCTGAGTAGGATAGGGGCAGAACCCTGGGCAGACTGGATGCGTAGTCATACATCTGCCATCTCCTTACCCGACATCATCATCTACGCTTTGCCCGGAGGTCTTTGGGCACTGGGATACATCCTGATCATCGACCACATCTATGGCGATCGTTCTCGCCTCACACGTATCGTTTGGGCTGCGGTGATTCCAGTGCTGGGCTTTGGCTCCGAACTGCTTCAAGTCATAGGGTTGCTTCCCGGCACCTTCGACCCATGGGACCTTGTTTGCTATGCTTTACCATACATTATTTATATTGTTATAATATGAGTAGATTCACTAATTCCCAGGTTGTCCTTGGCTCCATTGTCATAGGTTTCTTTGTGGCTATGGCCATTCTTACCGTGGCCATTCCCACTGACAGCACAGATGAAGGCGATGAACCCGGATTGATCGATTCCACAGCTCAAGCTGCAATCACCGAAGCGCAGATGGCGCAAAGTGAGCATTCGTCCGTCAGCGCCTCGAAACCCGTCGTCAAGAACGAAGTCATCGAAGGTGATCCGATGGAAGAACTCAATTCGCTGATTGGCCTTGAACAAGTGAAAGAAGAGGTAAAATCGTTGGCCAACATCGTCAAGATACAGAAGCAGCGCGAGGCGGAAGGTTTGAAAAACACACCAATCACTTACCATTGCGTCTTCAGCGGTAGCCCAGGCACCGGTAAAACTACGGTGGCTCGTATCCTCGCACGCATCTACAAGGATTTGGGTGTGCTCAAATCGGGACATCTGGTCGAAACCGATCGTTCGGGTCTCATCGGCGAATACGTGGGACAAACCGCACCGAAGACAAATGCCATCATTGATTCGGCTTTGGGAGGCGTACTCTTCATCGACGAGGCATACGCCTTGTCCGAGCACAAAGGTAATGATTACGGAGGGGAGGCTATCGCGACGTTGCTAAAACGTATGGAGGATGACCGCGATAATCTTGTGGTCATCGTGGCTGGGTACAAGGATGAAATGAAGCGTTTCGTCGATTCCAACCCTGGATTGCGATCACGTTTCACCCGCTTCATCGATTTCCCCGATTACACTGGCGAAGAGCTTTACAAAATCTATCTGATGCGAGCCAACAAATATGGCTACAAACTCGATGAAGATGCCGATGCCTATCTTCAAGAGCAGTTAAATGGGGTAGTGGAGCACAAGAACCGCAATTTTGGTAACGGACGATATGTGCGCAACCTCTTCGAGAGCTGTGTCACCTATCAGGCCTCACGTTTGAGCAGCATCAGCCAACCCACCAAACAGCAACTCCAACAGCTTACCAAAGAGGATGTTGAGAAAGCCTACAACGCTGTTTTGCAGTAAACCTCACATCCAAACTTCGAAAAATAAGAAACATTCTATATTCTAAAGACTATGAAAAAAAGTATCACTTCAATCATGCTTGCGATGCTCGGCTTAAGCAGCACGTTAGCCAACGATGGAGTATATTTCACTTCAGGCAATCAGCTTATCCCGCTCCTTGAAACCGACATCAGTATTCGAAAAGAGGTGCTGACCATCGGCCTTCAAGACGATGGCAATGCTCATGTCGATGTATATTACGAATTCTTCAATCCCGGCACATCCGACAAGACTGTGCTGATGGGATTTGAGGCCGACCCTTCGTACAACGATGATTATGAGTTCCATGCCGATGGCAAGCATCCCTCGATAATTGACTTCACCGTCGAGATGAACGGCAAGAAGCTGTCGTATCAGAATGCTGTGTGCGAAGTGAATAATCTCGATGGACTCAAGCCTCTTGACATGACCAAGTACGAGGTAGGAGAGACAGTTACCACTGTGCATCCCAAGGGCAATGATACGCTCTATATAGATTTTGCGTATGTATATTACTTCGAGGCCACATTCAAACCAGGCCTCAACAAGGTTCACCATACCTATCAGTACACTCGTTCCATGCAGATAGGTACTACCTTCGAAGTGGAATACAAACTTACGCCTGCCGCACGCTGGGCCAATCATCAAATTGATGATTTCACGCTGGTCATTCGTGCCGACAATACGGCAAAGCATTACATCATAGACGAAGAGACCTTCAATATGGCTCCATGGATGTTGACCGAAGGGTTTGGAAAGCAGCGTGTTACTGATTATTATGACTCACCTTTTCGTGAGTTCTCGTTGCGCAATGGTGCATTCACATGGCACAAGAACAACTTCACTCCCAAGCATGAGCTTGTAATCACATCAGCAGACCGAATCTATAATTTTAACGAAAATGCGGCTTTTGGCTCTTTCTATGACCGAAATAGCAGCTTTGCGCTGTACTATTCTGAGCAGAATAGTGTCGATGATAAGCTTCGCACTCGTATCGCACACAATCTGCCATACGCCAATCGAGGACACGTCTTCAAGGATCCTGTACTCAAAGCTTATTTCCAAAACCTCTGGTGGTATATGCCCGATCCCAACTATCAAGATGACCAAAGTGACTTCACCGATGTTGACAGGAGTTATCTGTCGTATTAAGCAACTCCAATACCGCTTTACGTAATTGATAATCAAAAAGAGGGTGTGTAGGTGCTGACCATTGAATCAGCACCTTTTCTTATAATCAAAACTTCTTGACGCGAAGATGACAATAGGGTTCGCCACCTGTCTTTTCGTAATAACGTTGGTGGTATGCCTCGCCGATGTAGAATTTCTGAGCGGGGAGGAGCAGGGTGTTCACTTCGTCGCCAAGATTTCTGAGATAATGGATGACGCTTTCGGCCGTCGTCTTCTGCGCTTCATTGCGATAGAATATGCAGCTACGATATTGAGGACCAATATCGGGACCCACGCCATCTGTTTGTGCGGGATCATGAATCTCGAAAAACACCTGGCATAGTTTCTCATAGGTCGTTATCCTCGGATCGTACTCCACGATGATCGCCTCGACATGATGGGTCTTGTGGTCGCGCACGGCCGCATAGCTCGGATACTTCTCGCAACCTCCCGTATAACCAGCCAAAGTGCGTCGGACTCCAGATTCCTTGTCATACTGTTGTTGTACGCCCCAAAAACACCCGCAAGCAAAGATAGCCACTTCGATGTCAGGGTCTTCGGGTACCACGTAAAGATCCACCCGCGAACAATCCTCAATTGCCTTACGAACCATTTCCAATGCCGCGCCATGCTTCTTTTGCAGTTCAGGATAAGCTTTACCACGTGCGAAGTTGTGCTGCAAGTCGTTATATTTCACTTGTAAAGCAATGGGATTGCCCGAATCGATAATACTTTGGACATATTCGAAGTAAGGTAAGTCCTTCCGGTGGGTGAGAAGGCGCAAGGCATTGACCACTCCCATAGGAATACCCGCGCTTAATAAATCGTCGAAGGTATAATCGCTATCTTCGACCACATCATGGAGGAATCCAGCCATCTTCTCCTCGTCAGTGTGGCCCATCAAACCAACGGTAAGCGGATGAAGTATAACAGGATAACCATCCCTATCAAGTTGCCCTTCATGGGCATTGGTAGCAATCTTGAGCGCGATATCTATTGGATGCATAGATTCTCTAGTTTTCTAATTCTTGATTAATAACATTGTTCTTTGTGGCCTTGCTTAAACGTCTGAGAATTTCGGTCACTATGATGATGCCGAAGACGATGGCAACGGTAATCTTCATCGCCAGAAAACCACTTTGCAGGGCTGCGGCCAACTGATCGCTAACGATATTGTAACTTGTCCAGAAAACGCCTGCACCTGGCACTAATGGGAAAATGCCGCACACCAAGAAAACGATGACCGGACACTTGAGCCGATATGCAAAGACGTAGGCCGAAAGCACCACTGCGATCGTGGCAAAGAATGTCGACTCGACGGCACTGGCTCCAGCGAGGCGGGTCAAACAAAGGTAGGCGATCCATCCCATCATACCGCTGATGCCACATGCTACATAATAACGACGAGGCACACCGAAAAGAACAGCAAAGGCGCCCGTTCCGAAAAAGGCTGCAGCGATTTGAAAGAGCCAGTTAGCTGTAAATGAATCGGTAAGCATGCCATGTAGTTCAATCATCCTTCCTTCGATATGACTATCGACCAGAAAGGTAATACACACACCAACGGCAATACACAAGAAGACCATCAGTGCATCCAGCAATCGAGTAGCACCTGCAATATAATCTTCGGCAGCCAAGTCGCGGATACCATTAGTGAATGGAACACCAGGGATGAGTGGAATAATTGCCCCAATCATGATGTTGCCAAGATGACCAATGCCCAAATGGTGTGCCATGATGCAGAACACGGTGACTAATGCTCCTCCTAAAATGTTGGCAGTAACCTTTGAGAAGTTTGGTGCGCTGAAGAAAAGTACAAAACACCAAAGCAAGATGCCCGAAAAGAAGGAGATGGCACAATCGATCAAGCCGCCACCGAAAATGGCGCAGAATCCTGCAGAACCGACCGCCGATGCAGCAATCTGTTCCCATGCAGGGTGGGGCGGGAGTGTGCGAATACGCTGAAGCTCGTTACTTGCCTCCTCAAGCGTATATTTGCCCGACTCGATGTCACGCGAGAGCTGGGTGACAGCAACCACCTTATCTAGTTGAGTGCCATGGAACGGGATAAACTCCACATTCGCATAGCCTTGACCCGTAGTGAAGATGCCATTGCTAAGCACGAAAAAGTTGCTCGAACTTACGCCATAACAAGCGGATATACGTTGCATAACCTCTTCTACTCGCGAAATCTCAGCCCCATTCTCGAGCATAATATGTCCAGCCTGGCTGGCAACTTCCAAGGCATTCTTTTTCATTGGAAAACAAAATGACGAATGATTGTTTTGTGTCTATTTTATTATTTTCGGGTACAAAAATAGTGTTTTTTTCTATGAATTGAACACATTTTGTCAAAAAAAACATATTTTTTACCACAGTCTTTGCCTTTATTATCTTTTTTTGCTATCTTTGTACCGCTTTATTAATACATAAAATATAAATACAATGAAAAGATTTATTTCCTTAGTGATGGTTGCGGCCACTCTTTTCGCTGCAACCTCTTGTGCTCAAAAATCCACAAGTGTCGAGGTTTCATTCAATTACGAACGACAGGATGGACCTGGTTCGAACCAGTATGCAATTTGGGTTGAAAATGCCCAGGGAGAAGTGGTTCGCACACTCTTCGTCACCTCATATACCACGAAAGGTCGTGCTCGTGGCGATGAGGAACTTGTTCGTGGTTACATCAAACGTCCCAATTGCGTTCCTTCATGGGTTAAAACGGTGAATGCCAACGATTTAATCGATGAAGAACTAGATGTATTCACAGGTGCAACGCCAGAGAGTAACGGCATTCAGACTTTCACTTGGGATCTCAAAGATCAGAATGGAGCTGTTGTCCCCAAAGGTACTTACACGATTAACATTGAGGCAACACTCTTCTTCGAAAGCGTAGTCATGTACCAAGCCAAATTCTCAACTGACGACGAAATCAACAAGAGCCTCACATTCACAGAAACACTTACTAAAGAGGACGAGGAACACAAGAACATGATCAGCAACGTGACGGGAATCACAAAATGATAATCTAAACAGTAAAACTGAGTGGCAATTAATTGAATTGATTATTGCCACTCTGTTTTTTGTTTATTATATGCATTGAAACGCAATATTATAATAGTACTTCTGATTCAAATAGTAACTCTATCTTAATGAAACACATCTTGAATAATATTGGATATGAATATTCAAGGGGAGAAGCCTTATAAATAATCCATAAATCAACTTAACATAATCCCGATTAGCTATGTCGAATATAGGACTTATCCAATTTATTTGGTATGGGTAAAATAAAAGAAACGATAAAAAGCTACAATTTGACCTAAAATAATAGAAAAGCCCTGAACTAAACTGTTCAGGGCCAATTAATAGTTATCGAATCATCAAAGGTTCTCATATCTTGGCGAGAACGTATCACCCTTCGTGATATCGCCAGTCGAGATGCCGAGCTTCAGCCACTTGCTGCGCTGGGCGCTAGTACCATGGTTGAACGACTCAGGAACGGTATAGCCGCGAGCTTTCTTTTGCAGATAATCATCGCCGATCTTTGAAGCGGCATTTAAGCCCTCCTCGATATCGCCATCCTCCAACGAGCCAAACATCTTGTTATCCTGATGTGCCCAAACGCCTGCATAGAAGTCGGCTTGCAATTCGAGACGAACGCTTAGCTGGTTATACTCCTTGCTATCCTGACCGTAGCGGGCCATCTGATTATGAACCTTGTCGAGAGTGCCAAGCAAGTTCTGTACATGGTGGCCAACCTCATGGGCAATCACGTAAGCGTAAGCAAAGTCACCATCAGCACCAATCTGTTGCTTCATGCTCATAAAGAATGAAAGGTCGATGTAAACGGTTTGATCAGCTGAGCAATAGAAAGGTCCTGTGCTCGACGAAGCAGCGCCACAACCCGAACGAACGGCATTGGTGAAAAGCACCAGTTTGGGAGCTTGATAGGTTCTACCCATCTTCTGGAAATAAGCTGTCCACACATCCTCAGTGCCAGCCAAAATCTTCTTTGTGAAGGTTGCGAGTTCCTCTTCCTGTTCGGTTCCCTGATATGGCGTTTCAGTGGTCGTATCGTCATCGCCGTAGGTAGCACCTGCACCTCCGCCCGACAACATGCCGCCGAGAATATCGCTGCAACCACTATTTCCGCCCATACCTCCTAAGAGGAAGAACAAAACGAGAAGAACGAGAACGATGATAAGGCAACCACATCCGCCCTGACCTCCGCCAGAGGCCTTGTTGGTGCCGCCAGAACTACTACCTCGTTTCATCAAGAATAGTTGAAGTAAAAGCTGGAGAAGATTGAAACCTCCACCTCCGGTGCTAAAACCACCGAAACCACCGCCGCTCGATTGACCACGACGATCTTCTACATTGCCGCTCTCACGGCGTCCATTTAGATCCATGTTATTAAGTTTTTAAAGAACAAGGTCTTTTTTCGGAAGACATTGTCCCAGGTTAAAGATTGATTTTTTCCTTGACGATAAACATATCCTTGGCATAGCCTGGAAACGCCTTACGCAATTTAGCTAACATTGAACTGGCTTCCTCCGAAGTACGGAAATCACCTACAGACACACGCCAATTGGGCGTTTTGAAAGCCACATAGGTGGGCAGTTCTGGCATTTCCTGATTGATATAGGATTGGATTGAATAGCAACGATTCTTTGATGCCGTCTGCTGGTTACCCGAAAATACACGGATACGATATCCCATAATATTCTGTGGGGTTTCGCCCGAACGTGTACCATTGGCATAGTATGTACGAGGCTGACTTCCAAGGAGTTCCGTAAGACGACCATCCTGCATGATAGTCACACGTCCCGTTTCCTGCAAATAGGTACAGATATCCTGAGACTCTTGCCCGTAGGCAAAAGCGAATAAAAAAATGAAAAAGAGGGAGATAAGGATTCTTTTCATCATGAATGAAAGCCACGAAGGGCGAAAACATAGCTGTTCACCCTTCGTGACAGATAATTAGTAATTACTTCCAAGCCTCGATGATAGGCATAAAGGTATCAACCTTAAGGGCAGCACCACCGATCAGGCCACCATCGATATCGGGCTGAGCAAAGAGTTCGGGAGCATTGGAACCCTTGCAACTGCCGCCATAGAGAATGCTGGTGGCATCAGCCACAACTGCATCATACTTCTTGGCTATGGATGCACGGATGAAAGCATGAACCTCTTCAGCCTGCTCGCTTGTAGCGGTCAGGCCTGTACCGATGGCCCATACTGGCTCGTAAGCAACCACACACTTGGCAAAGTCGTCGGCCGAAAGCGTATATAGAGCCTCCATCTGACCTTCGATGACCTCCTTGTAAGTACCATTTACGCGCTCCTCCTTCACCTCACCCACGCAGAAGATTGGGGTAAGGCCATTGGCAAGAGCCTGCTGAAGCTTGGCCACAAGCAGTTCGTTGTTCTCACCATGGTACTGGCGACGCTCGGAGTGACCCAAAATAACATACTTGGCACCCGTTGAAGCAATCATATTAGCTGCAACCTCGCCGGTGTAAGCACCCTTCTCGTGAGCAGAGCAATCCTCGGCACCCACGCCGATAACGCTTCCCTCGACAGCCTTTGCCACCGAAGCCACCGAGATGAATGGAGTACAAACGACAACATCGCAATTGACTTTCTTGCCTGCAAGAGCCTCTTTAAGACCTTCTGCAAGTGCTACGCCTTCCTGGAGAGTGGTGTTCATCTTCCAGTTACCGGCAACGATTTTCTTACGCATTTTTTGAATATTTTTTTAGTGATTGATTATGAATTTTTTGTAGTATTTCAACGAGCAAATATAAAAATAATGGTGCAAACAACAAAAATAAAACAAATAAAATTCTATTTTGGCCGTTAATTTCCTCAATATCTCCACTTGTTTGTTCATCTAACTTGCCACTTGTGAGTTCTTGTGCATCGAGTATCGAAAGGGGTTGTTTCCAACAAATGATCCCATCACGAAGCAGCATGACGGCTGGATTTGAACGGCACATCGTCTCGATGATCGAAGCATCGGTGAACACAAAGCGGTATTCGGCACCCGTATTGAATATCCATCGCTCCAACTGCTTCTCGTCTCGTGCTGTCAGGCAAAGGAATGCATAGTCGTTGTCCTCAGCATATTCCGAAAGAAGCTCGATGCGATCAATGTCGTGCTGAGATGCCTTATCAAGCGAATGGCTCAGCAACAGAAGTGTATATCCTGGCCTCGATAATAATTCGTCGGTGATGATTTCACCGTCGGCCAATTTCACATAGAAATCTATGTGACTGGAGACATTCCTGTTCGCTTTGTCTGCTTCCTTGCCCTTGATATTACGTTCGACTGTTTCGACAAATTCCCAACCCTCTGCTTCGTCGGGAAGGCTGTCGAGAGGAAACTCTGTGCTGACACCATTGCGCTGATAGATGCATATATACTCCGTACCTGCTTCCGACGATTGGGCATGCTCCTCTCCCATCACTGCCTCTTTCAGATTTGTGCCGTGCTTGTATGGTCGGAAATCAATAAAGGGTTCGCGCCAAGTTCCAAGCCAGCAAAGCCATACAGCACATCCAAAAGCCCAATAGATGTAGAACACATAGAAAGTGCGCCCCATTAGCTTGTACATAAGCTCACGTTTGACCCATAATAAGATCAACATCGCGTCGAGAAGCAAATTCTTCGAAAACGTCTGCCAGTTGGTCAGATGAACAGCATCTCCGAAGCATCCGCACTCGCTTATTGCATTAGTGGCTGCCAGCCAGAGGGTCAGCGGAGTAAAGAAGAGTAGCAATAGTGTACTGACAACAAGGGTAAGACGTTGAGCATGTCCCAATAACAAGTTTACACCGCAGAGAAACTCCACGATGCACAACATCCACGCCATGCCCATCGACAGGTCGGTCAACATGTCGAAGCCGAAGTACTGAAGATATTCGGTTACCTTAATCGAAGTACCTATCGGATCGACACATTTGGCCAAACCACTGAATATGAACAGAATGGCGAAGAGTAGCTGGACGATTCGTACAACAATCTTCATGCCAACTGGGTCTCGGTATCCGGAGCCTGCCTGCTTTCGCTGACTTCCTTACCCTCGCCTTCGCAAACGAGTTTGATGAGGGCAAAGAGCGAATAGTTAACCATGTCCATATAATTGGCATCGATGCCTTCGCTGATGAGCGTATGTCCCTTATGGTCCTCGATCTGCTTAGTTCGTTCAAGTTTCATCAGGATAAGATCCACATAGCTCGAGATGCGCATCAGTCGCCAAGCTTCGTCGTAATCATGGTTCTTGGCTTCAAGTAACTTGAGGGTCTTATCGAGGTACTTGTCATAAAGCGCGATGACCTTGTCGGCATCCATATCGACACCACACGCGGGTCCGAATTCGAGCTGTATCAATCCCATCAGACCATAATTCACGATACCAATGAATTCAGGCAGGATGCCCTCTCCCACTTTCGATTCGCCCTTAATCTGAAGCGAACGAATGCGGGTAGCCTTGATAAGCAGTTGATCGGTTACCGAAGTTGGGCGCATGATACGCCACGATGCTCCATAGTCGTAAGTCTTCTTCGTAAACACGTCACGACAGAGACGGGTGACGGTTTGTAGTTCTTCGTTTGTTGTCATTGGGAAAATATAGTACAGACTTATATTACTGATTGATTGTTACGGGCTCGAAGCAGTTGAATGGTGCGTTGACCAACTCCTTCATTTGTTCATCAGGCGTATAGGCCACACGCTGAATCTCGCCCTGGTTAGAATTGATAACACAGAAAGTACCGATGCCTTTAATATTTACCTCTTCGCCTAGAGCTAGTATCGAAAGGATACTCTTTGCCAAAGCTTCCACGAAGCGACCGACTTCCTCGTCAGAAATCTTGGTCGAAGCGGCTAACTGTTTGTCGAGCCAATCCTGTTTGGCATTCCCATTCTCGCCCTGCATGCGGTAAGTGATTCGAGGTGGATAAAGCGTCTGCTTTCCCGTAGCGGGGTCCTCCTTGATATATTCCGGATGCTTATGCGAAGAGAAGGTGCCAAGGCCAGGTAAGGTTACAGGGATTTGTTCGACGCCTGCCTTTGCCATCAGCCGGCTCAAAGCGTTCAGCAATATGGCACAATGTTGGCGATCAAAGTGGCACGACTTTTGCAAATAAGCAAGAAAATCCTTCTGTGTCATAATTATAATATATTGGTGTGCAAAAATAATGATTTTTCTCCAATCTTATGACATTTTTGGGTAATAATTGTGAATTTTTTATTAAAAAAGAGTATATTCTCAAAAATTATTCTTATTTTTGCATCAAAATATAGGACTTTTTGTCCCATTGTTTTATTTTTGACAAAGAAATGACAAACAAATTCAACTCACGCGTGAAGCAGATCCTGCAGTACAGCCAGGAAGAGGCCGAACGTTTTCATAGTCCTCTCATCAAGACCGAGCATCTCATGCTTGGTATTCTTCGCGACGGACAGGGACGCGGTGTCGAAGCTTTGGTTCGCCATGGTGTCGATCTTGTTCGTCTGCGCATGAATATAGAACAAAGCCTATACAATACCACCAGCGACAGTTTCGACAATGTGCCGACTGCTGAAAGTGGCGCCACCGATACCCTCGACGAAAACGAACAGCACTTGTCGAGGGAATGTGACCGCACAATGAAGCTAAGCCAACTTGAGGCACGAATGATGAAGGAACAGAGTGTGGCTCCCGAGCACATGATACTGGCCATGCTGAAGGACGATCGCAGTGTAGTCAGCCAGTTGCTCATGCAGTATAATGTGGATTATTCGTCGTACTATAAACAGGTCGCCGAAATCGGACATATCGACCCCAGCGAACAGAATAATGCACGAGCCCATGGGTTGGCACGTGACGATGAGCAACGAGGTAAAACATCTCAAGGTCCCGTCGATGAGGACAACGACGACATGTACAGCGAGAGTTTCGACGACGACGATATGGAAGACGACGACGACGACGGCCCGATAGGCGGTCAGCGTTCTCGCACTCGTCAGCGCAAGCAGGGACAGCAGACAGAATCGAGCACACCTGCTCTCGACAAGTTTGGCTTCGATCTTACACAGGCCGCCAAGGATGGCAAACTCGATCCAGTGGTAGGTCGTCAAGACGAAATAGAGCGACTTACACAGATTCTTTCGCGCCGCAAGAAGAACAATCCTATTCTCATCGGTGAACCAGGTGTGGGCAAGAGCGCCATCGTTGAAGGCCTTGCACAGCGCATCGTCGAGAAGAAAGTATCCTGGTTGCTTACCGATAAGCGCGTCATCAGTCTTGATATGGCCGGGCTCGTGGCTGGCACCAAGTACCGCGGACAGTTCGAGGAACGACTCAAGGCCGTCATCAAGGAATTGGAGGACAATAAGGACATCATCCTTTATATCGACGAGATTCACACCATGGTAGGCGCTGGCAATGCCCAGGGTTCGATGGATGCCGCCAATATGCTTAAACCCGCCCTCAGTCGTGGTGAGATACAATGTATTGGTTCGACCACCATCGACGAATATCGCAAGACTATCGAGAAGGATGGTGCGCTGGAACGTCGTTTCCAGAAGGTCATGGTTGAACCCACATCGGCCGAAGACACACTCACCATCCTTCGTAACATCCGCGACCGCTATGAGGAGCACCACAACGTTCACTTTACCGACGAGGCTCTTGAGGCGTGTGTGCGGCTCACCGACCGATACGTCACCGACCGCAATTTCCCCGACAAGGCCATCGACGCCATGGACGAAGCAGGTTCTCGTATGCACCTCTATTCGGCCAACCAGCCCACAATCTTTGCTGAACTCGAGGCACAGATCGAGGAAACCAAGCGGTTGAAGGACGAGGCTATCATCAGCCAGACCTTCGAAGTGGCTGCTTCTTGCCGTGACCGCCAGCGCACACTCGAGCAGCATCTTAAGGAAGAACGCCGTAAGTGGGCCGAAGAGCAGAAGAACAATCGCACCGAGGTCACCGCAGAGATTATTGCCGAATGTGTAGCCAAGATGACCGGCATCCCTGTGCAGAAAGTCGCTTCGACCGAAGGACAGAAGCTCCTCGCTCTCAAGGACATCATGAAGAGTAAGGTCATCGGCCAGGACGCCGCCATCGACAGGGTAGTACGTGCCATCCAGCGCAACCGTATTGGACTGAAGGACCCTGCCAAGCCCATCGGTACATTCCTATTCCTCGGTCCTACGGGTGTGGGCAAGACTTATCTAGCCAAGATTTTGGCCGAAGAGATGTTTTCGACCAAGGATAGCCTAATCCGTGTGGATATGAGCGAGTTCATGGAGAAATATAGCGTTTCTCGACTCATCGGTGCGCCTCCTGGATATGTAGGCTACGACGAGGGTGGTCAGTTAACAGAGCGTGTACGTCGTCACCCTTACTCCGTGGTCCTGTTCGATGAGATCGAGAAGGCACACCCTGACGTGTTCAATCTGATGTTGCAGATTTTCGACGAAGGCCACCTCACCGACTCACTTGGTCATAAGGTGTCGTTCAAGAACACCATTATTATTCTTACCTCCAACGTGGGTAGTCGCCAAGTTAAGGAGTTTGGCACCGGAATAGGCTTCTCGTCAAGAAGTGACAAAGAGGAGAACGAGGTCGCTCAGTCAATTGTCATGAAGGCCTTGCGCAAGACCTTTGCTCCCGAATTTCTTAATCGCATCGACGACATTGTCAACTTCAACCAACTCGGAAAGAACGAGATACGTAAGATTGTGGATCTCGAACTGAACGCTGTTATCAAGCGCCTCACGGGTCTCGGTTATGACTTCACGGTCACCGATGCCGCCAAGGAATTTCTTGGTGAGAAGGGTTACGACAAACAATACGGAGCCCGTCCACTGAAGCGTGCTGTGCAGCAGTATGTAGAGGATATGCTCTGCGAGAAGATGCTCGAACATCAAGGCGAATCGGGCGTCCGCATCACCATCGATAAAGACCCCGATAAAGACTCCACCATCGCCGTTTTCGAGAAAGCAAACATTTAGTAGCGATAGCCCCGATAGCCACAAATAGGCTAGAAGGGCTATCGTTCTTCTATAATGGCTATAAAAATATCTATAATGCAAATAAAGAAAGCCGCTCTTCTTGCTTCAACCCTTTTTACAGCAAGCGTTACATCTGCTCAGTCTTCGTCCATCCTCTTCAACGAGATCTGCCCATCGAACATCGACCAGTGGGTTGATCCTTCCTTCAATTACGGAGGGTGGGTGGAACTATACAATCCCACGTCAACTACCATCTATGTCACAGGCTGGTACCTGAGTGATGACCCGAACAAACTGAAGAAAGCGCAAATTACACAGACCAACTACGTTCCTGCAAACGGATACTGCACACTATGGTTCGACCATTACAGCAAATGGTCGAAGAAGACCATCGACATGAAACTCGATTGCGATGGCGGTTCGCTCTACCTCAGCGATGGCAGTGGCAATCTCATCACATCGCTCGAATATCCAGAAGCCATCTCGCGTTGTTCGTGGGCTCGTACGACTGATGGCAGCACAACGTGGAGCTATTGTGCCACCCCTACCCCTAGCAAAACCAATGCAGGAAGCAAATTCGCTAGTGAGCGTCTTGATGAGCCTGAGGTTGACATCCCATCGCAGACGTTTGCATCTGGCACCATCAACCTTCAAGTCACCATTCCTGAAGGGTGTACTTTACGCTACACCACCGACGGAAGCGCACCCACAGAGAAGAACGGTACCACTTCGCTTACCGGCATCTTTTCCACCACCGTTACCCGTACGTTCCGTTTCCGCCTCTTCCGCGACGGCTATCTCCCTAGCCGCGTCGTTACACGTACTTTTATCAGGAGTTCGCGCGACATAGATCTTCCCATTCTCTCCATCACGGGCACCCAGAACAATTTCTATGGCGACTCACTGGGCATCTTCGTCAAGGGTGTTAATGGTCGACCAGGCAATGGACAAAGCAGCAAATGTAACTACAACATGGATTGGGAACGTCCCTCGGTGTTCGAATACTTCACGGCCGAGGGTGAACTACTCTTCGCTCAAGAAGCTGGCATCGAACGTTGCGGGGGATGGAGTCGTGCATGGTCACCCGCCTCTTTTAAAATTAAAGCAAACAAGCGCTACGAAGGTGAACAATACTTGCTTTATCCCTTTTTCGACGAAAAACCCTATCTAAAACACAAGACCCTTCAAATCCGCAATGGTGGCAACGACAACGGATGCCGAGTGAAGGATGCCATCCTCCAGCGCATTGTGGCCACTTCGGGCATTGATATTGACTATCAAGCTTACCAACCAGTTGCCCACTTTATCAATGGCGTTTGGAAAGGGGCCATCAATCTGCGCGAGCCAAACAACAAGCACTTCGTATATTCGAACTACGGCTATAAGGATTATGAGATTGATCAGTTCGAAATGTCGCCCGACTCGGGATATTGCCAAAAATGCGGCAACTACGATGCTATGCAACAGCTTCTTACACTCTCTAAATCAGCATCTTCTGAAGAATCTTATAGCCAGATTTGTAATCTACTTGATATAGACGAATTCTGCAATTATATGGCTGTGCAGTTCTATATCCGCAACAGCGACTGGCCGCAGAACAACCTAAAAGGTTGGCGCCCTCGACTCGAAAACGGCAAGTTCCGTTTCGTTCTTTATGACCTCGATGCCTTCGATTGGACCGACTCGCCCTTCTACACCTTTGCTAACAAACAGACCTATGCTTTCAATCAGTTGTATGGCGAGTCAGTAAGTAGATACACAAAGGAGATCGAAATGGTTACCATTTTCCTTAATCTGCTCAACAATGACAATTTCCGAAAAAAGTTTATCGACACATTCTGTCTTGTAACATATTCCGTATTCGAACCCACTCGTTGTGCCGAAATCTGCAATGCCATTGCCGAGCGAGTTGCTCATACGCAGTCTCTCTACAACAACGAATCTCCATGGGGTACAGCCAACTCGCTTATCTCTTCACTATCGTCTTCAAGGCAATCCACCTTAATGCGACTGTTGAAGACCTATAGCCGAATGAAGCTGACGTCACAGACACCTCAAACATACTCGCTCCAATCAGATATCGACGAGGCCCGCATATTGGTCAATGACATGCCGATTCCGACAGGCAAATTCTTTGGTCAACTTTATGCCCCAATAACCGTAAAGGCTGAAGCCCCCTCTGGTTATAGATTCCAGGGGTGGAAAGAACTTGTCGAAAACTCCGTCGAACACTTTCCTTCCTATCAGACTTGGAAATACTATGACAAAGGTTCACTCGACGGAACAAACTGGTATGCTGCCGACTTCAACGACTCCAATTGGGCATCGGGTGGCGCTCCCCTGGGATACTACGTGGGAGGCAGCCGCTATTACAAGACCACCATTGGGTATGGCTCGAACGTGAACAACAAGTATCCCACCTACTATTTCCGAACCTCGTTCACCTTAGCAGATGAGCCTAAAGAGAATGAAACCATATCCCTGGCGTTCACTGTGGACGATGGCATGATTGTCTATGTGAACGGCCAGGAGGCAGGGCGCTACAACATGCCGTCGGGCAATGTAACTTTCAATACATACGCCACAACTTACGCTCCCAACAATCCCGACAGTGGAAATATGAAACTTGATGCATCGCTCTTCCAAAAGGGTGATAATGTAATCGCCGTAGAGGTTCACAATAACTCAGGAAGTTCAACCGACATCTATTGGAGCGCTTCACTGAACAGCACCTCCGCATCGGGTGGCGTCCTTGTATGCAACGATGTCGAATATAAGCTTCCTGCATCGACCGGTGGCAAATACATCGCTTGTTTCGAACGCGTTTCCACGGGTAGCGCCAATCTTCCTCCTGTCGTCATCAACGAGGTAAGCGCCAATAACAACATATATATCAACGATTTGCAGAATAAAGCAGATTGGATAGAACTCTATAATACCACGTCGAAGGACATCGACCTTAGTGGGATGTATTTATCAGATAAGGTAAACAAACCTGATAAATGGAAGATTGGTACAGGGCTCTCGACTGATGACCCAATTTCGACGATTATCCCTGCGCATGGCTATCGTATTATCTGGTGTGATAAGGAGGATGGCATCTGGGACCTTCATGCCCCATTTAAGTTGGAGAACGAGGATCAGAATCATATCATCCTTTCAGCCTCTGATGGATCATGGCATGATACTCTCACATACTGTTCCCACCTTCATACCGAAACTGTTGGCCGTTATCCCGACGCTTCCCGCAACGTCTATCGTCTGACGCGTTCCACCATCGAAAAGACTAATCAATATAGTTCCTACAGTACTCCATACGCCCAACCGACAGAGAGTGCCATCCAGCAGATTCTCCCCGATGACGTTTGGGACAACGATTACATCGTTTACAACATGAGCGGCAGCATGGTTTGCCAAGGTCATGGTCCTCTTTCCCAAAAGCTGCCATCGGGTGTCTACATCGTACGCAGCAAAGGCACTGCTTATAAAGTCATGGTACCATAATGTCGCCTTACACGTAAATAGAACATAACAATTCATACTTTCAAACGAATCGACCATTTGCCGAAAAGCCAGGTGATGGAGATACAGATTGCTGAGAAAAGGATGCACTTAACAATGCCGAAAGGCTCGGGGATGGCGTACGACCAATCCCATCCTGCAGACATAGAGATCAACGGATAAAGAAGATAAGGCACAATATAACAGGTCAGCGTTGCAATACCGGCAGGCTTGAGGCATGACATCCACCCGGACTTCCCCTTTGCCACAAGCCAATCGATCACAACATAAAGAATCAAATCGATACCCAAAGTATAAAAAATCCAGGGTAGTGTGCCGATAATTTTGGAAGTGATGAACAACTGGTGAAAGATGATTGCCAACACGATGCAGACCACTCCAAGGACAATTGTGGTACCAGCCTGCTTCGACCATGAAAACGACTCGGTCTTTTTGAGATAAAGACCCGAGAACATCACGCCACTCATAACAAGAAGATGACTCGAAGCATTCCCAATATGCAACGTCGAAAGAACAAGCTCTACAATATTCGGTTGGGGCATCGAAAGGATTGGCTGTCCTTGGAGAAACGAGTAAGGAACCGTTTGTGTACAGCAGAGGCAGATGACAAAGAGCGAAACCCACGCAATTATTTGTGGAATAATATCCTTCGAAAGTGCATAGACCAGAGCACAGAAAAGATAAGCCCAGCCGATTAATCCGAGGATGCCCCACCAATAGGGGTAAAATGTCCTGCCCTCAGGACTTCGAGACGTGATGAGGAGGAACAGAAGGATGCTCCATCCTATCACCTTCAAAAGACGTACAATCCATCCCAATTGCTGATTGCGATTGAAGACAAGGAAGAAAGCAACGGCCATCAGTAAGCAATAGATATTGCGGTCGTAGCCAATATTTGGGTCTATTCCCGATTCATAATTACAAATGAACGCGCCCATCAAAATCAGAGCGAAGGAACGTGAGAGAATATGACGTATCACATCCCCATCATTCTTCCCTTTGCGCCGCATTGCCGAGATAGCATATGGGATGGAAAGCCCCACGCAAAAAAGGAATGAGGGGAAAATGATGTCCGAGAACCCGAGCATATCCTCATTCCCTGCGGCATGTCCCATCCAATGCGGGATGCCCGAAACCGACCAGAAATCATTGACCACCAACATCACAGCCATAGTTAGTGCCCTAAGCAGATCTATGGTAACATTTCGTTTTTCAAGATAACTCATATATTTCAAAAAGCTTTTTGGAATAAGTAGGTTTATTAATTGACGTTTGTTTTATACCGTCAAGTTTCGAAATGGGGAAGGTATCGTATTTTCTAATCCCCTTTGACTATTCTTCCAACCTTATCCCATACCGTCCTACTTAACGTAAAGAATTCGTCATCGTTGTCGCAATCCCAATACATGGCACCCCGCAAACCCTTCTCGATGATAAAGTCACACTTGTAGCCGATGGAGTTCACATTCTCATGAGCCAACACCATATCCCCATTCGTATCGACAAGATAGGGAACAAGGGCGGTCGAATCCCATCGCTCCGAATATGGGCTTTCGACCTTCATTTTGCCAAAGTCGCGAGGCTTTTTGTAGTCCTTACTTGCCCTCCCATAAAAAGGCATACCCAAGACAAGCTTCGAGAGAGGAACTCCTGCCTCAAGATGATGGTCTACAGCTTCCGACACACAGAGTTGCGCAGCTATGCTTGAGCGAAATAAAGCGGAATGGTGATACGGAGGATCTGCCATATCGTAGGTCATCAGGTTGATGAAATCAACAAAGGGCAAGACATCAGGATAATCGACATAAGTCGTATCAGCATAGTCGGCAAAAGTAAGCAAACGATCAGGACCGATAGCCTTACGCAAATCTCGCATCAGTAGCGTGAAGTTCTTTGTGTCGTCTGGCGATGATGATATGCGCGCCTGACTCGACGTCGGATATTCCCAATCAATGTCAATACCATCGAGGGAATAATACTCTATTGTCTTTAGGCAGTTGCGGGCAAACGCAAGACGTCGCTCATCGTTCCCCGCCATCTCTGAGAAGTTTCCGCTTCCCCAACCTCCGATGCTGACAAGCACTTTCAAATGCGGATTCAACGCTTTTAAAGCTACAATTGAACGCAACCGTTCGGGGTTATCAATTCGGACGCTATCAAAACTGTCCGTCACATGTCCAAATGCATAATTGAGGTGTGTCAACAATTCAGAGGAGGGCATTCTGTCACTCCACGAAGTGATATAGCCAACGACCACCTTACCAAGTTCCTCATTCTCGTCTACTGGTGCTGTTGACTGAACTTGTCGATTACATGCCGTTAACACAAAGGTTGCCATCGACACCATATAGAATATTTTGAAAACTCTCATTTGTGCTTCTGTTCTCATCTTTTCTTGTTTTATCTACATTCTGTTATTCTCCACTTCTTGGCAAGAGAAATCGAAGAGAAAAAGCTGAACCCATCAAAGGATCCAGCCAAAACAATATCACTCAAGTCCTGCCCAAGTACCGTGGAAGGGTTTGCAGTTCGTGTAGGTGGCGGGACAGCCGTTTACGAAGAAGAGCTCTTTATCATTTTGCTTGAGGACCTGGACACCGCGCTGTTGAGAATCCCAACCCTCTGCGATAATCATGAGGTAATAAAACTTTCCATTATACATTTCCGACTCCTCATCCTCCGTAGTTGCATGCTCGATGCGTACTGTATAGGGTCGATTGGGTACATAGGCATTCTTGTTCGAAGCACCTTGAAGCAAAGCAGCGGGAAGATAACGCTGGCAATAAGGGTCGTTCGGATGTCCGAACTTGTCCTTGAGGATGTGTATCATCTCACTCTTTGCAGTAAAGCTGCAGAAAGTTTCGATACACTTCTCCCCTTCCTGCTGATTCCTTGCAAAGATTTCCAGCGCCATCGGAATGAGGGCTGGCACGGTGTACTCGTTTTTTCCCAACAAATCTTGATAAACCTGCTTGAATTCTCTCGAGTTGGAAGGAAAAGTAGTGAACGAAACGAGCACCGATTTCTCTTTCTTCTTGACTGAGTAGTTATGCCCATTAACGATGATGGACTCAGGGTTCTCTTCCTGTTTCTCATCTTGCGCTACCGACGCCGTTTTCTTGAATTCATCGAAACTCTTGGCCAAGTCCTCAAGGTTCTTCGTAGCCTCTTTACTACCACCCGGCATATTGACTATCGTCTTGGCGATATCCATAAAGTTCAGACTCATAATAAATGATTTATATTATTGTTTTATATAGTAAATAATAATAGGGAAAAGATGATTTATTACGAGAATATGCAAAAGAGTTTAGTATCAAGCAGTATCTCGCACGTCATAATGCGTCTTCCGTAATAGTGCAAGATTTATCTCACGAAATACTTCCGTCCGTTCTTGACATAGATGCCGTGAGATGGAGACATTATGCGGCGGCCTTGCAGGTCGAAGATTTCATCGGCGCGATTGTCGGGGGTCGAATGAATACCTCTAAGGTCTGAATGTGAAAGGATGTATTCGATGCCTTGGGCGGCATTGATCTTACCATAGCCCCAGCGGATGGGATCGTGGGCGGTGAAGTCGTCGTTGACCGATGATTGGCGGATGACTTCCTTCACGTCTTCCAAGGTAAGGTTGGGATTCGCTTGCAACCAGCAAGCTACAATGCCGCTCACCACGGGACATGCCATCGAAGTGCCGCTCTCGGCTCCATAAGGATAGCCTTGCCATTGCATTTCATCGAGTACGGTTTCACTCGGAGACAAGCAGTAGTGGCTCCACGACGAAACGACGTTGACACCAGGAGCACTTACCACCGGCTGGGTGATGTCGTTGAATGAAGTGCCATAGCTCGAGAACCAAGCGTAGTCGTTGAGGGTGTATTCCTCTTCTTCTTCGTCTTCTAGTGTTGAACCGTCATAGCTGCGGTATTCGGTATTGGCGCAATAGGCACCTACACTGATGACGCCGGGGATGCATGTCCAGTCGCCTGCCGACATCTCGCTATCGCCTATGACGTAGCCCGGGAATTCGAAGATATTGAAGCCGCCGAGGTTGTCCCACATGTCGATTTCTGTGCCGGCTGAGCCGGAAACGGTGAGCATGAAGAGGCAAAGGCTCTTGAATGTGCCATCGGTATAAGTAGCGATGCTCAGCGTGCCGTCGCCGTTGTCACAGGCGATGAGACCCACCTCGCCGCTGAAATAGGACGACAGGGTGGCGTCGTCGCCATCGTTGAGAGTGATATACTGTGTCTCGCCGCCCAAGGTTGCCACGCATTCTTCGCTGCTCCACACCTCGCGGAGCCTACCTGAAAACTGATTGACGGTGAGCAGGCTGACCTTAACGCTCACACGCTCGCCGCAGCGGGTGTAGCCAACTGCATCGTCAGTGATGACATAGTCGCCGTTCTCATCCTGAATGAGTGCCAGAAGGGTCTTGAACGAAGAGCTGTTTTCGGTGAATTGTCGATAAAGATGGATGGGATAGCCGCCCTCGTTGCCAGCTGAAAAGACGGGAATGATGGTGTTTGATGCAGCCTGAATGGCTTCGGGCACGGTTCCCGTACCGTTGTGCCGACCACTATGGCTGTTGAGGCTGCCGCTGAACACCAGTGGTTGACCACTCTTCTGAGCGTAAGCCGTAGCAAAGGCGAGGACGAGTTCCATGACATCGTTCTCATCGTCAATATACTCGGCCAACTCCTCTTCATCAACTTCTTCGTTAATGCCGATAAATACGATATCGGCCTCGGGCGCCATGCCGCCGAATCCCATAGGCGTGAGGGAGCCTGCGGCAATGCCTGCGGTATGCGTGCCATGATACTCATCGGGGGCATCGGTGGTCAGGGTGGCAATGAGTTCGGGAGTGTCATAAACGGAGCCTGGGAATTCGATCGTGCCGGCCTCAGGGTCTTCGATGGTGAACTTGTTGCCGTTGTAGTCTCCAATCAAGAAGACACATTTGATGCGCGTGTTTCCATCGGCATCCTTGAACGCTGGGTGCTGGAAGTCTATGCCGCCGTCGAATACACAGACGGAGACACCACGCCCCGTATAGGGTGTCTCAATGGTGGCAGAGGTGCCGTTGATAAGGTTGATACCCGTCTCACGGCGCGTCACGTCGGTCTTCCATTTGCCCTTGTGGCCGTTGTCGATGCGTACCACTCCCTCTATCTTGCTGAGGGCATCCACTTGGTCGGCTGGAATGTTGATGATGGCTTGCTGGCCGATTTTGCCTTGAATCGTGGCACCAGCCTCACGAAGCTGGGCGTAGGTTTCGCGTGCGTTCTGCTCGGCCACTTTCACCACTAATCTCATGGATTGCTTGGCGGGAACCATGGTTTTGCCATGGCTCACCTTCTCTGCTCTTGCCTTGTGTTGAGCGATTTTCAACTGAGCTTGAGGAGTGAGTTTCACTTGTGCCATCGCTGTCAGGACGATGGTGCACAACATCAGAATCGTTAATAGTCTTTTCATAAATAGTTTTCTCAAAGTCCAAGGTCGCTGTATTTCTTGATTCCTTTCTTGTAGTATTTCCAAACGATGCTGAACTGCTGCTGCAGGAAGCTCTTGGCCGTTCCGAAACCCACAAGTTCGCCTACAGTGTATTGACTCTCAATCATCTGCTCAGCTTCGCGGTGAGCGTCATATACGGCTTTGAAGTTTCGGAACTCTCCACGTCGGAGGAAGTTGGCAGCCGCTACTCCATCGAGCAACTTGCGTCGTCGGATGAGATGACGGTAGCGGTCGGAAGGCAAATTCTTCCACATCATCACTATGCTGTTGCGAAAATTGAGTTTAGTCTTTTTCGGATTGCCTTGCGGCAAGCTGGCACCTCCCAGATGATACACTTTCGACTGGGTTACGCAAGCGATGTCGTAACCCATACGACGGAGTCTCCAACAAAGGTCAATCTCTTCCATGTGAGCATAGAAGCGTCGATCCAAGCCGCCAGCTTTCATATAGAGTTCTGTTCGTATCATAAGGCACGCTCCCGAAGCCCACATCACGGGCCACGCCTGGCCGTCGGGCAGGTCATATTGCCCTGTGTCCTCCTCCACCGTGTCGAAGATACGGCCACGGCAATAGGGGAAGCAAAGGTTGTCGAGGTATCCGCCGCAAGCGCCTGCATATTCGAACATCTTCTCGTCGCCGTCCTTGAGAATTTTGGGTTGCAGGGCTGCGCAATTCGGATGACTGTCCATATAGCGGATCATCGGTTCGAGCCAACCTTCGGTCACCTTCACGTCGTCGTTGAGCAGGATGGCATAGTCGGGCGAATCCATTCGGTGTACCTCAAAGACGTTGCCTGTGGGGCTCCGCCGTTCTTCCTGCTTGAGCACCGTGATGATGTCGATGGCTTGGTTGTAGCCTTCAGCAAAGCCAAAGTTCTTGTCGAGCTTGATGACTTTCACCGAAGGAAACTCATCCCCCAGAAGCTTGAGGCTCTTGTCGGTCGATCCGTTGTCGGCCACCACCACCTCGGCAAGTTCCTCAGGCGTGTTCTTGACCACCGAAGGCAGGTAACGTCGCAGCAGGCCTTTCTGTTCGCCGTTCCAATTGAGTATGATAACTGCTGTTTTTGACATCAGAATCTTTCTTAACTTGTTAGAAACTCAGCACGATAGTGGCCTGTGCGCCATTCTTTCGGATGCCCGGATGGTCGAGGTAGGTCAGACGACGTATGTACTCTATTCTCAACACTTTGAAGATGTTTTCGAGGCCGAAAGCCACCTCCATGTAAGGCGTGTTGCCAAGGCGATAGACGGTGCCGTTGCTGGGCAGGCGGAAGAGGTTGGGGTTCATCAGCGTGCCGTCGGGATTGAGCGCATCAGGGTCATTCTTCTCCGAGAGGTTTCCATAGACGCCACGGAAGGTCACAACCTCACGCCACTTCAGGTGACACACGTAGGGGATGTTGTTGAACATCAGGCCGAGCATGCGCCAAGCCACGTTCCAATGGGCATACTGGTCGTAAACGAACTCCATCGACTGGAGTTGCGAGAACGCGCCGAGCTGAATGGTATAGCCAGTGTTGGCGTTAGGCATATAGAGCAGCGTATAGGGTGTGTCCCCTGTCCAAATCTTGCCAAGGTCGATGTTAACGGTGGCGTGACCGAGCACGTTGAGCCAGAAACGCTTCTCGAACGAGAATTCAGTAGCCTGATAGTCGAAGTCAGTACCCATGAATCCGCTACTGGCCATCTTATGTGTCAGTTCGAAGACTGGGTGACGATGATCAACACGTACACGCGAAGTCTTGTTTTCAGCAAAGGCCTCATGGGGTGCCCATCGCAGTGAGGCGGTGGCCATAGCAAGATCGTAGTATTCCTGCTCCAATCCTGTACCAGCAAGTTCAAACTTGCCGAGGCGTGTCTGGTACTCACGACGCATATCGGCCTTAAGTTTTAGGCTAACATGATTCCAGAATTCTAGCGTGTAGAGCAGCGAATTGCTCCGTACGTAGATGAACTTCGGCTGGTCGGCCTTGCGGAACGAGGTGACGAAGTTGTCGCGGTTTGTTTCTAGTACGAGGCCCAGTTCCTTCGAGTCATAGGTGCTTTCGAACTTGAGCGAATGAATGGGGAACTCGTTGGCGTACCTCTTTTTGCGGCGGAACGAATACTCGAGAGCCGCATCGTATTTCCACTTGTGGTCTTCGATGGCATAGACGGCGTATCCCGATCCGAAGAGGTGATGGTTGAGATTAGCCGTGGTGATGCCGCCCACACGAAGACGGATGTGTTCGAGGCTGTTCCACGATACGGAGGTGTTGATGGGGCCATAGAGGAACTTGGCGCGCTCCTCAATCTTGTCGTCGATGGGTACAAAGCCCTTGAAGAGCCAGGTCAAAACCTTTTCGCCATATTTGTAGAAAGGTACGGTGCGCATCTGGTTCATCATGGCGAGAACCGACTTGTCGGGATTATAACCCGTTGTGGGTCGATGGGCATCCCAATACTTCAAGTCGGTCGAATTGAAGGCCAGTTGGGGCGAATCGCTCTTGGGCGCGGCGCCGAAGATTGCCTTGTCGAGCGGAGCGTCGCTGAAGTCGCTGTAGCGTATCATGCGTTGGGCATAGAGACCCAGCGAACCTGCCGTCACGTTCAACTCCGAATAGAAGCTCTTGCCCAGAACGACACGCGTGCTGTCGGGCAACCGTCCGTTTTCGAATTCCACATGCAGATTGCGCACGAAGTTGAGGTTGATGTCGGGTGGGATATTCAGTTCGGCGCGCTTCACCCAATAGGTGCTGTCGAGGCTGACGTACAGGTGACCGACGAAGCCGAACGATTGCGGCATGGCGGGGGCAAAGCCTAGGTCGATGTAATCGAGGCCGTCATCGAGCTTGAGTGTGTCGAGGATGTAGTACTTGTAGAACGTAGGGCCGAACGACGAGACGGGCGAAACGAACTTCTTGCGATAGAGGTAGATGTTGTCTTCGTTGAGGTCCATCTCGGGGAATACTTCCGTCTTGAGGAGGGCCACCAGCTGTTCAGGCATCATGTCGTCCATACCGGCGTGCAATTCGGCCTCGGTGACGGTGCGGTTGAGGTTGCCGGCGTTCCTCCAGTAATGCTTCTCGACGCGCTCGTCGGTCGAAACGGGCAGCACGGGCGTACCCGTCACGATGGCTGTGTCGATATAGTTTTCGATGAATTTGAACTTCTTCTTCCATCGTTCCAAGTGGCTGTCGCTGAAGTTGTTCAGCGAATAGGTCATGTTGTCGTAGCGGGTTTCGCTGAAGAAGTCGTTGCTCTTGGGCGAATTATCGTTCTTGTGGTCGATGACGTTGCGTATCAGGATCACGGCAGGGTTCTCCTTGCGGCGATAGCGTTCGCGCTTGGGTTTCACCACCACCTCGCTCAGTTGCACGTCCTGCGAAACCATTTTGATGGTCACGTTCATGCGGCGGTTGCCGGCCACTATCGTCTTGGTGTCATAGCCGAGATAGCTGAACTGGATGATGCTTCCTGGACGGGCTAGCATCTGGAAGTCGCCCTGTGTATTGGTGATCGTGCCGTTGGTGGTACCTTTCTCGGCAATGTTCACGAAGTCGAGGGGCAAACCGGTGATGCTGTCCAAAACCGTGCCCTGCACCGTGATACGTGTCGGCGTTTTGCTTTGTGCAATTAAGGTTGCAGGCATCGTCTCCCACAGGAGGAGGATGAATACGAAAAGATGTAAATGACGTATTACTTGCTTCATTATAATGACAAAGATATTGAAAACCTTTGAGTTAGGAATTTTCTAACAATCGGGCGGCCTTTTCCAGGGCTTCGGGCTTGCCGCAATCAACCCATGCTTTCCCGAAGACGTTTGCGCCGGCGAGAGCTATGCTTTGGCAGATGTCCAGATAGAAACCGATGATGGGGAAGGTATTCTCTTCTTTCGCGCTCAGGTAGGGGAAGAGGTTCGGGTCGATGACCTGTATTCCCGCGTAGGCGAACATCTCTCCCACCATACCCTTCACCTCGCCGGTCTTGACGTTGGTCCATCCGCAGAGGTGCTTCTGGTCATCAAACATCAGATAGCGCGAGGTTGTACGCTCGTGGATGGCAAGGGTGGCACCCAGCCCCTGCGTTTTGCCGACGTTGCTCACATGCTTCCGGTAGAGTTCGTTCAAGTCGATGTCCGAGATGATATCGACGTTATGCACCAGGATGGGGCCGGGCTCGGAGAACAATGGGAAAGCGCGCTTGAGACCTCCGCCGGTATCGAGCAGCATCTGGCGTTCGTCGCTCACCTTGATGTCGATGCCGAAATTATTGTGTGCATCGAGGAAGCTGATGATCTGCTCGCCGAAGTGATGGACGTTCACCACCAGATGGTCGAAGCCTGCGTCTTTCAGCTTGGTGATGTTGTGCTCCAGCAAGGTCATGCCGTTCACCTCTACCAGCGCCTTCGGCCTATCGTCGGTCAGCGGTCTCAGTCTTGTGCCGAGGCCCGCTGCAAATATCATTGCATTCATATCACATTATCGCGATGCTCACGCCGTCGCGTGTCTCCTCCTCCACCTCGCCATATTCGAATTGGTCGAGCATCATGTCGCCGTTCTCGTCCATCACTGCATAGGAGAAATGCGTGATCCAATCTCCAAGAATCATCAAACGGCTCTTGTGGTTCAGCATCAAATCGAGCATGATATGGCGATGACCAAAGATGAAGTAATCGGGTTCGAAGCCCTCCTTGATTCTCTTCTTGGCGAACTGAACAAGGTGTTCCTTGTCTTCGCCCATATAATCGGGGAACTCATTGCCCGACAATCGGCTCTTGCGGCTCCACCAGTGCGCAAAGGCGGTCGAAAGGTCAGGATGAATCCAGCGGTACATCTTCTGACAAATCCGATTGTGGAAGAAGCCCGTCATGAATTGAAGCGCCTTCGAGTCCTCACCGAGGCCGTCGCCATGCGCCAGATAGAGCTTGCGTCCGCGCCGTTCAAACAGCTCGGGCCCCGTATGCAGGGTGCAGCCGATCTCCTCAGGCAGATAGTCGAAGATCCAGATGTCGTGATTGCCCGTGAACCAGTGTATCTTGATACCCTTGTCGGCCATCATGCCAAGCTTGCCCAGGAAGCGGGTGAAACCTCTGGGCACCACCTCCTTGAACTCAAACCAATAGTCGATGATGTCGCCCAGCAGGATGAGCTCTTCGCAGTCATCCTCGATGGCATCGAGGAACCGCACTACCCTCCGTTCGTAATCCATCGGGTTCTCGAGAGTGCCCGCGCCCAAGTGGCAGTCGCTGATGAAATATATCTTTCCCACAATTATTCTCAAATTCGTGAAAATGAACCATTACAACATCCCCAGTTCGAGCTTGGCTTCCTCAGTCATCATATCCTGGTTCCACTCGGGCTCGAAGGTCAGCTCGACTTCGCACGACAACACCTCGCGCAGGCCCTCCACCTTCATGCGCAGATCCTCCATCAGGAAATCGCCCTCGGGGCAGGTGGGAGCCGTCAGCGTCATTTTGATGTGTACGTGGCCGCCCTCCTCCACCTCGACGCCATAAATGAGGCCGAGGTCATAGATGTTCACGGGTATCTCAGGGTCATAGACCAGTTTGCACACGTCAACAACCTGTTTTTGTATTTCTAAAACTTCGTTTTCTGTCATATTTACTATAATTTTCGGCCGCAAAGATAATAAAAAAAACTGATATGCCCGCTTTTTTTATTTAAAATGTGTCTTCTTCTCAAAAAATTCGTTATCTTTGCCGAAAAATAATAACTGAATATGGAAATCGAACAGCAATTATCGACCGCCATCAAGGCAGCAGTCAAGTCACTTTACGATATCGAACTTGCCGATAAGCAGGTTCAATTGAGCCCCACCCGCAAGGAGTTCGAAGGGCATCTTACCCTCATGGTTTTCCCCTTCATGAAGCAGACACCCGTCCGCAATCCTGAGCAACTTGGGCAGGCCATCGGCCAATGGTTGGTCGAAAACGAGCCACTCGTCGCCAAATATAACGTCATCAAGGGCTTCCTCAATCTCAGCATCAACGCTGGTTCGTGGGTCGAGAAGCTTCAGGGCATCTACAGCAAGGAGAACTACGGCATACAGCCCGTCGGCGAAAATGCGCCGCTCGTGATGATCGAATATTCCTCGCCCAACACCAACAAGCCCCTTCACCTTGGCCATCTGCGCAACATCCTGCTCGGCTGGTCGCTCTCGAAGATTGTGGCAGCTTGCGGCAACAAGGTGGTGAAGACCAATATCGTCAACGACCGCGGCATCCATATCTGCAAGTCGATGCTGGCATGGCAGAAGTGGTTCGATGGCGCCACACCCGAAAGCACGGGCAAGAAGGGCGACCATCTGATCGGCGACTGCTATGTGGCTTTCGACAAGCATTACAAGGCCGAACTCAAGGACCTGCTCGCCAACGACCCCGAGATTCAAGGCATCCACGTCTTCAAGGACCAACTGCCCGACGGCACTTTGCCCGAAGATGAGGAGCGTACCGCCGAAACACGCAAAGCCGTGGCCGAAATGAAATCCACGTTGATGAAGGAGGCACGCGAAATGCTCCGCAAGTGGGAGGCCGGCGACCCCGAGGTGCGTGCGCTTTGGGCCAAGATGAACGAATGGGTCTATGCCGGTTTCGACGAGACCTATCGCATGATGGGCGTAAGCTTCGACAAGATTTACTACGAATCGAACACCTACCTCGAAGGCAAGGAACTTGTGCTCGATGGTCTCGATAAGGGACTCTTCTTCCGCAAGGCTGATGGTTCCGTTTGGGCCGACTTCACTGCCGAAGGTCTCGACCAGAAGCTCCTGCTCCGCAAGGACGGCACCTCGGTCTATATGACGCAGGACATCGGCACGGCCAAACTCCGTTATCAGGACTACCCCATCGACAAGATGATCTACGTGGTGGGCAACGAGCAGAACTACCACTTCCAGGTTCTTTCGCTCCTCCTCGACCGCCTCGGCTTCAAGTGGGGCAAGGACCTCGTGCATTTCTCCTACGGCATGGTCGAGCTGCCCAACGGCAAGATGAAGAGCCGTGAAGGCACCGTCGTGGATGCCGACGACCTGATGGCCGCCATGATCGACGATGCACGTGAGGCAAGCTCCGAGCGACTGGCCGACCTGAGCGATGAGGAGAAGCAGAACGTCTATCGCATCATCGGCCTCGGTGCGCTCAAGTATTTCCTCCTCAAGGTCAATCCTGTCAACAACATGGTGTTCAATCCCGCCGAGTCAATCGACTTCAACGGCAACACCGGCCCCTTCATCCAATACACCCACGCCCGCATCAAGTCGGTGCTCCGCAAGGCTGCTCCCGAAGAGCTTACCGGCGAGGGTCTCGAAGGTGTCGAGATTTCCGAAAAGGAGCAGACCCTCGTCCAGAAGCTGCTCGACTTCGAACAGGTCGTCAAGCGTGCCGGCACCGACTACTCCCCCGCGCTCATCGCCAACTACACCTACGACCTCGCCAAGGAGTACAACCAGTTCTATCACGACACCTCCATTCTCAAAGAGGAGGATGCCCGCAAGCGCCAGTTCCGTCTCGTCCTCAGCACCTGCGTGGCCCGTGTCATCAAGACAGCCATGGATCTCCTCGGCATCGAGGTTCCCGAAAGGATGTAGGTTTTTGGCCCCTCTTCATTCAATATGTCTGGACTAAGATTCATTCTATCAAAGAAGGCGAAAAGTGGATCCATTTTTCGCCTTCTTTGATAGTTGATATTCAATTATACTAGATAAAACTTAATTAACAATGCTTGACCTATACAAAATTCGTTTCATTTTTCGATGCGATAGATGATCGAAACAAGCTCTCCGTGAGGAGTTAAACCTTCGGCTCGGAGGGTGTAGGTGGTGTGATAGTCGGTGGGAATGGGAAGTTCGAGGGTGACCTGTCCGGAACGCCCAGTATAGACTGCGGGATTCCAATAGCGGGTGGGCACGGGCTTATGAACAACACGAAGATTGGGGAAGGTCAAAGGCTTGACGTAACCGAGGGGCTGTAGAATCTGGACAAATGGGTTACTGGTTGCTTCCCAAATGAGTTCAGATTCATTTTTCAAGTCGAGGCGGATGATGGGAGAATCGGGATAATTGGTTTTGCCCAAGGATGATGCTCTATCGGGATCGATAAAATCGACGGCATAGATTACTTCGACTGGGAACTTTAAGGCGGTCTGTGGCTTGTATTTGCCGTCTTTGTCCTTTTCGATAGGGAATTCCTTGTTACGAACCACAAATCGGACGGGGGATGGTTCGAAGCCTTCCTCCTTATACATAGCGACTTCGCCATCGAAATAGATGCCGTCGAACTTAAGGACCATCTCCTTGAGCTTGTGAAATTTGTAATCAGACAGATTGGCGGTGTACCTTGACTCGTTGCTCAGACGCATGTAGATGTCGTCGAGATTCCTGGCATCGAGTATTTCCTTGAGTTTCTTGTCGAGCTTGACGCTGTCCTTCTTTTTGTCGATTGTTGATACGTTGGATGAAGTGGGTAGAGAGATGTCCTCACGATACCGATTCACAAAGTATTTCTTGAGATCGGAGGGCAAATGATGGACTTTCTTGGGCAAGGTATAATCGGCAACTTGAATGTTGGAAATCATACCGCCGTTGTGAGTATATCCTACGAAAGCAAACAAGGTGCTGTCGAGAAAAGAAATGTTGTCGTGGAAGCTGAAATTGCCATGATTGTCGGCATAGGTAGTATAGATAGCAGGCTTGTTCATGTCGATCATCAGAATGGTGTTGACCTGCCTGTTGGATACATTACTCACCTGGCCTGCGATTCCCTGCCGACGTTCGAAATTGATGATGGGACGATAATATTGGGAATCGGGCAAGAGGTTTTCGGTCGTAAAGAGGTCGGGAATAGCAGGTAGCCTCCGCGCAAGAGTAACGGTGGTATCGGTAGGGGTAAGACAATCGTCGGTGAGAGAGATGGAGAGCCAAGTCGAGTCGGGCACGCTGAAGGTGACACGCATGAGGGTGTCGCTGTGATGATAGTAATAAGGGCGATTGGGATCGGCATCAAGTACGGGAGCATCGGGTTTGAAACCTTCGAAAAGCGCGCGTGCAGTATATCCTCTCTTTGCATCGGAGGGCGTGATGACATGGATAATCTTCTTGAACAGGAAGTCTTCAGCTCCACTTAAATTATAATAGGTAAAAGCGGCAAGCGTATAATCGCCAGAAATCAAGGCCTGAGGAAGAACCAACTGACCGACGAAACGACCTTCGCGTTCGATAAGCTTGACACATTGACGAAGAGAATCGATGCCATCACGTATCTCCACATAAACATAGCGACTGCCTACGACACGGGGTATCAGTGTTTCGCCATCGACCACCCAAGCACGCATCCAAACTGTGTCGCCCGGCTGATAGAGTTCGCGGTCGGTCATGACGTGCACTTTCTCTTGCGGAAAGATGCTTCGCTGAACGATGAGCTTGTGGGCAAGCGGGTCGATGATGGTGTCGGCTACACCCTGCCCCCCAGCCAAGCTGAGGAGTAAGGATATGCAAAGGATGAGTGGCGATCGCATTGGTGGAGAGTGGAGAGTGGAGAGTTTAGAGTTGAGGGTGTGGAGTTTAGTTCTTGAAGCTGTGGATGGGCGCAGGGATGCGTCCGCCTCGGTTGACAAAGACGTCACACGCAAACTTGTTGACAGGCATGATGGGCGCATAGCCCAGAAGGCCACCAAACTCGACCACTTCGCCCACACCCTTCCCGATGACGGGAATGACTCGCACGGCGGTGGTCTTCTGATTGACCATGCCGATGGCGGCTTCGTCGGCGATAATGCCGGCGATAGTGGTGGCGGGAGTGTCGCCCGGGATGGCTATCATATCGAGGCCGACGGAGCATACACAGGTCATGGCTTCGAGCTTCTCGATGGTGAGGGCTCCAGCATTGACGGCATCGATCATGCCCTGGTCTTCGCTGACGGGGATGAAGGCGCCCGAGAGACCGCCCACATAGGAGCTTGCCATCACGCCACCCTTCTTCACCTGGTCGTTGAGCAAGGCAAGGGCCGCTGTGGTGCCTGGGGCACCTGTGCGTTCCAATCCGATGGCCTGAAGGATGTCGGCTACCGAGTCACCAATGGCGGGTGTTGGAGCCAGGGAGAGGTCGATGATGCCGAAGGGTACACCGAGACGACGTGAGGCTTCCTGTGCAACGAGCTGTCCGACACGCGTGATCTTGAACGCGGTCTTCTTTATGGTTTCGCAGAGCACTTCGAAGTTGGTACCTTCAGGAAGGTTTTCGAGCACATATTTCACCACGCCAGGGCCCGATACGCCAACGTTGATGATGGCTTCGGCTTCGGACACACCGTGGAAGGCACCAGCCATGAAGGGATTGTCGTCGGGGGCATTGCAGAATACGACGAGCTTGGCGCATCCCAGGGAGTCGGATTCCTTGGTGGCTTCGGCTGTCTCCTTCACCACATCGCCCATGAGTCGGACAGCATCCATGTTGATACCGGTCTTGGTGGAAGCAACGTTGACGCTGGAGCAGACAAGTTCGGTGCGCTTCAACGCTTCGGGGATGGAGCGGATGAGGAGCTCGTCGGCACGAGTCATGCCTTTCTGGACGGTTGCCGAATAACCGCCTATGAAGTTTACGCCGACGTCGTGGGCGGCTCGGTCGAGCGTCTTGGCTATCTTGACGAAGTCGTGCGTGGTCTTGCAGCAGGAGGCTCCGACAATGGCTGCGGGAGTTATGGAGATGCGTTTGTTGACGATTGGGATGCCGTATTCACGCGAGATGGCTTCACCTGTGCGTACCAGGTTGGAGGCATAGCGCAGGATCTTGTCGTAGATGTTCTGGCAGGTCTGCAATACGGATTCGGTGGAGCAGTCGAGCAACGAGATGCCCATGGTGATGGTACGGACATCGAGATGCTCCTGGTCTATCATTTTGTTGGTCTCGAGGACCTCATGGACGTTGATCATAGGAAGGTGATTTTAGCGGCCAAAGATGGCCGCGAAATGAACGCTGGGGAAAGGGGCAGCCAAAAACGGCTGCGACGGGGACACGAGGGGGCGGATTAAATGCGGTGCATTTGGTTGAAGATCTCCTCTTTCTGGCACTTGATTTCGACGCCCTTCGATTCGCCGACGGCGGTGAGTCCATCGCGGAGTTCACTGAAGGGGACGTTGCAGTTGTTGATATCAACAATCATCATCATGGTGAAGAAACCTTGAAGGATGGATTGGTTGATGTCGAGGATGTTGACGTTGTTCTCGGCAAGATAGGTACAAACGGCGGCGATGATACCTACGGTATCTTTGCCTACTACTGTGATGACTGTGCGGTTCATAGTGATTATTTTTTTAGATGGGCAGCCAAAGATGACTGCGACGGGGACAGTGTTAATCGCGGCGGAAAATGTCGCGGGTATAGACCTTGTCGGCTACGTCGTCGAGGGAGGTGTCGTAGCGGTTGGCGATGATGGCGTGGGCCTGCTGCTTGAAGGCTTGGAGGTCGTTGATGACCTTGCTGCCGAAAAAGGTGCTGCCATCGGGAAGAGCGGGCTCGTAGATGATCACCTCGGCGCCCTTGGCCTTGATGCGCTTCATGATGCCCTGGATGGCCGACTGGCGGAAGTTGTCGGAGTTGGACTTCATCGTGAGACGATAGACACCGATGACGCAGGCCTTCGGGTCGTTGACGCCATACTGATTGTTGCTGCTGTAGTCGTACCACCCTGCCATCTTGAGTACTGCGTCGGCAATGAAGTCCTTGCGGGTGCGGTTGCTTTGCACGATGGCAGTCATCATTTCCTGCGGGACGTCCTGATAGTTGGCCAGCAGCTGCTTGGTGTCCTTAGGGAGGCAGTAACCACCATAGCCGAACGATGGGTTGTTGTAATGGGTGCCAATGCGTGGATCAAGGCCGACACCATTGATGATGGATGCAGTATCGAGACCTTTGACCTCGGCATAGGTGTCGAGTTCGTTGAAGTAGCTCACGCGTAGAGCGAGATAGGTGTTGGAGAAAAGCTTGACCGCCTCGGCCTCCTTCATGCCCATGAAGAGCGTGGGGATGTCCTCCTTCAAAGCACCTTCGACAAGGAGGTCCGCGAAAGTGTGGGCATACTCCTCGGCCTTCGGGTTGCCGATGGCTGTGATGGCGGCGTTCTCTTCAGTGAAGTTCTTCTCATCGATGTTGATAATCTTGGGGAAACCCACGATGATGCGCGAGGGATAAAGGTTGTCGTAAAGCGCCTTGGATTCGCGGAGGAACTCGGGCGAGAAGAGGAGGTTGAACTTCTTGCCTTTGAGCTCGGGTTTGTAGAGGAACTGCAAAGCATACTTGACGTAGAGGGAACGCGAATAGCCTACGGGGATGGTACTCTTGATCACCATCACGGCATCGGGGTTGTTGGCGATGACGAGGTCGATGACCTCCTCGACGTGGGAGGTGTCGAAGTAGTTCTTGACAGGGTCGTAGTTAGTGGGTGCTGCGATGATGACGTAGTCGGCCTGTCGGTAGGCAGCAGGGCCATCGAGGGTGGCAGTAAGATCACCGCCATTGCCTTGTTGGCGAAGAGCAGGAAGGACTTCGGTGAGATAGCGCTCGATGTACTCGTCTTGGATGGGGCTGATGCCCTGGTTGATCTTGTCCACCTTTTCGGGGACGACATCGACGGCTATTACCTTGTGATGCTGGGCAAGAAGCGTGGCTATGGAAAGGCCAACGTAGCCTGTGCCGGCTACTGCGATAGTTATTTCTGAGAATGGATGCATTGTTGATGGGTATGATGGGCGGCCAAAATCGGCCGCGACTGGAACATGGGGGCTAACCTAATGGGTGAGCTGGTAGAAGAGTTCCTGAAGGAGGTCGGGATCGGGGGTGGAGGCGGGACGGCCACCTTTGCTGCGAGCATCGAACTCTCGGAGGATGGAGATGTTTCGCATCACAGCGCGGGCGTTGTAGTGACGCATGCCATCGACGACGCACTTGGCTTGGGGATAGCTACAGCCCACCTCCTTCATGATTCCGTTGATGTTGCGATCCTGGGAATAGAAGGCGAGCATCATGTTCTGAAAGAAGCTGAAGAGCGTAGAGATGACCATGGGCACTGGGCCTGCCTTGGGATTGCGTGCAAAATAGAGACGAATCATTTCGACACGCTGGGCATCTCTGCGAGCGAGGGCTTCGACGAGCTCGAAGACATTGAACTCGCGGGAGATGCCGACATGGTCAGCGACATCCTGAGCTGTGATGTTGGTTCGGCCCTGCAGAGAGAGTCGGAGCTTATCAACTTCGTGAGTTAGACGACTGAAATCGGCACCGATGAAATTCTGGAGCATATCGATAGCCTTGGGTTCAGCAGTGACGCCCAAAGATTCGAGGAAGCCAGGGAGGACACGAGGCAGCTCGTAATCTCGCACCTTGTCACTCTGATAGACTTCGCCGGTCTTTTTGCAAAGTTTGACCAATTCTGAGGCGCCGGTGATGTTTGCCGTCTTGTAGGTGATTACAAGGATGGTACTTGGGCTGGGCTGCTTCAGATACAGGCAGAGGTCGTCAAGCTTGTTGGAACGCTTGTCGAGAGCCTGAGCTTCACGAAGAAGGACGAGCTGTTTTTCGGCCACCATGGGGAATCGACGGCAAGATGAGATGACATCGCCCATCGTGAACTCGCCAGCACCTGCAAAAAACTGAACCAGGTCGAAATCCTTCTCGTCTTCGGTGAGAACCGTATCGAGCAGAAGGGTCGTGAGCTGATCGATGAAGAAAGCTTCTTCACCGTGCAGGAGATAGACCGGAGCGAACTGACGTTGCTCGATTTGGGTCTTGATGCGCTGAAAATCGTCAGATTTCTTTGCCATGTCAAATATTTTTTGTATCTTTGCGGCGATAAATCGCTGAAAAATGGATATACTGAATCTTCCTACCTTTGATGTACGCACCCGACAGAATCCCAAGAACTCTCAGCAGGAGATCTGGGACACACAGCGTCGCCGTTGGGTAAAGCTCACTCCTGAAGAGTGGGTGCGTCAGCATTTTGTACATTTCCTGATAGAGGTGATGGGCTATCCTTCAGGAAGGATTGGCAACGAGGTGTGCATCCGGGTGGGACAATTGGAGCGGAGGTGCGACAGCGTAGTGTTCGGCGATGAAGGCGAGGCGCTGATGATTGTGGAATACAAGGCCACGAGCGTACGGCTCACGCAGGATGTTTTCGACCAAGTGAGTCGCTACAACATCGCTCTGCAGGTGGATTGGCTGGTGGTCAGCAATGGGATTCAACATTATTGCTGTCATCTGAACCGTGAAGCAAATCGCTGGGAATTCCTTCCAGAGATTCCAAGCTATCCGGTGTTGACACAGCGATGACATCTTCGATGGTATCGGGCTCATCGGTGCCACCTACCTCGACGAGTTGATTGTCGGTGAGGTGGATCACTCGACCGGGGAAGTCGTTGAGGAAAGCCAGATTATGGGTTGACATAATGACCGTGGAATGTTGCTCCTTGCATATCTTGTAGAGGAGGCTCACGATACGTTGTCCTGTCTCTAGGTCGAGGTTGCCAGTAGGCTCGTCGGCGAGGATGAGACGTGGACTGTTGAGAAGAGCTCTTGCGATGACTATACGTTGCTGCTCACCACCCGAGAGGGTGTTGGGCATACGTTTTTCGCAGCCGACCATATCGACGAGATCGAGGACTTCGGTGATGCGTTGGCGTCGCTTTTCGATGTCCTTCCAGCCTGTGGCACGGAGAACGAAGTCGAGGTTAGCCTCGACAGAGCGGTCGGTGAGAAGTTGGAAGTCCTGGAAGATGATGCCGACCTTACGGCGTAGATAGGGTATTTGGTTGGGCTTGAGGGCGAGGAGGTTGTATTCGTCGAAGATACGGGCCTCCTCCCCTTCCTGGATGTCAAGGTCCTTGTACATCGTCTTCAAGAGCGACGATTTGCCTGCACCTACCTTGCCGATGAGATAGACGAACTCGCCCTCTCCGACGGAGAGGTCCATATTACGAACGAGGACGTTTTCGCCTCGAGCGATGGTGACGTTTTTGTATAGGATCATGATGAAGGATTAAGGGGCAGGGTGTTAATGCTTGCGCCAAGTGGGGTTGTGGCGGGTGGCTAGCTCAGCGGCGAGGTCTTCGATGCGGAGACCTTTGCTGGTGAGGAGAACGATAAGATGGTATAGCATGTCGGAACCTTCATAAATCATGCGCTCGTTGGTGCCGTTGGTAGCCTCGATGACGAGTTCGAGTGCCTCCTCTCCCACCTTCTGTGCCATTCGGTTGAGACCGTCCTTGAAGAGGCTGGTGGTGTAAGAGCCCTCAGGCATCTCTTCGTGGCGCTTGTTGATGAAGTCCTGCAGCTCGGTAAGGAAGAGCAATGGATTGCGTTCGTTGGTCTCGTTCCAGCAGGTGTCGGCACCGGTATGGCAGACTGGACCTGCGGGATTGACCTTAATGAGCAGGGTGTCGTTGTCGCAGTCGTTGAAGATCTGGACGACCTTGAGCACGTTGCCCGAAGTCTCGCCTTTGGGCCAAAGGCAGTTGCGTGTGCGACTCCAGAAGGTCACGAGTCCGGTCTCAACCGTCTTGTCGTAGGCTTCGCGGTTCATGAAGCCGAGCATGAGCACTTTGCTCGTAACTGCATCCTGGATGATAGCAGGGACTAAGCCCTGAAGTTTGTCGAAATCGATTTGCATTCGTTTATAGTGGGGTTATTGGGTTTAGAGGGAACGGGGCAGCCATAAATGGCTGCAACAAGGACAAGAAGAAGCGGCGAGATGGCGGTAGTAAGGGGCCTTTACAAGCGGACGTTGATGCCGTTGTCGGCGAGGTAGTGCTTGAGGGCAGGGATGGGAATCTCGCCAAAGTGGAAGACTGAGGCGGCGAGGGCAGCATCGGCGTGGCCCTTGGTGAAAACATCGAGGAAGTGTTCGCGGAAACCTGCTCCTCCCGATGCGATGATGGGGATGGTCAACTCGTCGGAGAGACGGGCCAGCGCCTCGTTGGCGAAGCCCTGTTTTGACCCATCGTGATTCATCGAGGTGAATAGTATCTCGCCAGCACCACGCTCCTGGGCCTCGTGAGCCCATTCGAAAAGAAAGCGGTCGGTGGGGATACGTCCTCCGTTGAGATAGCAGCGCCATTGGCCGTCGTCTTCAAGGCGGGCATCGATAGCGCAGACACACTCCTGTCGGCCAAAACGTTCGGCTATCTCGGTGATGAGATCAGGTCGGCGCAAGGCGGACGAATTGACCGACACCTTGTCGGCTCCAGCTGCCAAAAGGCGCTCGACGTCGGCAAGTTCGTGGATGCCACCCCCTACGGTGAAGGGGATGGAGACCTCGGCAGCGATGCGACGTACAAGATCGGTAAAGGTGCGCCGACCTTCGTGCGAAGCGGTGATGTCGAGATAAACCAGTTCGTCGGCCCCCATCAGGCTGTATTGTTTGCCGAGTTCGACGGGATCGCCTGCATCGCGGAAATTGATAAACTGAACGCCCTTGACGGTGGTGCCATCCTTGACGTCAAGACAGGGTATGATGCGTTTGGCTAACATTGATCAATTAACAATTAACAATGAACAATTAACAATTATCAATCTTAGAGGAACAATTGTTTTGCTGATAGCGATCAAGTTCATTGAAGGTGATGCGACCTTCGTAGATGGCCTTTCCAATGATGACTGCTGGCACGTTGGCCGCTTCGAGTTGGAGCACATCCATCATGCAGCTGACACCACCGGAAGCGATGACGTAGAGCCCTGGGAATTCCTCCATCATGTCCTTGTAGAGTTCGGTGGAGGGTCCTGCCATCATGCCATCGCGGGAGATATCGGTAGAGATCACCTTGCTGACGCCACGTGCAGTATAGCTCTCTAGGAACGTCTGCCATCGTGCGTCGCTCTCTTCGAGCCAGCCTTGGATGGCAATGCGACCGTCCTTGATATCGGCGCCAAGAATCACTCGATCGGGACCATACTGTTCGAGCCAAGACAGGAAAAGCTGAGGACGCTGAACAGCGATTGAGCCGCTGGTGATCATTTGTGCACCACTCTCGAAGGCGATACGGACATCGTCGTCGCTCTTAAGGCCACCGCCGAAATCGACGATGAGGTTGGTGTACAAAGCTATTTGTTCGAGGATATGGTGGTTGACAATATGACCACCCTTGGCACCATCGAGATCAACAAGGTGAAGACGACGGATACCGATGGCTTCGAACTGACGGGCCGTCTCAAGCGGGTCCTGACTGTATTCTTTCTTCGTCTCGTAATCGCCTTTCGTGAGACGAACGAGTTTACCGTCGATGATGTCAACGGCTGGGATAATTTCAATCATGATAAAAAGTTACGTAAAATCTGTTCGCCTACCGAACCCGACTTCTCGGGATGGAACTGCGTAGCCCAGAAGTTACCCTTGTGGAGGGCTGCGCTATAGAAACCGTCGTAGTCGGTTTGGGCTATTGTGTAAGCACAAAGGGGAACGTGATAACTGTGCACATAATAGACATAGTCGCCTTCGTGCAGGTTGACAAACAAAGAGTTGGTATTTCCTTCATCCTGCAGGAATCGTTCAATGGTATTCCATCCCATCTGTGGGACCTTGAAATCCTTGGACGATGGACGGAATCGAATGACAGGAACATCGAAGATACCGAGGCAATCGACATCGCCCTCCTCGCTGTGGCTGCAGAGAAGCTGCATACCGATGCAGATGCCAAGTACGGGCTGAGTGAGACTACGGATGAGATCGGCGAGTCCTTTTTGATTGAGATACTCCATCGCAGCTTTCGCTTCGCCCACACCCGGGAAGATGACACGGTCGGCCTCACGAATGGTCGCGGGGTCGTCGGTGATGACAGCATCGCATCCGAGACGTCGGCAAGCACAATATACACTGTAGATGTTGCCTGCGTTGTATTTGATGATTGCTACTCTCATAAGCTAATCGTTATACCATTGAATCTTGTTGCTGCGCGAAACGCTCGACTTCTGATACTTGAGGTCGGAGAGCATGGAACTCTTGACGGCGATGTTGACATTGAACGATGCATATCTGCCTAATGGGTTGAGCGAGGCCGTAAGCATCCAGCAATGCATGTCGCGACTTGCATTGATGTTCATGAAGGTGACCTTATTGAGGTTCATGTCGTAGGACGCATTAAACGAAAAGTTCCACCCCTTGGTGGGTTGGAATGTGCCGCTTAAGGTGGCACTATGGACAATACCGCGGTCGAACTCGCGCTTCTCCTTATTGAACGTCTTGTATTGATAACGCATTGAATAGGAGACGTTGAGTGTCCAAGGGACGGTCCAGATAAGGTAACCGTCATCATCGTAGGTGCCTGTACGTTTCTTCTCCTTACGTTTCCGCTTCTCGGCATCGCGCTGCATGCCTTCGATACTGGTCGGATCGAGGTCCTCCTCGACATAACCATCTTCGCTGTCGAGATCGAAGCCTTCGTCTTCGTCGTCATCGTCGTCATCCCCTCCTCGACCGAAAAGCTTGGCCAACTTGTCGTTGTTTAGAGAATAGCTGAAGGAATAGCCCGTGGACATGAGACGAAGGAACTGGCCATCCTCCCAACGCGGTTTGTCGTAACGACGACCATTTTCGTCATACTTATAAACGTCCCATGTAGTATTGAGGTTCATCGACGAGTTCTTGCCCATCTTGATGGTTGCATTTATGGGGACAGTGGTACTCCAACGCATAGAGTCGGCCACCATGTTGTAGGAGATACTAGTGGAAAGCTTATCGATGAGGGAGATTTTGCGATAGCCAGTGGAATCCTTATCGGATCGGATCTTAGCCTCGATGTTATTGTCGAACGACAGCGAGATGGAACCGCTACGGCCTTGTGGTGCGCCACCTTGAGAATAACCCTGGAAATAGCTATACCTTACCTCACGACGACCTGTCACCGACGTACTGTCGGGGACATAATATGTACCCCAACTGCCATACTTCTTCTCGCTGAAATCAGGCGTGTAGCTGAAAGAGATATTGGGTGAGAGCACATGACGAACGGCAAAGAGACGGGATTTCTTCCACAAGGGTTTGAAGAAACCATATAGCTTGGTGGAGAAACTCAAGGAAGTGCTGAAGTCGTAGGAATTGTAGAAACCATAGACAGTGTCCTTTGCGATACCACCATAAGAGCCATTGGAGTTGACCAGAGAGGGATCGTAGTATTGAATGGTCTTATGGCTGTACATACGGTCGGTGAAATTGATGCGAGGCGAAATCTGGATGTACTTCGCAGCAGTAAAAGTGGCACCAATGGGAAGAGAGTGCTTGATGCCGTTCTCCCAGTCGCGGAGGAGGTTTTTCTGCCCAAATTCGCTTTCCTTGGTCGTGATCTTATTGATCATGTTCATGTTGTAGGTCATCGAGATCTTCTCATACCAACGGTCAGAGCCACTTTTTTGCTTTCGCTTGAAAGGGTACCAGGTGCTCATGGAAGCAGTAAACTGGGGCAAAGAGACAACGAGAGTGGAGTCAGTGGTGCGCTGGGTGATGCTGGCCGATGCCGAAAGGTTCCACTTGGTGTTTGGAATCTTGTACCCTGCGTTGATGGTGGATTGCTTAGTAGAAGTGGTGAGGTCGGAGCTGTAGATCGAAGTAGTGTTGCTACGCTCATAACCTGAGGTCGTAAAGTTGACGTTGGCCGAGAGACTGAGATTAGGGTTGAATCGTGAATCCTGAGAGTGACTCCAAGTGACCTTCATATTCTTTTGTTCGACATAGTCCGAAAGCCCCTTGTCACCCGTCTTGGCCACGATATAGCTGAATGCGAAATTACCCTTGAACTTATAGCGAATAGCATAGCGGCTCTCAGCTGATAGTCCCCAGGAACCCTTGGTGTAAATCTCACCACGAAGGGCTAAATCGACATAATCGTTGATGGCGAAGTAGTATCCGCCTTCGCGCAAATAAAGACCTTTGGTTTGGTCAGCACCATAAGTAGGTACGAGGACACCACTTGAATAGGACTTGGTGAACGGGAAATAACCAAAGGGAATAGCCACGGGCAATGGCACATCAGCCACAACGAGATATGCCGGGCCGGTTACAATGTTCTTATTCGGACGCAAACGGCCTTTGGTGAGTTCGATGTAAAAGTGAGGGCACTCGGTTTGGTCGCAGGTGGTGTAACGTCCGTTTTCAAGATAAATGTCGTTGTTGGGCATCTTCTTAGTAATACCACCCGTAACGTATCCTTCGCCCTGCTGAGAGGTGACGTCGCAGATGAAGCCCTTGGCCGTCTTGAAGTTGTAGGACATGGTTCGCGTCTCGTATTCGCCTGAGTTGTCCTTAAAGACTGGTTTGCCGGTGAGTCGGCCGGTGATGGTGTCGAGCACGCCGTTGGCATGAACCAGAGAACTGTCGAGGGAAAGCTGAAGACGCTCAGCATCGAGGGTGATGTCGGTGTATGTGACTTGCGAAGAGCCGTAGAGCCATGCCATATTACCCGCAGCGAAGACCAGCGAATCCTGTGCCTTGTAGTTCACAACAGCTGTCAGACCGCCTCCCACAGGTTTGGTTGAAACGGAATCTACAGAGAGGGAATCGAGGGCCAAGCTATCGGGTGGAAAGGCTAAAGAATCGAGGGAAAGGGTATCGTATGGGGCGATGGGGAGAGCAAGCGAATCGGTAGATTCCAACAAAGAATCGAGGACGGGTATTGACAAGGAATTGGCATAGACGTTCTTCCTGAGACACATGGGTGCCAGCAGGATGAATATTACAAACATTATTGGAGCATTGCCCTTGTTTATATGTCGTCTGAAAAACGTCTGCATTATTAAAAAACGCGGCAAAGTTAGGCATTTTCTTCGATTTTGCCAAACCTTTGCCGCACTTTTTTGCATATACGCGCGAAAAGCGAGAGAATTTTTGCTTTTTTATGAGTTGGAAACGTCAAAAGGAAGTCTCCAAGTGCAACCTGTGCGCCAGTTGGCACATCCGTAGGCAGTGCGTCCCTTGATGACAGCGCCGCCGCAGAGGGGGCATTTGGCGGGGATGGGGGAGGCAGCCATAGATGGCTGCGACGGGGACGGGGGTGGCGACACGGGGGTGGGAGCGCTGGTTGGAGCTGAGGGGCGCTTGGAAGAGGAGGGCTTTTTAGGGGCTGGGGTGCGCTTGGGGGCAACCTTTTTTTCGGCAGCTGTGGCTTTCTTTTCGGCAGCGGCATGTTTCTTTTCTTCCTCGGGAGTGACGTAGGCCACTTGTCGGTTGGACTGGTCAGACATGACGCTATGGATGATGTCGATAACCATCTGCTTGAGTTCAGAAATGAATTGACCGGCCTCGTACTCACCACGCTCAATCATACGCAGTTTACGCTCCCACTGGCCCGTCAATTCGGGACTCTTGAGGAGTTCTTCATGGATGACCTGAATAACATCGATACCCGTCTGTGTAGCTATGAGGTTCTTCTTCTCCTTTCGAATATAACGCCGCTTGAATAGCGTTTCGATAATGGCAGCACGAGTGGATGGTCGGCCTATACCGTTCTCCTTCATCGCTTCGCGCAATGACTCGTCCTCACATTGCTTACCCGCCGTTTCCATGGCTCGAAGCAAGGTGGCCTCGGTATAGGGCTTGGGTGGTTGTGTCCATTTTTCGAGCAACGAGGGTGTATGCGGACCACTCTCCCCTACCGTGAATTCGGGCAGAATAGAGGCACCTTCCTTGTCGTCGTCATCGTCCTTTTCACCAGCATAAACTACACGCCAACCAGGATCTACAATGAGTTTGCCAGTGGCCTTGAATTCCACCTTAGAAGCCTCGCCCAACACCGTAGTGGTATTGAACTTACAATCAGGATAAAAGACAGAAATGAACCGACGGGTGACGAGGTCATAGACCTGTCGTTCCTGTGCGCTCAGGTTGTTGGCTGGAAAGCCTGTAGGAATGATGGCGTGGTGATCGGTGACTTTGGAATTGTCGAAGACATTTTTCGACTTCAGGAGCTTCTTATTGGGCTCAAGCAAGGTCGCTGTGAATTGCTCGTAACCACGAAGACCTTTGAGTATGCCAGGGCATTTTGTGTAGACGTCGTCGGGCAGATAGGTGGTATCGACACGGGGATATGTAGTCACCTTCTTCTCGTAGAGACTTTGTATAAGTTGCAGAGTCTGCTCTGCACTGAAACCGAACTTGCGATTGCAATCGACTTGCAGAGAGGTGAGGTCATAGAGTCGTTTGGGGCTCTCCTTACCCGACTTCTTCTGTACATCGGTGATGGTGAACAGACTATCCTTGATGGCTTCGAGGGCAGTCTGCGCCTCCTCGAGCTTATCGTAACGACCCTTAGTGCTGTTGAAAGTGACATCGCGATAGAGAGTCTTGAGCTCCCAGTACTGCTGTGGGACGAAGTTGACAATCTCGAAATGACGCTTTACAATCATGGCCAAAGTAGGCGTTTGGACACGCCCGATAGAGAGCACCTGACCTTGTCCCGTCTGACCGTAGCGCAAGGTATATAGACGGGTGGCATTCATGCCCAAAAGCCAGTCGCCGATGGCTCGACTAAGGCCAGCCATATAGAGACGATCGTACTTCGCCTGAAGCTCAAGATGTTGGAATCCTTCGCGAATTGCTTCGTCGGTCATCGAGTTGATCCACAGGCGATAGATAGGGATTTTGCCAGCACGCTCGCGTTCGATGGCGCCAGCCTTCTGCATGACCCATCGCTGGATAAGTTCGCCCTCCTGACCAGCATCGCCGCAGTTGATTATGCACTCGGCATTCTCATACAAATGGCTGATGATTTCGAACTGCTTACGGACGCCGTCGTCATCCTTGAGTGTGATGCCGAACTTTTGCGGGATGATAGGGAGCCAAACGATGCTCCACGCCTTCCATTTCGGGTCGTATTCGTCGGGGTTCTTCAGCTCACAAAGGTGACCAAAGGTCCATGTGACCTGATAGCCATTGCCCTCCCAATAGCCCTGACGGGGACCACCTTGGGTAGCTCCAAGTATCTGTGCTATGCTTTGCGCTACGCTCGGTTTTTCGGCGATACAAACCTTCATGATTCTGTTTTCGGATGATGCTTACTAAGAATTATTAGATGTGATGATTGCCAAAACACCTTATTTTGGAAAAAATCGCGTGCAAAGATAAAGATTTTTTGCGAAAGTTATGCTATAATTCAGAAAAAAATGTTATCTTTGCGGCAAATTTAGTTTTTAATACCGAAATCTATGAAATTTACAGCGCTTTGCGATGGCATCTTCAAGCGTTCCATTGCCGACTATCACAAGACCGACAATGTAGATACCCCTATCGAGAACCCCTACGACAAGGGGACAATCGAATTTTTCCTTTATCTGAAGAACTGGATCGACACCGTGCAGTGGCATTTCGAGGACATCATCCGTGATCCTGAGATCAATCCCGAGGCGGCTTTGGTGTTGAAACGACGTATCGATAAGTCGAACCAGGATCGTACTGATCTGGTGGAGATGATCGACAGCTACTTCCTCGACACCTACAAGGACGTGAAAGTTTTGCCCGATGCCACCATCAATACCGAATCGCCGGCATGGGCGATAGATCGTCTGTCGATTCTTTATCTGAAGATCTATCACATGCAGGTTGAGGTGGATCGCACCGACGTCACTCAAGAACACCATGACAAGTGTGCCCAAAAGCTCGATGTGCTGCTTACCCAACGCACTGACCTGACCACCGCTATTGACCAACTGTTGGATGACATCTCTGCCGGACGTAAATATATGAAGGTGTACAAGCAGATGAAGATGTACAACGACCCAAATCTGAACCCCGTGCTCTACGGAAACAAGTGACACGATGAAACCCTTCGGGAAAATATTAGCCATACGCTTGAGTGCGCTTGGAGACATCTGCATGACCTTGCCCGTGCTCGACAGTGCTGTTCGTGCCTTTCCTGACATTCAATTCACGCTATTGACCTCGAAGGCAGGAGCTGTTGTTGCTGGAACTGTGCTCCAAAGTCCTAACCTCACGGTGAAGGCCATCAACAAGAGCGACTATAAAGGCATCACAGGCCTAAATATGCTTTACCGTGAGTTGAAAACGCTGCAGGTTGATGCCGTGGCCGATTTGCACGACGTATTGAGGACCCAATGGGTGGATCTGCGTTTTCGTCTAGCTGGTAAGCCAGTAAAGCGGATAAAGAAGGGTCGTACCGAGAAGAAAGCATTGACTACGGGAGCTATCAAAAAGCAGCTGCTGACAAGTGTGGAACGCTACCGACAGGTATTTGCTGCTTTGGGCATGGACTTTTCAATTGATTACGACGGAGCCTCACATGCCGCAACACTGCGCGACAAACCTTGCGCCGTGGCGCCCGACACCCTGTCGGTTGGAATAGCACCCTTTGCTCAACATCGGGGAAAGGTATATCCTGAAGCTTTGATGCGTCAGACGTTAAGCCTATTGGTTGAAAAACTTCCTGAAGTCAGAATCTACCTCTTCGGAGGGCCCGACGAGAAGATTGCACTCGACACATGGGCTGCCGAAAATCCTAAAAACATCGTCAACCTAGCCGGACAACAGACTATCGAGGACGATCTCCGCTGTATGGCTAACCTTAAGCTTATGGTATCAATGGACTCCGCCAACATGCATCTGGCATCTCTTGTGGGACTGCGTTGCCTTTCCATCTGGGGTGCCACCCATCGCTATGCCGGATTCCTTGGTTACAAACAACGCGAAGACGACTGCATCGAACAGCTGCTACCATGTCGTCCATGTTCGATCTATGGTAATAAACCCTGCAAGTTCGGCGACTATCGTTGTCTGACCCAGATCGAACCCGCTACTGTGACCCAAAGGATCATAGAAATACTCACTTCATGAAGTTAGAAGACTATGCGTATATTTATCGCCGAAGATGAACCTCTGGCTGCCCAAAAGCTGCAGTTCTTCTTGCAAAAGCTTGGAGAAAAAAACAAGAACATCACTATATTTGACAATGGCACAGCACTTGTTGAAGCCCTAAAGATCATGGCCACACCCGACCTGCTCTTTCTCGATATCCAAATGCCAGGACTGACCGGTATCGAGGTGCTTAAGCAATGGCAGAAGCAAGACCAAAAGCTCAGGAATGCGGACCTCAAGGTGATAATCACCTCGGCCTACGACCAGTATGCCGTTGACGGATTCAACTTCGGCGTGACCGATTACCTGCTCAAACCTTACACCTTAGAACGCCTTCGCCAGGCAATGGCCAAGGTTCGTCCTGAGCCTGTGATCAACATTCGTGTTGAAGGACGAAACGTACCCATCCGAATAATTGACATTGTGAGTCTAGCTGCTAAGAAGGACTACACGGAGTTCACGCTCACAGATGGGCAAAAGCTTATGACAGCCAACACACTGGTAGGATTCGAGCAACAGTTGCCAGACATGCTCTTCACCCGCATTCAGCGCAGTTGTCTAGTGGGTCTCAGGCACGTCAAGAATTACAGCGCTGCCGTGGTGTCGCTGACCACTGGTGAAGAGTTGGCAATTGGCCGAACCTACCGTGAATCGTTCAGACAGGCGATAAAAGCAATAAAATAGATATTGGAAACCCATGACATGGATTGACGTATTGACCTTGATTGGGGCCATCGGCTTGTTCATTTATGGATTAAAACTGATGAGCGAAGGCCTCCAGAAAGTGGTTGGCGACAACCTCCGTAAGGCACTATCTGCCATGCGCAGCAACCGCTTTGCCGCGATGCTGATGGGTGTACTGATTACTGCCCTCATCCAGTCGTCGTCGGCCACTACGGTAATCGTCGTATCGTTTGTCAACAGTGGTCTGGTCACGCTGGCTCAATCGATAGCTGTAATCATGGGAGCCAATGTGGGGACCACACTGACAGCGTGGATCATTGCACTATTCGGTTTCAAATTCAATATCACCTTACTCGTCTTCCCCATCATTGCCTTATCTCTGCCATTCTTCAATTCCAACAGCAGCCTCAGAATCGCCTGGGGAGAATTCATCATCGGTTTCGCGCTACTCTTTCTTGCCTTAGAAGAACTGAAACACCTGATACCTGTTGTTGCACAACTATCGACAGTCACCGACATGCTTCGCGACTCGAGCTCAATGGGCTATCCCTCCATCCTCATTTACGTCACGATCGGCATGTTGCTCACTATGGTAATCCAAGCTTCGAGTGCCACGTTCGCCATTGCTCTGTTGATGTGCGTCAATCACTGGATCACGTTCGAGATGGGATGTGCCCTTGTTCTTGGCTCCAACATCGGCACTTGCCTCACCCCCATGCTTGCCTCCCTTTCGGCAAATACGATGGCCAAACGAGCTGCCTTGGGTCACCTTTTGTTCAATGTATTGGGCATGATCTGGGCGTTGGCAATTTTCTATTATTTCTGCCACGCCATCAGTTACCTTTGCATCCACCTCGGAATAGGCGATCCTCACGAGGCTGACAATGTTGCGCTAGGATTGGCGTTGTTTCACACTGTGTTCAATCTCATCAGCCTCATCCTGATGTCGCCGATCACTACGCAGATGGCTCACTTCTTGTCACGCCTTTTCCCAGACAAGGAAGATCTAGACAAGGATTTCAAGCTACAGTACATCAATACGGGCTTTATGACTGCATCGAGCGAGATGGCCCTCGTGCAAGTGCAAAAGGAGGTTTCACGTTACGGCGATGAAGTATATAAGATGTTCGGGTTGATACAAACAATGCTCGACGAGCAAATGGGCTCAGAAAAACAGCTCGAACTGCATCAGCGTATCCTTCGTCTAGAGGAGGACAGCGACAGTGCTGAGCTCGAGATAGCACAGTTCCTCAATAGCATCTCTCCCAAGACCCTCTCCTATTCGGGCGAACAGATAAGCCGTAACCTCTACAAGGAAGTAGATGAATTGGAATCTATTGCCGATGCCATCTGCCATATCTCGATGGTGCTCTATCAGAAGTATGAACAGAGGGTGCGATTCACCCCCGAGATGAACAATAATCTCGCGAGGATGATATCGCTCATCGACATTGCATTGTCCCACATGCTCAAAGTGCTGGCTATGGACCAGGTGCCACAAAGTGCACTCAACAAGGCCTACAACCACGAAGACGAGATCAACAATCTCAGAAATCAGTTGCGCAACGAAATCTTCGATTCACTCGACCGCAAGAAGATCGATTATTATCAGCATTCCTTCTTCATGCACATCATCAATGAATGTGAAAAGATCGGAGACTACGTGATCAACGTTATTTCTTCAGCAAGCGAATAAACCAAAATACAAAATAATGTACCTAGAAAATATCCACTTACGCCAATGCGGTAGCATTGAAGTGATTTGCGGCTCCATGTTTTCGGGTAAAACCGAAGAGCTCATCCGTCGTATCAACCGTGTGAAGATTGCCAAGCGCAAAATCCAGATCTTCAAACCCACCATCGACAGTCGTTACAGCAAGACCGACATTGTCAGTCACTCGAACAACACAAGTGAGGCCATCCCCGTGCAGAATGCGCGTGTGATCAGTAATCTCGTTGAACCCGACACCGAAGTGGTAGCCATCGACGAGGCTCAGTTCTTCGACGAGAACGTCCTTGATGTAGTGCGTGAACTAGTCGACAAAGGCAAGCGCGTCATCATTGCAGGACTCGACATGGATTATCTTGGCCAACCCTTCGGCCCAATGCCCGACCTTATGGCTTTGGCGGACGACGTTTATAAGTGTCGTGCCATTTGCATGAAATGTGGCCATCTTGCCAATTTCTCGTATCGAATCTCCAGCGCCAGCGAGCAGGTGATGATAGGAGCCAAACAGGAATATATGCCTCTGTGTCGCTGCTGCTACGCCGAAATGATGCAGGAAAAGAAGTGAAACACATCATTATCTTTTTGGGATACAACCAATCGCGTATCCAACATCCCGTCTATCGCCGGTTTATACAAGCTCCGCTCATTGGGCGCAATACGGCTCTGCTCTTCCAGTCACGACAACTGGAGGAGCGTGAGCTTGTACATGAAGTGTACGACTTGCGGCGTAGGGAAGATATGCCTAGTGAACTCGGTTTTCACATTTGTGCTACACTGGATGACCCCACAATGGGTCAGCAAATCATACAGGCCATCACGATGATTCGCCGGTTGTACGATGTGCCATCAAATGTCTATGCCCTTCTGCCCGACCTCGACAACTGCACTGAGCAACAGAAAAAAGATGCATGGAATTGCCTCGTTGCGATAAATAACGGCATCACCGACTACCCCGACGTACAACTCCTCTCGCACTGTTTCCTCTATCACGACACTTCACAAGTATCTCTCGCTCATTTTCTCTTCGACATCACTCAAGAGGCCGAGGCACTTGACCTAGTCGATCGATATGGTTACCTCAACAAGCTTCGCCGACCCAAGACCAGCGAAACTGTTTTCAAGGTGGAATTCCCAGCCATCTTCAGTTCATTCAACGTCGCTGGCATCAGCTATCCTGAGGACGAGATACATTTCTACTTACAACAGACCTACCTGAACGCCTTGCTCAGGTTGAGTCGCCCGTCGTATAATCCTATCAGCATGGAGCAATGCAACGAGCACGTGAGCGAACTCCTTTCCCAATTGCCCCTTTCCGAAGAACTCACCGACCTCACAGGCGACCATTTCCTCGATATCAGTTGGTCATCGGAATCCAGATGGCAATGTGTCGATGACTACTGGCAGCAAGCCGTGGAGAGAATAATGCAAGACATGCTGGACAAACCGCGCGACGAATGGGTAAAACAATTGCGCAGTAACCTTGATGTTGATTATCAGACTCGCTATCGCAATTTGGGCGTCGAATACTATTATCGTCAAGAAAAGAAAAAAACGCAAGACTATTGCCTTGCTCTACTATGCACGCTGAAGGATGGGCTACGACAAACCCTTCTCAATGCTATCTATCCCCCAGAGACGAGTCAAGACATAGCGCGCTCCATCATTAACCATCTGCAATTGCTGACACTGTATTTCGGCAGACAACACTCCGAACTGAGCAAAGCTCTGGAGCAGGCCGATGGGAAAATTAGGGACATTACACAAAGGTGGGAAAAATTCGGATTCTTCGACCGCATGCGTGGGAAGGACAAGACACTTTTCGATGAATATCGCACGACGATTACCCAATATTATATCGATCGCACAAGATTCGAAGGAGCAGAATTCGCTACCAAGTTGCTTAACGAATTCATTCCCCAGGTATCGGCCTTGGACAGTCAAGCGGAACATCTGGTGCAAGTTTGTCAGGAGGCCTTCGAAACTACTCAGCATTATCTCGACGACAATCCGCCTTCGGGACTCTATTCCACCTTCCCAGTACAGCCTATCGTCGATACCGTTCAAGCCATCCAGCTAGATACGGCACAACTCCGACAAGATTACCATCTGGTATCCAAGATGCTCTATGGGGAAATGCCCCCTCTCCATGCCGAAAACCTTTTGCAGCGGCTACGCGATGAGCTCAACATCGACATCGACAGCTATATTCACCAGCGTATCGAGGATGGCACTTTGCCTCCCATCCTTGATGTGAGCATTGTGAACCGCATCGCTGGGCTCTATGGCGAAGAAAAAGGTGGACTGAAGGGCTTTGTCAATCAGTTGAAAAAAGATGCCGCCATCTCCCTCAAACTAAAGGGAAACGGCGGACATAAAGAACAATACCTGTTGATCGCTCCAGAATGCGAGGGCCAACTCGGACCACAGATTGTGGGGTCCGAACCTTCATCGCTCGAGATGCTGCATATCCTTTCGGGCATCAGTCTCGCAGACCTAGAAGGCTTCGCCGGTCAGCGCATGTTCGTCGAACCATCGATCTTTTAGACTTTCTACATTGCTCGGGTTATAACAGCGAGCCAACATCTGCAGCTTGTGAATGGTTTCTCGACGAGGACCTGGTATAGAAGATAATAAGGATGTAAATCTATGCTTCATAGGCACACGTTTTTTAAAGGTTTCAAATATAAAACGTGTGCCTATGAATTTTATTGTTTCAAACTGCAAAAAAATTTCAAATCTATCATTTTACACGTTTGAAATACTCTATATGGGAAATGAAAGGATTTGTTCTTCAAGGCCGAACTGTCACATGGAAACAGGGCTGCTTTATTTCGTACTTTACATAACAATACCCCATCGACTGCAGGTCGTATAGTGCACGAGCGAGGTCTTCCTTGAGCTTTCCCTCCCACGTTTTACCGTGAATGTCGAAACGATTGTACGTGATATCGAAGGTCGTCCCATAGCAGTGTGTCGAGTTAGTAGTAGCGTTCACATTCACTCGGTTCAACTTCTGCACATCACTTTGCGTACGCAACACACTCGAAATGAGGAAGCGCGACTTTGTGCCGTTATATTCCTGCATTAGTCGACCCAATTCGGTCAAGAAGTCGGCAGCACGCGGCACGAGAAAGGGCGATGAACTGGTCAACGGTAAGACCTTGAAGTAACGCGTGTCCTTCAGTTCCACAAGTTCTTCCTTCATCTGAAACAGTATTTCCCGATCCTCAACAGGCGTGATACCCAATTCGGTGGCTGCCGTGAGATGCACGTCGTTGACAAAGGCGAAATCCCTCGCAAAGTTCGGCACACGCTTCGGATGGCGTTTATCTTCGGGAACGGGGAATTCTGCATGATGTTTCGAACTCCAGCAGTATTCGTCTTCGACCTCTTCCTCAAAAAAATCTTTGGCATTGTTGAATACTGAGACGACAAACTCAACACATGCCTTCACTCCGCAATAGCCCCCATAGCAGATGCCTGCCACCCCTGCTAGCAAAGAAAGTGCCAGCAGGATTCCTATGACATGTCGGGGCCAAAAACTGAGTCGATAATATTTCTTTTCAAGCCAAATAGTGGCTCGGAACAATAATTTACCTAATTGATTCATTCCAATTTGTTATGGCAAAGGTTTCAAACCCTCCCAACGCACATTCCACTTACCATCCTTGGGCCAACCGGGATTCTTACCCAACTCACACTCGTCCCAACCAGCACACATCATGGCAACGGCGGTCAATAGGCCACCATTGCCTGGCAAATAACAGCGAAGACGCTGGTCCTGATAGTTGTGACCGTTGGGGAGGTAGGTGTTGGTACGTTCCTTGTTGAGTAGGATTGATACTGCATCGTCCGGACGATTCAACCGGGCAGCACACATCGCCGTCATCGGGTAATCCCAGCCCCAGGTGTGATTCCAATTCCAGTTGTCCATCACCCACGAAAGGGTATTACTCATGATGGTGTCGTTGATGAGACGCGAGTCGGGATAGATACCAAGTGCGCCGAGCACGGCCATGTGATCGCTGGTCAGACGACGATCAGTGTAGGTGTCAGGAGTCGTTTCGCAAGCTAGATAGACCTTGCCATATTTCTTGTTCTTATCGACGTTGAATTCCGAGTCATCTGCGGCTCCATCCTTCCATGCCAAAGGTGAGATGAGGTCAATGATGGAGTCCCAGCGGGCAACACGCTCTTCACCCTTTATTTCGCGCCAATGCTGGGCCATCTGGAGCACCGTACGCCATTCGGAAAGTTCGTAGGGTGAATTGACCACCTCGGCGGCACGTAATGTCTCCTGTGCAGGGATATTACCCTTCAGTACAAAACGGTTCTGCTCGGGTACAAAAACTGCAAAGTCTCCCATGAAGGTGGCAGTCTCCATCACTATGTCGTAATATCGATCTACCACCGACGGATCGTTACGGCGCAAAAGCTCAGCCAAGTAGATGGGATGAGGTTGCTGCCAGATCAAGAAACTGCCCACCTTCGAAGGCGCCTCCATGCCGCTTGGGTCGGTCATCTTCATCCAACGCACGCCCTTATAGCCCTGACGCTCGGCAATCTCCTGGGCTAAAGCGTGTGGTTCAGGCCGCTTGTACCACGACAAGGTGCGATCGAGCAATTCGCCGTGTCCCCACAAAGGAAGCCATGCCTGATGCCAGTAAATCATCTCCAAATGGAATTTTCCGAACCAAGAGTTATAAGTCAGGCCTGTCTCCTGGGGAGGCGTGTGACCAGCGCTGTTGACCGCCAACAGATATTGGCTGAGCACCACACGACGTTCCATCTCCTTAGCACGCGGATCGGTGCATTCGCTGAAATCGACGGCAGCGCCTTCGGTCCAGAAGGTTTTCCAATGAGCTTCACTGGCAGCAATGACTTCAGCTGTATTCATCATGGCAGGAACGTTTTGCAACGTGTCGGGACGCCAGCGGAAAGTCAGGTTGTAGCAACCGGTCTCATTCTTTCGGGGTTCGATAAGCACTTTGTTGTTGTCAATCTGTTCAAGTGCACAGCCTTCACCTCCCTCGATATCGATTGTGAAGCCATAGGGCACGATGAACGACTTGTCGCGCAGCAGACAATCGGGCGTATTGAGCCAGTCGCTCGCATCGTCGGAATGCTTGCCCGTTGGACCAGGTATGCGCAGTACAAGCGGCATAGGTTGCTCGGCTTCGATGGTCACACCAATGATGTCTGCCTCGGGAGCGCAAGCCGTCACAACATGCATCGGCATTCCATTGTATTTGTAGTCAGAAGTAACGATGCCCGTCAGCAGGTCGAGTTTCTGGTTGATATCGGTGAACTCGGGATTCTCTCCTTCGTCGATGAAGAGTCCCAAATTGCCCAGATGCAAACGGTGGGGATTGGCACGTAGCCAATCAGAGGCAGCGGCCTTGCGAACATCCTTCTTGGGGTTGACTTGCTGCGAATAGAGCGCCTCCTTGCTGCCCGTACCGAAATCGTAGGCCACAAGCACTTCCTTAGGATCGTATTTCTCGGGGTTGTCAAAACTGTGCCATCCCCAGCTCGACATAGTTCCAAGAGGCACGCCGTTGCTATACTTCTCGGGGAAGGTTTGCAAACCTGTAACATCGACAGTCATCGCAAAATCTCCATTGCCCACGGTCAAAGATGCCATGGTATCGAGAGACGTTACCACGGGGTTGTTACGCTCCAAAAGAGCTACTCGGTCGATAGGCACATCGGCCTTTCTATTGCACGAAACAAGCATAGCAGCAACTGCTGCGAAGCTCATTATTCTAACTGTAATGACATTTGAATTTTGCATATCTTGATATTTAGCGGGTGCAAATATAGGAAAATAATTTTACAAAAACAAAAATAGCTTCCAATTATTTGTTTTTTTCACCAAAAAATACTAAATTTGCAGCGACTATTATGTCAGTACCAATATTTAAATATGAAAGAACTCGAACTAAAGTACGGCTGTAATCCCAATCAGAAGCCGTCACGAATCTTCATGGAGGGCGACAGAGAACTGCCCATCACCGTTCTCAATGGCCGTCCGGGCTACATTAATCTTCTTGATGCATTCAACAGTTGGCAGCTTGTCTGCGAACTCAAGGCTGATACAGGTCTTCCTGCTGCCACTAGTTTCAAGCATGTGTCGCCAGCGGGTGCTGCGATAGGATTGCCGCTCACAGAGACCTTGAAGAAGATCTATTTTACCGATGATTATGAACTTACCCCATTAGCTTCTGCTTATGTCCGAGCACGTGGTGCTGATCGCATGTCTTCGTTCGGCGATTTTATCGCTCTCTCGGATGTCTGCGATGTGGCTACTGCCCGTCTTATCAACCGCGAGGTGAGCGACGGCGTCATTGCTCCAGGATACGAACCTGAGGCATTGAAGATCCTGCAGGCAAAGCGAAAGGGCACCTATTGTGTCATCCAGATGGATCCTGCCTACCGTCCCGCTCCTGTAGAGCGCAAGATGGTTTATGGCATTACCTTCGAACAAGGCCGTAACGAAATCAACCTCAACGATGATGCACTCTTCGCCAACATTCCCACTCAGAACAAGGAACTTCCAGCCGAGGCGCGTCGTGATCTGGTGATTGCACTCATCACACTCAAATATACCCAGTCCAATTCGGTATGTTATGTAAAGGATGGTCAGGCCATCGGCATTGGTGCCGGTCAGCAAAGCCGCATCCACTGCACCCGCCTCGCCGGCAACAAAGCCGACATTTGGTGGTTGCGTCAGCATCCGAAGGTTATGGCTCTGCCGTTCAAGGAGGGAATCAAGCGTGCCGATCGTGACAACACCATCGATGTCTATATCAGCGAGGAAGAGCACGACGATGTGCTACGTGAGGGCACATGGCAGAACTTCTTCACCGAACGTCCCGAAGTTCTGACACTGGCCGAGAAGAAGGAGTGGCTCCAGCAACTCTCCGGTGTAGCTCTTGGCTCTGATGCTTTCTTCCCCTTCGGTGACAATATCGAGCGTGCTCATAAGTCGGGTGTTCAGTATATCGCAGAGGCCGGCGGTTCGGTGCGCGACGACAACGTCATTGCCACCTGCGACAAGTACGGCATGGTGTGCGTCTTCACAGGCGTACGTCTCTTCCACCATTGATTTGATTACAAAGCAAAATATTCATCCAATAAACATCACTTAAAGACTTACTTTATGGAAACAACTGTTGAAAAAAGCGCATTGGAAATTGCACGCTCTGCGTATCGTCCCAAGATGCCGCGTGCTCTGTGCGGTCCTCTTACCCTCGTAGAAGGTGAACCTACCCAGTCGGCAGCCGACAAGGAGGAGATCGAAAAGCTCTTCCCCAATACCTACGGTATGCCATACGTACATTTCGAACCATCGGAAGGTGGCAAGCATTCAGCTTCGGTCAACGTCGGTGTCATCCTTTCTGGCGGTCAGGCTCCTGGCGGCCACAATGTGATTTCCGGCCTCTTCGACGGTGTCAAGAGTCTCAATCCAAAGAACCGTCTCTACGGTTTCATCCTCGGCCCTGCCGGCCTTATTGAGCATAACTACATGGAACTCACCGGCAATATCATCGATGAGTACCGTAATACAGGTGGTTTCGACATCATCGGTTCCGGTCGTACCAAGCTTGAGAAGAAGGACCAGTTCGACAAGGGCCTCGAGATTCTGAATGCCCTCGACATCAAGGCGCTCGTCATCATTGGTGGCGACGACTCCAACACCAACGCCTGCGTGCTGGCCGAGTATTATAAGTCAATCGGCGCTGACGTACAGGTCATCGGTTGCCCAAAGACCATCGATGGCGACCTCAAGAACAGCGAGATTGAAGCATCGTTCGGCTTCGACACCGCTACCAAGGTTTATTCTGAAGTGATCGGCAACATCATGCGTGACTGCAATTCTGCCAAGAAGTACTGGCACTTCGTGAAACTCATGGGTCGTAGCGCAAGCCACGTCACCCTCGAATGCGCCCTCCAAACACATCCAAATGTAACACTGCTCGGAGAAGAGGTTGAGGCCAAGAACCAGACCCTCGACGACATCGTGACCTACATTGCAGAAGTTGTCACCGATCGTGCCAACCTCGGTATGAACTATGGCGTTGTCCTTGTTCCTGAAGGACTCATCGAGTTTATCCCCGCCATCAAGCGACTCATCGCCGAACTTAACGACATGCTCGCTGCCAACCAGGCAGACTTCGACCTTGTGGCCGATGACAAGAAGATCGATTACGTGCTGGCACACCTCTCCGACGATAATGCAGCTCTCTTCCGCTCGCTGCCTCTCTCAGTTAGCCGTCAGCTCGCTCTCGAGCGCGACCCACACGGCAACGTACAGGTATCGCTCATCGAGACCGAACAGCTCCTCGCTGAGATGGTTGGCAAGAAACTTGCCGATTGGAAGCGTGATGGTATCTACACGGGCAAGTTCGCTACCCAGCACCACTTCTTCGGATACGAAGGCCGCTGCGCCGCTCCATCCAACTGGGATGCCGACTACTGCTATAGCCTTGGCTACAATGCAGCTATGCTTATTGCTGCTGGAAAGACCGGTTACATGTCATCCATTAAGAACACCTTCCGTCCTGCCGACGAATGGATCGCCGGTGGTATCCCCATCACCATGATGATGAACATGGAAAGGCGCAATGGCAAGATGAAGCCTGTAATCAAGAAGGCCCTCGTCGAACTTACGGGCAAGCCCTACAAGTACTTCGTTCGCCATCGCACCGAATGGTCGCGCAACACTTCGTTCGTTTATCCTGGTCCTATCCAGTATTTCGGCCCGACAGAGGTTTGCGACCGTCCAACGGCAACACTTACCCTTGAGCAGAGTGACAAACTCTGATGCAGCTCCGATATCATCCTTATCCGCTGCAATTGCAGCATACATTCACAGTGTCTGGTTGCTCACGCAGCCAGACACCTGATGTTCTTATAGCCATCACACATCAAGGGGTCACAGGTTATGGCGAAGCATCCATGCCCCCCTACCTCGGTGAGAGTATCGAGAGCGTATGTGCTTTCCTTGCGCGTGTCGATCTTTTTCAGTTCGATGACCCATTACGTACCGACGATATCCTCTCGTATGTGATGCATCTCGACGACGGGGAACCTGGCGCTCACAATTACGCAGCCAAGGCGGCCATCGACATTGCGCTCCACGATTTGGCAGGACGTCTGCTCGGACAACCCATTTGGCGACTCTTCGGCCTCTCTCCCGAACATTGCACCTACACCACCTACACCATCGGCATCGATACCCCCGACGTGGTCAGGCAGAAAGTTCGTGAAGTGGAGGGACGCTTTGGACGGTTGAAGGTCAAGGTGGGTATTGAGGGCGACCGCCGTCTCATTGAGTCGATTCGTGAAGTGTCAGACCTTCCACTCACCGTCGATGCCAACCAAGGATGGTCATCACCCGAGATGGCTCTCGAACAAATCGAATGGCTCGCCACACAGGGTGTCATCATGGTTGAGCAACCCTTACCCAAACATGATCTCGACGGGTTACAATGGCTTACCGAACGCTCCCCGTTACCCATCATTCTCGACGAAAGTGTACAAGGTCCTGAGGATGTCATCCGCCTGAAAGGTTGTTGTCATGGCATCAATATCAAGCTGATGAAGTGTGGTGGTCTTGCCCCTGCTCGTCTGATGATTCAGTTGGCACGAATGCTGGGTATGCAGGTGATGCTCGGCTGTATGACTGAAACCTCATGTGCTGTCACCGCGGCTGCACAGTTAGCCCCTTGTGCTGATTATCTTGACCTCGACGGCAACCTGCTCATCTCCAACGATCCGTTCCAAGGAGGCATGCAGGTCATCAATGGCAGAGTCACTTTACAAACTGAACCGGGATTAGGAATCTATGAACCATAAGAATCGTCGCTATACCGAGCACGCTAAACGTTCCGAACAAGTGGGTCCAATGTCCTACAACGACAAGGTCCATGCCAAGAAGAACCTCGGACAGCATTTCCTCACTGACCTCTCCATCGCCGAACGTATTGCCGACACACTGCAGGATCATCGGCGACTTCCCGTCCTTGAGGTAGGTCCAGGTATGGGTGTGCTTACGCAGTTCCTAATCCAGAAAGGCTACAACTTGAAAGTAGTTGAACTCGACGGAGAATCGGTAACCTACCTGCGCCTCCATTATCCCAGTTCGCTTGACAAACGGATAATCGAAGCCGATTTCCTCAAGCTTCCTCTCGACGGCCCCGAAGTTTTCGATGGTCAGCCTTTTGCACTCATCGGCAACTATCCATACAACATTTCCTCGCAAATCTTCTTCCGCGTGGTCGATTACCGCGACCTCATTCCCATCTGTTCGGGCATGATACAGAAGGAGGTAGCCGAGCGCCTAGCTGCCAAGCCCGGATCTAAGACCTACGGTGTGCTTTCTGTGCTTATCCAAGTGTGGTACGACATCGAATATTGCTTCACCGTTCCACCTGGCGTGTTCAATCCTCCTCCTAAGGTACAAAGCGCCGTCATCAAGATGACTCGAAATAGCGTAAAGGAATTACCTTGTGACGAAAAGGATTTTCGCACCCTTGTCAAGAATGCTTTTGGCACACGACGCAAGACCCTCCGCAACTGTCTGCGTTCCCTCGTCCAAGAATGGCAACCCGACAACTTTGCCGACATCTTGCAGGACCCACTCTTCGACAAGCGTGCTGAACAGCTCTCCGTACAGGATTTCATCGACCTAACGGTTCGATTAAAAAATGATTGACCAACAAACCATCGACAAAGTCATCGACACCGCCCAGATTGTCGATGTTGTCTCAGATTTCGTGACGCTACGGCGCCGCGGAGTCAACTATATCGGTTTGTGTCCTTTCCACCCCGACAAGTCGCCATCTTTCAACGTCTCGCCTGCCAAGAATATCTGCAAGTGCTTCTCGTGCGGCGAAGGGGGATCTCCCGTTACCTTCCTGATGAAGAAGGAGCAAATGACCTTCTACGAGGCCATCCGTTGGCTTGGCAAGAAATATGGCATCGAGGTAGAAGACAAAAAGATGAATGATGAGGAACGGCAGCAGCAAACCGACCGCGAAGGCATGTTCAATCTCAACGAATTCGCCCAAAAGTGCTTCGAGGAAGATCTCTTCAATACGCCCGAGGGTCGAAACATTGGGCTTGCATACTTCCGCGAACGCGGCATCCAGGACGCCACCATCCATCGCTATCATCTCGGTTATGCTCTTGAAGCAAAGGATAATTTTGCACGCCGCGCTTTAGAGCGCGGCCATAAACGCGAATATCTGCTTGATGGAACGGGCGTGGGCCTTTGTTACGGCGACGACCCCAGAAAAACGCCCATCTGTCGTTTTGCCGGTCGCGTCATCTTCCCTCATCATTCCCTTTCGGGCAAATGTATCGCCTTCGGTGGGCGTATCCTCCAGCGTGTCGATCATGCCTTCAAGAAATATGTCAATTCACCCGAATCGGCCATCTACCACAAGTCAGACTTGCCCTACGGCCTCTTTGAAGCCAAGAACGAGATGGCGAGACAGGACCTCTGTTACGTCGTTGAAGGTAACGTCGATGTACTTAGTATGTCGCAAGCTGGGTTCCAAAACGTCATCGCTGCCTCGGGTACAGCATTGACTTCGGAACATATCCGCATCATCAAGCGCTTCACACGCAACTGTGCCCTCATGTTCGATGCCGACAATGCAGGCATCACCGCTGCCATCAAGAGTATCGACCTCCTTCTGCTTGAAGGCATGAATGTCAGCATTATTACCCTGCCCGAAGGCGAAGACCCCGATTCGTTTTGCCGCAAGCATTCGAGCGAAGAAGTAAGTGCTTATTTCAAGGCCAACATGCAGGACTTCATCTCATTCAAAATTAAGACTCTGCTCAAGGACGTCAACACTTTAGACCCATACGCCATGGCGAAAGTGGCTCAAAGCGTGTGCAATAGCGTAGCCCTCATTGCAGATCCTATCACCAGTTCCATTCTTGTTGGAAGAGTGGCTCAAAGCCTAAGGCTCAGCGAACAGCAAACCATGCGATACGTCAACCAAGCCAAGCAGAACAACTACCAGGCCGAGGTTCGACGGATGGAAGTCGAAATGCGACGTGAACAGGCAGCACGCGAGCGTGAAGAACTCGGCGTAACGAAACCCAACGTTATAGTGTCCTCAAACAACTCGGATTACTCCGAGTCTTCCGAGAATTCCGATAAACCAGAGAGCCCTCAACCTACTCCTTCCCAATCAAGTCCTTCCTACGTTTCCCGCCTCACCGATCGTTTCGAGCGCAACATCATTAAGCATATTGTACGACATGGTGGCGAAACCTTCACATTTTCTTATTTCAACGAGGCCGAGAAAAAACAGGAAAATGTTGACGTACGTGTCATCGACTTTATCTACAACGAACTCCACGCCGACGAGGTGATTTTCCAACACCCCCTTTATGCACGGATGTTCAACCTAGCGCTCGATGTATCGGCTAATTTGGACGTTCCGTGGGACAGTGTCAAGTTCTTCAGCAACATCTTCGACGATCCCGAAGTGCAGCAAACGGCCATCAACCTTATGCAGGATCGATATGATGCACTCGGTATTGCGCAAAATGTCGAACGCATCGACATACTCGTCCCTCGCTCTATTCTCGAGCTTAAGAATTGCATCCTTGAGCAGCAAATCGACAGCATTACGCAAGAACTCCGTAACACCTCCGATCCTGTCAAGAGCAACGAACTTATGAAAGCCCTCAACGAAAAGATCGTCATCAAGAAATCCTTCGACAAGGAACTGGGCGAACGAGTCATAATTCCTAGCCGCAGATAAAACATCTGTCTTTGTCTGCTTCTGTCAAAGGCATAAATAAATAGAGCCACCCTTCTTGGGGTGGCTCTATTTGTATATTATCAAAAAAGAGTTATTTATCACGTTGACGAACACCGGTGCGCGCCTCGACAACATTCACTACATAATCGGCCAGTTTCTCACACTCGTTCACAAGGTCGATGTAAGTCGTGCCTTCTGCATAGGTGTAGGCGTGGTTGTTCACGTCGTTGATATTCTGTGCCCTTAATTGGTTCCGGAAGTTATTGATCTCGTTCTCAAGATTGAAAGTCAGATTCACGTCAAAATCCTCCTTGTGACCAGACATCAGCTGATTCATATACGTAAGCGACTGGTCAGTGAGTGAAATCATCTGATACAAGCGTTCATACTGCTTCTCGGTGAAGTGTTCCTGCTTGTTGGCGAACTTGCGGTTGATGGTACGTGCCATGTTGAAACACGAGTCACCGATACTCTCCAGTTCGCTCACTTCGCGAAGCATCGCACGAATCTTGCCTTTCGTCTCATCGCTGAGGTGTGCATCGCTGACCTGTTCAAGGTACTGACCAATCTCGAGCTCCATATTGTCGCTGATGCCTTCATACTTCTCAATACGCGAATAGAGTTTGTTGAGATTTGCCTCACGATTCTTGTCATCGTTGAAAGCACTCGACGAGAGGTAAAGCAGTTCCTTTACCATGCCGAACATCCGCTGCATTCGTTCCGAGAACGATGAAATCTCCTTCTGAGCCTCAAGCACCGAGAGTTCTGGGGTCCTCATGAAACCAGCAGTGATGAAGTGCAGACGGAAATCCTCTTCCTCATCAACGCGCTTGGGTTTGATTACCCAGCAAACAAACTTCTCAATCAGAGGAATAAACCAGATAAGAATAAGGGTGTTGATCACATTGAACGTGGTATGGAAGGCTGCAAGCACGAAACTTAGCTTGGCAGCATTACCAAGAAATGTGGAAGCATCGACAGCATCCTTGGTCATGTTGACATCATAACCTACCCAACCGCAAACCATGTTGATGAATGGGCGGAAGACGAAGAGGATCCAGATAACGCCGAACACATTGAAAAACATGTGTGCAAAAGCTGCACGACGTGCCTGGGTATTGGCCGACATGGCAGCGAGATTCGACGTAATGGTCGTGCCGATGTTCTCACCCAATACTAGAGCAATACCCTGATAGATGGGCAAAGCTCCACTCGAACAGAGAATCATCGTGATGGCCATCACAGCAGCACTCGATTGCACACAGAACGTCAGGATACCACCCAAAAGCAGGAAGACGATGGAGGTGAGAAACGACGTCGGATCGAACGAAGCAAAGAAGTTGAGCAACGACTCGTTCTCGCCAAGATTCATCTCAGTGCCCGTCATACGCAGTGTTCCCAATCCAAGGAGGAGGAATGACAAGCCAAAGAGGAAATCGCCAAAGTAGCGATGCTTCTTCATGTAGATGAGAATAATGCCGATGAAGAAAGCTGGATAGACGACTGATGTAATGTCAAACGACATACCTGCCGACATGATCCATGCAGTCAACGTAGTACCGATATTGGCTCCCATGATGACCGAGATGGCCTGAGCCAAGGTGAGCAGACCGGCATTGACGAACGAAACCGTCATCACGGTTGTCGCAGTTGATGACTGGACAGAGGCTGTCACTAGCATACCCGTCAACATTCCAGTGAAACGATTGGTGGTCATGGCTCCTAAAACATGGCGCAACTGTGGACCTGCCATCTTCTGTAAGGCATCACTCATGGTCTTCATACCGAACATCAACAAGGCCAGTGAGCCAAGGAGCTTAAGGATAATCCAGATAGACATTGTGTTTTAATGTTTGGTTATTTCTTTACGGTGCAAAGATAATAATAAATTTTCATATTATCGAAAAAAAACGTTATTTTCATATAATAAATGTTGTTTGATGTAATATTTCACATAGATTTTGTAAAAAAACATTCCGATTTGCAAAGAAATCTCTGCAAATCGGCTATGATAAAAGAGGAAATGTCAAAGTACAAAATAAAAAAAGAGACCCGAGCTATAGCAACTCGGGTCTCTCATGTAAGGTGGCGGCTTCCTACTCTCCCGCTTTCGCAGTACCATCGGCGTTACAAGGTTTAACTTCTCTGTTCGGAATGGTAAGAGGTGGAGCCCTTGTGCTATAACCGCCTTGTTTTTAAGTCTTCAGTTGACTGTATTCTTGACATACTTGAAAAGCTTCAATAGATCGGTAGATTATTTCCTTTTGAAAGAAGTGTTCGGGTGATTAG
>JAFYZW010000045.1 GCA_017548545.1 Bacteroidales bacterium | reverse complement strand
GAGGCGCAAAAGGAAGTCTTCCAAGCCTATTGGCTTGATCAGCTCAGAGCCTACATCGATAAAATCCTGATCCATATGATATCAATTAACAATTAATAATTTACAAATAACAATTGTTTTTTTACATTACAAGCAATCCTTCCTGCATCAGCTTGAAGCGCTCCACACGGTGCATCTTCTCTTTCAGATTGTTATGACGCAGTGAGGGATTGGTGAAGGCACTACCGATGCAATATTTGCTGAATCCTCCCGGCAGGATGCGCATGTCGCGGAATATGTCCTGCATGGGTGAGTGGGTGAGTCCGTCACGCTTGAGCTCAATGACGACACAATGGCCGATGTCGAAGCGAGTGTCGATGTCGAAGTTGTGGAAACGCAGGCCCAAGTCGATGGTGAGACGCTCGGTCATGCCGTGATTGATGAGCGTGATGCGGTCGAAATAGTTCTCGACATGGGGCCGAAGCTGGTCGATGGTGTACCATGCCTTTTGCTCAAGGAACTGGCTGGCCTCGTCGCTATGGAAGACACTCTCGAAGGTTGGCACCTCGATGCGCTTCTTCTTGGTGCGGCCGTGGTTGTTCTTGTTCTTGATTTCGAGGAAGGAGATGCCCGTTTCCTCGTAAGTGCGCACTCGTATCTTCTGACGCACCTTTCGACCCGTCTGGTGCATATTGTACATCCGATGGTCGTCGGTGTCGAGATAGATGGTGTGATATGCAGCCGTGCGCTTATCGTTGATTACTTGCACATAGTACTGCGAAGCAGCGGTCAGAAGCAGGGGCTTTAGCTGAACCAACGGGATGACGAACTTGGTGTCGATGCGGTTCATCAGCTTTACGGCACTCATCTCTTCGAGCGAGATGGTGTCGTAAGTCTCAAGCACTTCGTTGACTTGCCTGAATATGGATTCTCGGGTTTCGGCCATAGCCTTGTTACTAAGCATTATTGTTTTTGCAAGGTGCAAAGATAGTTCTTTTTTTGCAAATGATGGTCTTTTGAGGAAGAAAATCAACATTTTTCACTATTTTTATGTAAAATGGCAGATAATCGATAAAAAATATGCATTTTTTTGTCATTATTTGACTCGATTTTTGGTAATGTTGCGAGAAAATGTTACCTTTGTGGCACGAATAATTTATAAAGAGCAAATAGTATGACGATACGCTTGTCAACCCCTAATGACGTGCCCACCATACTTCGTCTTATCGACGAAGCGCGCAAGAAGATGATTGCCGAGGGCAATGTTCATCAGTGGTCTAACGGACATCCTTCGCGTCGGCAGATTGTGGCCGACGTGGAGCGTGGTGTTAGTTATATGCTAGAGGAGGATGGCGAGCCTGTGGCTACGTTCGCGCTCATCGAAGGACCCGACCCGACGTATGCCGTGATCTACGACGGTCAATGGCTAAACGATAATCCTTATTACGTGATTCATCGTGTGGCTTCGAGCCCCAAGGCACATGGCGTAATGCGTACTGTGCTCAACTACGCATTTGGGCTAACCGACACCGTGCGTATCGACACGCATGCCGACAATAAGACGATGCAAAGTCTGCTCCAAAAGTATGGCTTCACTTATTGCGGCATCATTCACTTGGCCAATGGAGATCAGCGCTTGGCCTTCCAGAAAACCATAACATCGAAAGAGAAATGAAACCTAAGGACCGCCTGAGCGAACTCATCGCGCAAGGCGAACACCAGCAACAGGACTTCAAATATGAGATTTCGAGTGTGAGCAAGATTGCCCACAGCATCTCCGCCTTCGCCAATACCGATGGAGGACGGCTGCTCGTTGGCGTGCGTGATAACGGCTCGATAGCAGGTGTGCGCAGCGACGAGGAGATCTATATGATCGATGCAGCAGCCCATACTGGATGTCGTCCCGAAGTCGATTGCACGTGGGAGACCGTGAAAGCCGAAGGCCACACGGTGCTTATCGCCACCATTCCCGCTTCGGACAACCGGCCCGTCATGGCACGCGAAGAAGATGGACGTTGGAGAGCTTACGTGCGTGTTGCCGACGAGAACATCGTTGCCACGCCCGTACATCTTGCCTTTTGGCGCAGCGACCAGCACGATACCGGTACGCTGATGCGTTTCACCGAGCAGCAATCGATGGCCCTCGATGTCCTTGCCAAGGTAGGCGAGGTAGGACTCACGCTAAACCAGTTCTGCCGTCGGGTGACACTCTCACGAAAGACTTCCATCCGTCTGCTTGCCAACCTTGTGCGGTTCTCTTTGGTTCGTATGGAGTATCGAGCCCAGCAGTTCCGTTTCTTCACGGCGGGCGAAGAGATTACGGGCATCGTCGTGCGTGGGCACCAGCTGGGACGCCGACTGGGTTTCCCCACCGCTAACGTTGCAGCCGTTGGTAATGAAAATGCTATCCCTCGTCGTGGCGTATATGCAGCCATTGCTACACTTTCCGATGCTCGCCGCTTTCCGGCGATGGTCAACATCGGCTATCGCCCCACGGTCGAGAACGAGCATCATCTCACCATCGAGGCGCATCTCATTGGCTTCAGTGGCGACCTCTACGGAGAGCAACTCCATCTGCGTTTCATCGAAAGGATTCGTGATGAGCGCAAGATGGAGTCGCTCGAAGACCTTAAGACACAACTGGCCCGCGACCTTCAGGCCGTAAAGGCTTGTTCGCAACTCAAGTCCTTAATCGCTAATTGTTAATAGAAAATCATAGATGCTTGACACTTATTTTACTAATTCAGATCTTTTATTTGCAAAGGAAAAGGTAAATAATCTGGATAAGAGTCTTAATGACTTCTATCGACTTGATGAGTATAGCTTCCTGCTCGTCGAACCTTATAGCAGCTCAACGTTGTTTTACGTGAGCAGTCTTTTCGACAAGTATATCGAGGCATGTCGCTACATGATGAAAATTATACCTTATGCCGATAAGTTTCGCGAATCCATTATCGATTATCTGACATTCCAAACCACATACTTGAAATTCGAGTCTTTGTCCGATTTCTTGCATGGTCACATGACGACGATTAAAGATTGTGCTGAGAAGAACGAAATCAAGTTCATCACTGATGAGAATCTCGAGTTCATCAAGAGACTTAATGTGGATAATTTCGGTGGCCCATCGATACACCTTGAAGAACAAGTGCAATTGACTGGAGTCCTTGAAAAGGCTTACGGGGAGTTTATCAATCAGACAATTGAGCTGTTTGACCGTGTGCAGCGACGAATGAATCTTCAGTTGTCCTTTATGCAGGGCGACCAACAGAAGGAATATGTCATTTCATGTTTCAAAAAATACGTCATGCGGGAAGCCGACAATTATCTTTTGAAGTTGCGCACATCGGCTTTCAAACTCAAGAACGACAGGATGGTGAGACTCGCCAAGCAGCATTGGGCGAATCTGGAGGAACTTGACGAACGGTTGGTCGGACGAATCATCGACGGAGAACAGGTCGATGAGCATGATTATGCCTGTCTCTACGACGAAGAGGAATGGAAGACTTTGGTCAAGAATCGTGAAATCCTCAAAATGCTGCGTGACACATCCGACCCCGAAAATCTTTACGATTGGAGTATGCTCTTCAAGAAGGATCACCTGTTCGACTCGTTTGTCAACGAGACCAATGTAATGTTTCTTTTCTCCAGGATTCATCGGGCCAATCTCATCAGGTGCGAGTTGTACAGTGGGATGAGGATGAGGTACGACCTGTTCCTTTTCGGCAAGATATCATCGGGAAAGTCCGACAGCTTTGATTTACCTGTACTTGAAACTGACTCCATCGCAGATGATGATGACTCGATGCAGTCCACACAGCAGCAGAATGCCTCGTCGAGTTCCGCCACTCGGCAAGTTCCTTCAGCATTCATCCATCCACGGATTGACGAGGAAAAGCTCGTCAATTTCACCAAGGATTTTACCGATGGACCGAATAGGGCTTCTTGCTTCAACAAGAATTGTCTTTGGCTCTCCGTTTACGTAGTATTCTGCCAAAAGCACCCCAAACTTGGCAACAGATCCATTCTCTTGAAAAAGTCACGAACAAAATTTGAAGAATGGGTGAAGTCCAGGATTAGTCCCTCTGCTTACCCATGCTTCAAGCGGTCGTTGGACACGGCTCCTCCCTATTTTCGAAAGATGAAGAACTACCCATGGAGTCTCGCTGCATATCTCAAGGCGAAAGGCCAGAAGGAATCGACCTTCAACGGCTATGCCCAGGTGGCCGAATATTTCCAGAAATGCGTGTTCGACAACATCGAGGAATTCATGATTGATGAAAAAACTTAATGTTTCCATAATATTCAATTCTGGGACCCCATCCACCCCCCTATGTATATATATTCACCTCTCCCCCTTTATATAGGGGGGAGGTTAGAATATTATACATGGGGTGGGGGGAGTCCCTTGAATTGCTTCCAATTGAATGAAGTTTACTCAATGTCACAGGGGTACAAAGCCAAAGTTGAGTTTTTTTACTCAACCTTTTGTCATCCATTCTTTGCAAATACGCGAAGACCGATGTCTTTTCGACAAAAATCAGGACAAATATTTGCAAGTCTCACCAAAAATCACTATCTTTGTAAATTGAAATAACAAGTAAAATCGCGCAGATTCATGCAGGACAACAAGCAAAAGATAGCAGCCAGGGCATTTGCCGAGAAGTGGAAGGGCCATGGATATGAGAAGGGCGAGAGTCAGACTTATTGGCTCGAACTCCTTCATGACGTGCTCGGTGTGGAACGACCGGGCGACATCATCACTTTCGAGAGTCAGGTGAAGTTGGTGCACACCTCGTTCATCGACGCTTACATTGCGCCCACCAAGGTGCTGGTGGAGCAGAAGTCCATCGACATCGATCTGCGTCGTCCCATCCAACAATCTGATGGCACACAGCTTACGCCTTTCCAGCAAGCCAAGCGCTATGCTGCCGAGATGCCCTACTCAAAGCGTCCGCGTTGGGTTGTGACTTGCAATTTCCTTTCGATGCTTATCTACGACATGGAGCAGCCCAACGGAGAACCCGAAGAACTGTTGCTTGAGAACCTTGAGCGCGAAGCCTATCGCCTGCAGTTCCTCGTCGATCAGAAGAGTGAGCATATTCGTCGCGAGATGCAGGTGTCGATGCAGGCAGGTGAGATTGTGGGCAGGATTTATGACGCGCTGCTTCGCCAATATGACGATCTATCGGCACAGGCCTTGCGCTGGCTCAACATCCTCTGCGTGCGCATCGTCTTCTGCCTCTATGCCGAGGATGCAGGTATCTTCCGTCGCAATCAGTTCCATGATTACTTGGTAACCTACGAGGCGAAGGATATGCGACGCGCATTGTTTGCTCTTTTCGAAACGCTCAACACTCCAACCGAACGTCGTTCACGTTACTTGCAGGACGAACTCAAAGCCTTCCCTTACACCAATGGTGGCCTCTTCACCGAAGAGATTGAGATTCCGCAGTTCACTGAAGAGCTGCGCGAAACTCTGTTGAAGAATGCTTCGCTCGACTTCGACTGGAGTGAAATCTCGCCCACTATCTTTGGTGCAGTGTTCGAATCGACACTCAATCCCGAGACGCGTCGCTCGGGAGGCATGCACTACACTTCCATCGAAAACATCCATAAGGTCATCGACCCGCTCTTCCTCGACGATCTGCACCACGAATACGAAGCTGCACTCGAAGAAAAGGTCGAGAAGCTGCGTGTTCGTCGTTTGGATGCCTTGCAGGACAAGCTCGCCTCGTTGACCTTCTTCGACCCTGCTTGCGGTTCGGGCAACTTCCTCACCGAAACCTATCTGAGTCTGCGTCGATTGGAGAATGACATTATTCGCGAACGTCATCACGGACAGATGATGTTGGGCGAATTCAGCAACCCCATCAAGGTTAGCATCGACCAGTTCTACGGCATCGAGATCAACGACTTCGCCGTCACCGTCGCCACCACCGCCCTGTGGATCAGCGAGGCGCAGATGCTCTCGGCCACCGAACGCATCATTCACCAGGACATCGACTTCCTGCCCCTCAAGACCTACTCGAACATTGTCGAAGGCAACGCGCTCCGCATTGATTGGGAGAGCGTCGTGCCCAAGAATCGCTTGAACTATATCATGGGTAATCCTCCGTTTGTGGGGGCACGCTTGATGAGTGAAAGCCAGAAGCAGGACGTACTCGACATCTTCGGAGCAAAGTGGAAGAACGTCGGCAATATGGATTACGTCTGCTGTTGGTACAAGAAAGCAGCCGAATTGATGAAGCAGGCACCAAAGGCACGAACCGCGCTCGTCTCCACCAATTCCATCTGCCAAGGCGAACAGGTGGCCAACCTGTGGCAACCCCTCTTCGCCGATGGTATCCGCATTAACTTTGCACACCGCACCTTCCGTTGGGACAGCGAAGCTACTTTGAAAGCGCACGTGCATTGCGTGATTGTTGGATTCAGTTATCAGCAGATAAAGCCATGTGTTATCTTTGATGGTGAACGCGGTCAGGAGGTTTCCAATATCAATGCTTATTTGACAGATGCACCCAATGTCTTTGTCGAAAGCCGGCAACATCCAATATTTGACGTGCCTGAAATAGGAATCGGCAACAAGCCCATTGACGGAGGCAATTATCTCTTTGAAAAAGAGGAGATGGATGATTTCATCAAGCAGGAACCCGAATCTGCCAAGTATTTTCGACTTTGGTATGGTGCGGTAGAGTTTCTGCACCAAAAGCCACGTTATTGTCTTTGGCTTGGGGATTGTTCTCCTGCAGAATTGCGGAAAATGCCTCATTGCTTAAAGCGAGTAGAAGCCGTTCGTCAAACAAGGCTTGAAAGCAAGAGTGAAGGAACGCGTAAATTAGCCGATCGGCCTACAAGATTCCATGTCGAGAACATGCCCGAGGGGAACTTTATCATCGTACCAAAAGTTTCAAGTGAACGCCGTCGATATGTCCCGATGGGTTTCATGTCACCCGATATGATGGCAAGTGACCTTGTGTTTCTCATCCCCAACGCCACCCTCTACCACTTCGGCATCCTCGAATCAAACGTCCACATGGCATGGATGCGAGCAGTCTGCGGACGACTTGAAATGCGATACCGCTACAGCAAGGACATCGTCTATAACAATTTCCCCTGGCCCACACCAACCGAGGAACAGAAGGCGAGGATAGAGCAGACGGCACAAGCCATCCTCGACGCACGCGCCCTCTATCCCGACAGCTCCCTCGCCGACCTCTACGACGAAGTGACCATGCCTTCCGAACTGCGCCGCGCTCATCAGGACAACGACCGCGCCGTCATGGCCGCCTACGGCTTCCCTGTCAAAGGTTTCACTGAAAGCGACTGCGTCGCCCGCCTCTTCGAACTATATCAGCAGCTGACGAAATAATAATAAGGAGGGTCCTAAACGAATAGCGACTCCATCTGCTTTTCATCGATCGTTTTCGTATGAACGCAGATGGAGTCGCTTGTTTTATTGAAACATCAATTGTCGAAAGACCAAATGATATTAGGGACGAATGTGCCGACGTCTTATTTCTTTAGTATCTTCTGGCTTTTGCCGTCTTTCTGAATGATGAAAAGGCCCTTTTTAGGAGCAGCAAGCTCTTTGCCGTCGATGGTGTAGTAGCGTTGTCACCACCAAATTTGCTGATCGTTCTCGTAGGTGAACAGTCGTTCTTCTTTTCCTTTCGTCAGGTTATGGAGGATATAGAGACCGCCAGCGGGCACATCGTTGAAGGTCAGATGGTCGTCGGTGGCGACTTTTCGTTCTACCTCATTCCATTGGCAATTGTCCCAATAGCAAAGGGCATAGAGGTCACCTTTTTCTATCGTGTTGCCATCGTTGCGCGCAATGAAGCGAAGGCGACTGACCTTCGACGGCTTGTCAAGCTGCAGACCAATCCACTGTCCGTCGGCTGCCAATGCATGGAAGCCCGTGAGAATATCTCCGTCAAATACGGTCTCCTTTGTCTTCTTCGGCTCACCATCGGTGCCGATTATTTCGCCGACAATCTGGTTACCGTCCTTGTCGAAGAATGCCAGCTCATTGATGTTGCAATGCGAACCCGCTGGGCCCAAATAGCGGAGGTACTTGTATGCCTTGGTGTCGTTGACGGGAATATCGTACCAGTTGCCATTGGTGACTCCTTCAAACTGATAGAAGTTGGTGACGTGGGCGAAATCGGCATCGTTCGAACCCTGGAAGAGTCCGCCGCCCATCTTGTAATTGATCTCGCTGTATTTTCCCAGGAATGGGAATTTGCGCGTGAGTACCATGGAGACCGTCTCGTTGCCTGTGATACAGATGTCTGTCACCGTACCGTCACCCGCTACAAGGAACGGGTTCCCGAAGAGCTTGATTTTCCCTTTCCCATACAACGCAGCCATATAAACGATGTCGGGGCCCATCAGGTTGAACCTGACCTTTCCGTCTTTGATTCTTCCATAATGCACGGGCACCCATTTGGCGTTGTCGAACACACAGATGTAGGCGACTCTCTTGTTGGCGTACTCGTCTGGGACGGGACGTTCCACGTCGTGCGTATTGTCATAATACTCGTCTGTGACATCGGTCATGTTCATCGTCTTGAACAGGGGAGGGATGGAAGACTCGTGGGCGAATGCCTCGGCCATGTCCTTGTTCAAGCTGAACCTGCGG
>JAFYZW010000044.1 GCA_017548545.1 Bacteroidales bacterium | reverse complement strand
CAAGGGTAAGGGTGCTGCCATCGGTTCAGCTATCGGTGCTGCCGTAGGTGCAGGCACAGGTGCCCTCATTGGCAAGCACATGGACAAGAAGAAGGCTGCTCTTGAGGCTCAGCTCGCACAGGCTGCCGACGTTGAGACCATTACCGATGCCAACGGTCTCACTGCCATCAAGTGTACCTTCAACGCCGACATGACGTTTGCTACCGGCAAGGCTGTCCTCAGCTCTACCGCCAAAAACGCTCTCGCCAAGTTCGCTGCTCAGATGACCACTGATGATATGATCAATACTGACATCCTCATCAAGGGCCATACCGACAACACCGGTTCAGCTGCTGTCAACGAGAAGCTCTCGCTCCAGCGTGCCGAAGCCGTATCGAAGGTTCTCAAGGCCAATGGCATCTCTTCTGTTCGCCTCTCTGAGGAGGGCTGCTCTTATAACGAGCCAGTTGCCGACAACAGCACCGCTGCAGGTCGCAAGCAGAACCGCCGTGTCGAGGTTTACGTCCTCGCTACCCAGGCCATGATCGACCAGTATGCCAACGACAGCAGCCTCTAATTAGAGGTTCGAAAGGTTTATAAAAATCCTCCCCGGGAATTCCCCGAGGAGGATTTTTTTCTTCACTTCACATCAAATAGCGAGCCGCCGATGAATTCGCGGAGCAGTGAAGTGTGAGGTATCTTCTCGTGGTCAAGCGGGGTGATCCACGACAGGAACTCCATGAGCAACTTCACCGTCGAGTATTCGCTCGATTCCTGTGGCACGGCACGCAGTATCTCTAGCGCCTTCGGCTTGAGGGCGGCAAGTTCGTAGAGCATCGACGTGTCGAACACCGCGTCGGCTTCCTTCATGAAGGGCTCTATCCATTTCTTCTCACCGGCACGCACCGATTCCCAACCGGCGATGGTCTGCTGTGCGCTCCTCCCGCGAGTCTGGAAGTCGCGACTGATGCGGCGCAGCAGGCGGTTCACCGACGTGGGTATCCAGTGCTGTCCGTCCATCGACACTGGGGTGAGTGGCGCTGCATAAACCTTGTACTTGCGACTCTCATCGACCATGCTGGTCAGCATGGGGTTGAGGGCATGGATACCTTCGATCACGAGGATCATATCGCTGGTTAGCGTCAGCATCTCGCCTCGGTATTCGCGTTCGCCCTTGGTGAAGTTATAGAATGGCAGTTCTACGGTCTTGCCGGCAATGAGTGCATTGAGGTCGTCGTTGAATTGCTTGAGGTCCATCGAATAGATGCTCTCGTAGTCCTTTTTCCCGTTCTCGTCGAGCGGTGTGTCGTCGCGGTTCACAAACCAGTTGTCGGTCGAGAGAGCCACGGGGTGTTTGCGGTCGGCGAGAAGTTGGATACAGAGTCGTTTGCTCGTCGAAGTCTTTCCGCTCGACGATGGCCCTGCGATGAGTACGATGCGCACCTTCGAGCGTCGGGCGATCTCGTCGGCGATCTTGGCTATCTGACGTTCCTGTATCGCCTCATTCACGAGGATGAGTTCGGCGGTGTGTCCGCCTTCGATGATTTCGTTGATATAAGGGATGGTCTGCAGTTCCTTTTGAGTGATGGTGCAGTAGTCGTGTAGCGTATATGCTTTGTTCATAGTAGTGGGTTATAAATGTGTTCAAAAGGTTCGAAAATCAGTGACAAAGATAAGTATAAATTCGTCATTTTCGCCAATTTTTGCCCGAAATTGTAAGTTTTTTGCCGATTTTTATGTCCAACATGTCCAATTCTTGAATTTTTTCATTATTTTTGTGCAGAAAAACGAGACCATTCATCATCATTTTGTTATTCGAAAATGAGTTCCCTCATCCTCATACTCTCCCTGCTCGGCGGTATCGCCCTTTGTCTCTATGGCATGAAGGTGATGAGCCAGGGCATCCTCAAGGTGGCAGGCTCGCGGATGCGTGCCAGCCTGCGCCACATCAGCCATAACCGCCTCTCCAGCTTCTGGACGGGCGCTTGGATTACGAGCATTATCCAGTCATCGTCAGCCATGACCATCATGACGGTGGGACTGGTGAATGCCGGTCTGCTCTCCGTCAGTCAGAGCATTGCACTCATGATGGGTGCCAATGTGGGCACCACGCTTTCGGCCTGGATTATCGCCACTTTCGGCTTTTTCTGGAATGCCCGCTATCTGGCCATTCCTCTCGTTGTTGTGGCATTGCCCCTCATGTACAGCCATCTGGTCAAGGCCAGGCCTTGGGGCGAGATGCTCATGGGCGTGGCGCTCTATATCCTGGGCTTCACCACGTTCATCGCCATGATGCCTGCCCCCGACGCTGAGCCGGCAGCAGCACAACTGTTCGCCACCCTATCCAGTTGGGGTTATTGGAGCATATTCATCTTCGTGATCATCGGCATCCTCATCACCGTCATCCTGCGTTCGTCGGCAGCCGTTATCCTGCTTGCCATGGCACTGGTGGCCAAGGAGTGGCTTATCTTCCCGATGGCTGCAGCCCTCGTCATTGGCGTCAATGTGGGCACCACCCTGACCGCCCTCTTCGCCACACGTCGCACCAACGTCTCTGCACGTCGATCGGCCTACAGCCATGTCCTGTTCAACCTCTTCGGCATGTGCTGGGCGCTCATCCTCATCTATCCCATCAGCGAAGTGACATGGCAGTTTGTCTCGTTCGGCACAGGCTTCCCTTCGCCTGCAGCGCTCGCTTTCGGTATCGCCATCTTCCACACCTCCTTCAATTTTGTCACAGCCCTGCTGCTCATCGGATTCATTCCGCAGATCAAGGCCCTGGTGGCACGTCTCCTGCCTTTCGTCGAGGAGGACGAAGAGGAACTCACACTTCAGTTCATCCAAAGTGGTCTGCTGAGCACCGCCGAACTTTCCATCGAGGAGGCACGCAAGGAGACTGCACTCTTTGCCGTACGTTGCCAACGGATGATGCAGCTTACCGACGACTTCATGCGCATGGCTGCCGACAATCCCCAATACAGTCACACCTTTTCGCGCATCGAGAAGTACGAGAAGATCACCGACCGCCTGGAACTCGAGATCGTGCGTTATTTGAACAGCCTCGACACCTCGTCCATCTCAGGCCAGACGGCTGCCCGTGTGCGAGCCTTGCTTCGCATCGTCGATGAACTCGAATCCATCGGCGACGCCTGTTACAAGCTGGCGTGTCTTGTCGAGCGAAAGAACGAGCACAAGGTGGCCTTCATCCCCATGCAGCAGCAGAATATCGGCAAGATGCTCCTGCTCGTCAAGCAGGCCCTCGAACAAATGACCTCTCTGCTCAAGAAACCCGAGATGACCGAGGCCGACATGCAGCGTGCCTACAATCAAGAGGATGCCATCAATGCCCTGCGCGGACAACTGCGCGAACTGAACATCGCGAGCGTCCAGAACAACGACTATAACTATCAGTCGGGCATGCTATACATGGACATCATCAATGCCTTCGAAAAGATTGGCGACTACGTCATCAATGTGCTCGAAGCCCATGCCGAGCCAAGCAATTTTGAGCAACACGCATAACATTTCCCGCAAACTACGCACAATTAAGTAAGATTTTTCCGAAAAAATTTGGAAATGTCAGAATTATCCCGTATCTTTGCGCCCGCTAAAATAAAAATTGATTGCCCCATGGTGTAATGGTAGCACACCAGATTTTGGTTCTGTTTGACTGAGTTCGAGTCTCGGTGGGGCAACGATGCCGCAATTTATAGAAATATAAGTTGCGGCATTTTTTTATTTGAAAAACAGCATTTTGAGCCATT
>JAFYZW010000043.1 GCA_017548545.1 Bacteroidales bacterium | reverse complement strand
TACGAGAATTGGGATCTGGCAGCGAACAATGGTGCCGTCTCGTTCACCCTGACACAGGAGATGCTCGATGCAGCCTACACCGTTCAAAACTGGGGCGGTGTATTCCTGGCCAACGGATATCGCACAACCATCACCAAGATCACCATCGAATAATGTCTTCAATTAGATTGTGAATGATATGAAAACCATCAAGATATTCTCTGTCCTCTGTGCAGCAGCTGTCTTCTTCGGATGGACAGCCTGCATGGATACCGATGCACAATATACGGAAATCGATGCGCCAGCGCCCACGTTTACGGGCATCATCTGCGACGATACATATACCCTTACGACTTCGGGCAACACCCTTGCCACAGGGCTTCAGATTTATCCCGGCAACCACACCGTAGCACTTTTGTTTGACGAGAACATCGGCTTTGTCACAGCCACGACAAACCAGATCACGATCAATGGCAGTCCTGTCAACAAGGCTGTGGTCTATGGTGTAAGCAACACGCTCAACATCGAGTTTACGGCACCTGCTGTCTCCGAAATTGTTCTCACGATTCCTGCCGGCCTCGTCTATGGTCCAAGCAAGAAAACCAACGAACAGGACATCACCATCACCTGGGCTTCAATCAATGTCGCTCCTGCAACTGCCTTGGTCAACAGCAATGCTACCAGAGAGGCCAAGGCGCTCTATCAGACGTTGCTCGCCAACTATGGCCAGAAGACCTTCTCGAGCACAATGGCCGATGTGAACTGGAACAACAAAAATGCCGAACAAGTCTACCAGTGGACTGGCAAATATCCGGCCATCAACTGCTACGACTTCATCCATCTGCCTTTCGACGGCACGTGGATCCACTATTCCGACATGACTCCTGTAACCACTTGGCACAATGGAGGTGGCATCGTGGCAGCGATGTGGCACTGGAATGTTCCCTCGGAAGAACCCGTCGTAGAACCGGAACCCGAACCAGGTGATGGTACTACCCTTTCGACCGAAGAAAAGGTCATGCCTTCCGATTGGTCGGGATGGTATAAGATTGAAGCTTCTGCCCTGTCTGCAATCAAGGAAGGAGACATTATCACCGCCCACGTCAAGGATGTGAACAGCGGCGCACAAGGCTCGTTCAAGGATGGCAGTTCATGGCAAGGCCTCGTCGATGGAGCAGGCATTTCGTACGAATACTTCGACATCACGGGAGACTTCAGCATTACCGTCGATGCCACCATCCTCGCTGCTATCCAGACCAACGGCCTCATCGTTTCGGGCCACGACTACACGCTCACAGGCGTTACTCTCTCGTCAGGCGGTGCAGCTCCTCAGCGGGCAAAGAAGGCCAACATCGAATATGTCATCCATCCCAACGCTACCACTTTCATGCCAAGCAACTGCCTCGTCGAAGGCACTTGGGAGAACAAGATCTGGAACGACGACCTCGCCAAGGTGGCAGGTTACCTCAAGACCATGCAGGAATTGGGCATTGCAGTCATCTGGCGTCCCTTCCACGAAGCCAAGGGTAACTATGACGTCTATCAAGCAGGCACAGGAGCCTGGTTCTGGTGGGGCAAGGAAGGACCCGAGGTTTGCAAGAGGCTCTGGATTGCTATGTACGACTACATGAAGGCCCAAGGTGTAAACAACCTCATCTGGGTATGGACCGACATCCCGACAGCCATCGACCCAAGCTGGTATCCCGGCGACACATACGTTGATATTGTCGGCGTAGATATCTACAGCCAAACGGATGCCGAGGGCATCAGATCCATCTTCCAACAAGTGCAATTTACCTATCCGAACAAGATGGTGACACTATCGGAGTGCGGCAACGTGGCCGATGTCGGAGCACAGTTCGAAGCTGGTGCCACCTGGTCGTGGTTCATGCCATGGTATGAAGGTGAAGGCACTTCATATGCCCCGCAGGAATGGTGGCAGAATGCCATGAACAGCCCGTATGTCATCACCCGCGATATGCTTAAGTAAACAATTATCACATATCTTTCCGGAGTTTCCCGACGAAGGGAGACTCTGGAATCACTAATATTATAAAATACAATGGAAACAAAAGTATTTGGGTATTTCGACGACAAGAGTCGCGAATACGTCATCACCAATCCCGCAACGCCATTCCCTTGGATCAACTACCTTGGGAACGAGGATTTCTTCGGCCTCATTTCGAACACTGCCGGCGGTTACAACTTCTACAAGGATGCCAAGTTCCGCCGCATCACCCGCTATCGCTACAACGGCGTGCCCATGGACAATGGCGGTCGCTACTTCTACATCAACGACGGCGGCACGGTGTGGAACCCGGGCTGGAAGCCTTGCAAGACTCCGCTTGACAGCTATGAATGCCGTCACGGCATGAACTACACCCGCATCACCGGCTCGAAGAACGGCGTAGAAGCTTCGGTACTATTCTTCGTGCCTCTCAACACATGGGCCGAGGTGCAGAAAGTCACCCTGACGAACCAAAGCAAGGAGACGAAGCAATTGAAGCTCTTCTCGCTGGCCGAATGGTGCCTGTGGAATGCAGCTACCGACATGGAGAATTTCCAGCGCAACTGGTCAACCGGCGAAGTGGAGATCGACGGCTCGACCATCTACCACAAGACGGAATACAAGGAGCGTCGCAACCATTACGCATACTATACTGTCAATGTCCCCATTCAGGGCTACGATACCGATCGCGAGTCGTTCGTCGGACTTTACAACGGCTTCGAGGCTCCTCAATGCGTCATGGCTGGCCGCGCTGCCAATTCACTGGCCCATGGCTGGTCACCCATTGCAAGCCATTATATCGAAGTAACTCTTCAGCCAGGCGAGTCGAAGGACTTCATCTTCCTGCTGGGCTACGTCGAGAACGAGCAGGACGAGAAATTCTCCACCGAGGACATCGAACGCAAGCGCCGTGGCACACTCATCACTTCGCAGGATAGCGACGTGACGCTGGTGAACAAGAAGAAGGCACACGAAACCATCAACCGCTTCTCAACTGTCGAGGCTGTCGATGCTGCTTTCGAAGAACTACATGCCATGTGGGACGAACTGCTCGACAAGTATGTGGTCAAGAGCGGCGACGAGCGCTTGGACCGCATGGTGAACATCTGGAACCAATACCAGTGCATGATCACGTTCAACTTCTCGCGCTCGGCCTCGTTCTTCGAGAGCGGTGTAGGCCGCGGCATGGGCTTCCGCGATTCGAACCAGGACCTCGTGGGCTTCGTTCACCAGGTGCCGAGTCGTGCCCGCCAGCGCATCATCGACATCGCATCGACCCAATTCCCCGACGGTGGTTGCTACCACCAGTACCAGCCGCTCACCAAACGCGGCAACAACGACATCGGCGGCGGTTTCAACGACGACCCGATGTGGCTCATCTTCGGCACCATCGCCTATATCAAGGAGACGGGCGACTTCGGCATCCTCGACGAGATGGTGCCTTGGGACAACCAGCCGGGCTCTGAAGTCACGCTGATGGAACACCTTCGCATCTCGTTCAACCACGTGGTCGAGAACCTCGGACCACACAAGCTGCCCCTCATCGGCCGTGCCGACTGGAACGACTGCCTCAACCTCAACTGCTTCTCATGGGATCCGAACGAATCGTTCCAGACCACCGAGAACAAGACCACAGGCAGCAAGGCCGAATCGCTGATGATTGCGGGCCTCTTCGTGTTCTGCGGCAAACAGTATGTCGAACTCTGCCAGACGCTTGGCGGCAAGTTCGAGGAGGAAGCCCGTCGGGCTCAGCAGTGCATCGACGAAATGGTGGAGGCCGTGAAGCAGCATGGCTGGGATGGCGAATGGTACCTGCGTGCATACGACTTCTTCGGCAACAAGATCGGTTCGAACGAAAACGAGGAAGGCAAGATCTTCATCGAGTCGCAAGGCTTCTGCACCATGGCGGGCATTGGAATAGAGGACGGCATGGTTGATAAGGCCCTCGATGCCTGCAAGCAGTACCTCGACTGCGAACATGGCATGGTGCTCAACAACCCCGCCTACACCACCTATCATGTCGAAATGGGCGAGATCAGCTCCTACCCTGCCGGCTACAAGGAGAATGCAGGCATCTTCTGCCACAATAATCCATGGGTCATCATCGGCGAGACAGTTGCCGGTCGCGGCAACGATGCGTGGGAGCACTACACCAAGATTTGCCCCGCCTGGATCAAGGACCAGCAGCTTCATAAGGTCGAGCCTTACGTTTATTGCCAGATGGTGGCAGGCAAGGATGCCGCCAAGCCAGGCGAAGGCAAGAACTCGTGGCTCACGGGTACAGCTGCCTGGAACTGGTACACCATCACCCAGTTCATCCTCGGCATCAAGCCGACATACGACGGCATCGAGATTGACCCCTGTATCCCTGCCGACCTGAAGGAGTACAGCGTGAAGCGCATTCTTCGTGGAATCGAATTCGATATCACCGTCCGCAACCCCAATGGCCGCCAGAAGGGCGTCAGCTCCATCATCGTCGATGGTAAGCCGATCGAAGGCAACGTCATCAAGGCCACCCCGGGCAAGCATGTGGTTGAGGTAATTATGTAAGGTGATAACTACACGAATTACCATGAATTCTCATGAATTATTTTCCAGACAAAGAAATGCATACAAATTAATGGAAATTCATGATAATTCGTGTTGAATATAAAAAATTATGAAAAAGATACTTTTCATTATTGCCTTGACCATCACGGTGATGGCTTCATGCAGCAAGAAAGCCAATGAAGGGGAGCCGACGACTCAGGCACAGGCACTCATCACCCGCCTCGACAATCTACGCCAACGCGGTTACATGTATGCACATCAGGATGACCCATTCTATGGCGTCACATGGCAATGGGAACGCGATCGCTCCGACACCTACGAGCTCGTCGGCGATTATCCTGCCGTGATGGGCTTCGATCTGGGCGGCATCGAGATGGGCGACGCCAAGAACCTCGACTCGGTACCATTCACCTGGATTCGCGAAGAGGCCATCAAGCATGTGGAGCGCGGTGGCATTATCACCTTCAGTTGGCATCCCCGTAATCCGCGTACAGGTGGAACGGCCTGGGACGTCGCCGACACAACCGTTGTCCGCAACGTGCTGCCTGGCGGCGAACAGCATGAGAAATTCATCGGTTGGCTTGATGCCGTAACATCATTCCTCAAGACCATCACCTACGAGGATGGCACTCCCATGCCATTCATCCTGCGTCCCTGGCACGAATATAACGGCTCATGGTTCTGGTGGGGCCAGAAGCTTTGCTCCGACGACGAGTTCAAGGCGTTCTTCCGCATGACCTATGACCATATCGCAAAGCAGCTGCCCACGAACATCGTCTGGAGCTGTTCGCCCAACCTGCAGGGCTATTGGACCGAGGAGATGTTCCTATCGCGCTGGCCAGGCGACGACATCATCGACCTTGTGGGCGAAGATTGCTACCAATGGGGATCGGAAGAGGACTTCATCCGTCAGGCTACGGCCGACATCCTTTTCCTGAGCAATTATGCCAAGGAGCATGGCAAGCTCTTTGCTGTGACCGAATGCGGCATGCAGAACTCGCCCGTTGCCGACTGGTGGACACGCGTCTTCCAGCCCGTCATCGAACAAGCATATCTGCCCTGCTACTTCCTGCCGTGGCGCAACTGGTACGATGGACACTTCGGTGCTTCGAAGGATGTGTGCACAGCCGATGATTTCAAGAAGCTTTATGCCCAACCCAATACGCTTTTCCTAAAAGATATCCAAGAATGAATTTCGAAGAACGCAGGGCCTTCGTTGAGGCCCAATATGAAGCCCTCATCTCGCGCAAGAACAATCCGATTGAGGGCAACGGCATCTTCAACCGTTACGAATTCCCAATTATTACCGCTGAGCATGCGCCCCTTATTTGGCGCTACGACTACAATCCTGACACCAATCCATTCTTCATGGAGCGAATAGGTGTCAATGCAGCGCTCAATGCTGGTGCCATCAAGTGGGGCGACAAGTATGTGATTGTGGTTCGCGTCGAAGGTGACGACCGCAAGTCGTTCTTTGCCGTAGCCGAATCGCCCAATGGCATCGACAATTTCCGTTTCTGGAATCATCCCATCACCCTACCCGAAGCCCCTGAAGGCAGCTGCCTCCCTGGTCTTGACGCACCGGCCACCAATGTCTATGACATGCGTCTCACCCGGCATGAGGACGGTTGGATTTACGGACTCTTCTGCGTGGAACGTCATGACGATAGCCAGCCCGGTAACCTCAGCGCAGCCACTGCCACCTGCGGCATCGCTCGCACAAAGGACCTCGTGAACTGGGAGCGTCTGCCCGACTTGAGGACAAGGTCACAACAGCGCAACGTCGTGCTGCACCCCGAATTTGTCAATGGCAAGTATGCCCTCTATACCCGTCCACAGGATGGCTTCATCGACACTGGTTCGGGCGGTGGCATCGGATGGGCACTTATCGATGACATCACTCATGCCGAGGTGAAGGAAGAAAAGATCATCAACGCACGTCACTATCACACCATCATGGAAGTGAAAAATGGCGAGGGTCCTCATCCTTTCAAAACCCCCAAAGGTTGGCTACATCTGGCTCATGGCGTTCGCGGCTGTGCCTCGGGACTTCGTTACGTATTATATATGTATATGACAGCGCTCGACGACCCCACCCGCGTCATCGCACAACCTGGCGGCGCATTCATGGTGCCAAAGGATGAAGAGTATATCGGCGATGTGATGAACGTACTTTTCACCAACGGATGGATTGCCGATGGAGGCACAGGCGCCGACATGCACCAGATGGACGACAAGGTGTTTATCTACTACGCTTCGTCCGACACCCGCCTGCATGTGGCTACTTCGACCATCGCACAGCTCGTTGACTACTGCATGAACACTCCTGCCGACAAGTTCACGACTGGCGAAAGCGTTAAGACGCGCAACCAGCTCATCGACCGCAATCTCGCATTCCTCAATCTAAAATAATTGTTATTTGTTAATTATTCATTGTTAATTGATAAACCCATGGCTACACTAAAAGAAAAAATCGGCTATGCCTTAGGCGATGCCGCTGCTGGAGGCATCACATGGAAAATCATGTCCATCGCCTTCCCCCTCTTCTTTACCAATGTCTTTGGCCTCACCGTTGCCGACACGGCAACCTTGATGCTCATCGCACGTATGTTCGACGTGGTCACCGACCCTCTGATGGGCAGCCTCGCCGACCGCACCCAGTCGCGTTGGGGCACCTATCGTCCTTGGCTCATTTTTGGAGCCATCCCCTTCGGCCTGATCTTTGCCCTGCTCCTCTTCACACCCGAATTCGGACCGATGGGCAAGCGCATCTATGCCTACTCGCTCTACCTGCTGATGATGGCCATGTACACCGCCGTCAACGTGCCCTACGGCTCACTGCTCGGCGTGATGACCGATGACGATAACGAGAAGAACCAGTTCTCATCCTACCGCATGGTGGGCGCTTATGCCATGGGCTTCATCACCTTGTTCACCTTCCCGTACATTATCGAATTCATTGGTGGAGAAAAACTGGCCGACGGCACCTATACCGTTGAAGCCAAACAGCATCAATATGCCATCATCGGAGTAGTCTTTGGCATAATCGCTGCAGTCGGTACGCTGGCATGCGGCCTGCTTACCAAGGAGCGACTGAAACCCGTCAGAGCCGAGAAGTTCTCCTTCAAGCCATTCGCCGACCTGTTCAAAAACAAGCCCTGGATCTACCTTACCCTTATCGGCATCTGCACCAACTTCTTCAACGGTTTCCGTTACGCTGTAGCAGGTTATCTGATGGAGTATTGCCTCCATGGCGATGTCACCGTAAGCGGACTCATCATCAACTACACCGTATTCATGACCTTTGGCGAGGTTACCTGCATGATCTTCGGAGGACTGTCGCCCAAGTTCACTCAGTGGATGGGCTCCAAACGCAAGGCGTTCACCGTGGCAGCCATCATCTGCGCCGTATTCTCCACACTCTTCTTCTTCATCCCACAGGATCCGGCCTACATCTGGGCACTCATTGCCATTGTCATCCTCACCTCGGTGGGCATAGGCCTCTACTCCCCTCTGCTTTGGTCGATGTATGCCGACGTGGCTGATTATGCCACAGAGAAGAACGGAACATCTTCGACAGGCCTCATCTTCTCCTCGGGCACCATGGCCCAGAAGTTCGGCACCGCCATTTCCGGATCGCTTGTGGCACTCCTGCTCGGTATCTCCGGCTTTGTGTCGGGCACCGATCCAGTTACAGGACAAACCACTGTCACTATCTCCGATATGGAGTCGGTGAGGTCGATGATTTGGGCATTGTTCTCGCTCTTCCCGGCATTTATCGTATTGATCATGCTCTATCTCCTCTATAAATATCCCATTAAGAAATAAACATGGACGAGATATCTCGAACAAAGGCGGAAATGCTGGATGTTGTCGAGCACAACATTCTTTCCTTCTGGTTCGACAAGATGCAGGACCGTCGCCAACGTGGCTTCTACGGCCAGATGCGTGGCGACGGCATCTTGGTACCTGATGCCCCAAAAGGATGCATCCTCAATGCGCGCATCCTTTGGAGTTTCTCGGCCGCTTATCGCGTGTTGCACAAGCCGGATTATCTGATGGCTGCGACACGCGCCAAGGATTACATCCTCGAGCACTTCATCGACAAGGTGTATGGTGGCACCTACTGGAGCCTCGATGCCGAAGGTTATCCCCTCGATACCAAGAAGCAGTTCTATGCCATCGGGTTCGTCATCTATGGACTCACGGAATATGCACGTGCTACAGGCGATCCCGAGGCCTTCGACTATGCCATCATGCTTTACGACTGCATCGAACAGCACAGCTGGGATGAACAGTATGGCGGCTACATCGAAGCATGCACACGCGAATGGGAGACGATAGCCGACATGCGCCTCTCTGATCTAGACGCCAACTATCCCAAGTCGCAGAACACCCACCTTCACATCATCGAGCCTTATACCAACCTCTTCCGATTGATGAAGGAGCGCCCCGAACTGATGCAGAACCGACCCTACCCACTCTCGAATGGAGAGGATTGGTCTGTGGTTTCCAAACGTGTGGAGCAGTCGCTTCGCCAGCTCATCGACATCTTTTGTGACAAGATCCTCAATCCCACGACCCACCACCTTGACCTCTTCTTCGACATGGATTGGAAGCGTGGGGCAGGTTGGCTCGAAAGCTATGGACACGACATCGAGTGTTCCTGGCTCATACACGAAGCTGCTCTTGTCCTGGGTGACAAGCAGGTGCTCCAAAAGGTCGAGCCCATCGTCCGTCTCGTTGCCAAGGCAAGCGAGAAGGGCCTCAATGCCGACGGATCGATGACCCACGAAGCCAACCTCGACACGGGTCATGTCGATGCCGACCGACACTGGTGGGTGCAAGCCGAAGCCGTTGTCGGCTTCCTCAACATCTACCAGCATTTCGGCGATAAGGATGCTTTGCAAAAAGGATTGCGTTGCTGGCAATACATCAAGGATAACCTCATCGATTGGAACCATGGCGAATGGTTCTGGAGCCGCGACCCCGAAGGCAACATCAACCTCCGCGATGACCATGCCGGATTCTGGAAATGTCCCTACCACAACAGCCGCATGTGCCTCGAAATCATCGAACGAGAATTTTGATAAAACTCCGAGTACTCTGATTACTCCGAATACTCCGAAAACCCCAAAAAACATGAAACCCCTCACCCCCCTCCTGCTCCTAAGCCTCCTGCCAGCAATAGCTTTTGCCGACAAGGTGGAGCTCCGCACCCCAAACAACAGCTTCGTCGTCGAACTGAAACAAGGCGCCGAGCCACAGTTCCTCTATTATGGCCCAGCCCTCAAGTCTCAAGACATCGAAAATCTTGAGAAGGCCAGCGATGCCAACTGGAGCTGCGCCGACCTCTATCCAGCTTACGGAGCTACACATACGCAGAACGAAATCTGTCTGGCTATGCGTCATTCCGACGGTAACATGTCCACCCAAATGCTCATCGACTCGTGGAAGGAAAGCAACGTCAACGACCTGGCTCCCAATGGTGCCAAGCGTTCTGGCCAACTCCTCACCATCACACTGAGCGATCCACTCTATCCCATCACCGTCCATCTCTACTACCTCGCCTACGATGACGTCGATATGATCGAATCGTGGACCGACATCACCAATGGAGAGAAGAAGACGGTCACGTTGACTCAGTTCTATAACCCCCTGCTCCCCGTGCGTCGCGGCAACGTCTATTGGACCCACTTCAACGGTTCTTGGGCCAGCGAAGCCCAGCTCATCGAACTGCCCCTTGCCAATGGACTCGTCGAAGTGAAGAACAAGGACGGTCTGCGCAACTCAGCAACCGACCGCAACGAGATCATGCTCTCGCTCGATGGCCCGGCACGCGAAAACGAGGGCGACGTCATCGGTGCTGCGCTCTGTTACAGCGGCAACTTCCGCATCACCATCGACACCGACGAATCGGACTATCATCAGTACTTCGCCGGTATCAACCCCGACAACAGCGAATATCACCTCAAGCGTGGCGAAACATTCACCACCCCACATTCGGCCTATACCTATAGCACACGCGGCACCAATGGAGCCACACAGGCCTTCCACAACTGGGCCCGCAAGTATCAGTTACGTCATGCCAACCAGGAGCGCATGATTCTCCTCAACTCATGGGAGGGTGTCTATTTCAATATCAACCAGGAAGGCATGGACCAGATGATGAAGGACATCGCTTCGATGGGCGGTGAACTCTTTGTCATGGACGACGGATGGTTTGGCGACAAATATCCGCGCAATATCGACAACTCCTCTCTTGGCGATTGGGTAGTCGATACACGCAAGTTGCCCGATGGCATCCCTGGCCTGCTGCGCGATGCCAAGAAGAACGGCGTGAAGTTCGGTATCTGGATCGAACCCGAGATGGCCAACACCGTCTCTGAGCTCTACGAGGCACATCCTGACTGGATCATCAAGGCTCCAGGCCGCGAACCCGTACAAGGACGTGGCGGCACACAGGTCGTGCTCGATCTTACCAACCCCAAGGTGCAGGACTTCGCCTTCAGCATCTTCGATAATCTACTCAGCAACTATCCCGAGATTGCTTACATCAAGTGGGACGCCAACGCTCCAGTCATGAACCATGGCAGCCAGTACCTGCCAATGGACGAGCAGAGCCACCTCTACATCAAGTATCACGAGGCACTCATCCAACTTTGCCAGCGTATTCGTGCCAAGTATCCCGATGTCATCATCCAGGACTGCGCTTCGGGTGGCGGACGCGCCAACTATGGCCTGCTTCCATACTTTGATGAGTTCTGGGTAAGCGACAACACCGATGGCCTGCAGCGCATCTTCATGCAGTGGGGCACCTCCTACTTCTTCCCAGCCATCGCCATGGCCTCTCACATCTCGGCCGTGCCCAACCACGCCGTGTTCCGCACCACTTCGCTCAAATATCGCTGTGACGTGGCTATGTCAGGACGTCTCGGCATGGAGATACAGCCCAAGAACATGACCGACGACGAGAAGGCATTCTGCCGCCAGGTTATCACCGACTACAAGCGTGTGCGTCCCGTCATTCAGTTTGGCGACCTCTATCGCTTGCATTCTCCTTATGCTGGCGACAATCTCGCCTCACTGATGTACGTCAGTCAGGACAAACAACAAGCCGTCTTCTTCTGGTGGAAACTCGAGACGTTCAAGAACCAGCATGTACCGCGCATCAAGATGGCCGGCCTCGAATCCGACAAGTACTACACCGTCCATGAACTCAACCGCATCGACAACAAGCCTCTGTCCTGCGAAGGAAAGTCCTACAGCGGAGCCTTCCTGATGCAGACGGGTCTTGAGATGCCCTACACCCACGACGTCGATCACAACAAGCTCAACGACTGGGCCAGCCGTGTCCTCCAGCTCACTGCAGAATAAGCCAATACCCACATAATAAGTGCAGTCTGCTCACAATGAGAACGGACTGCACTTTAGTCTCTACCAGTAAATCTACAACAAGTCTTCCAACAGGTTAACGAGAAGTTCCATTTCCTCCCTCTGCATCGAAGCATAACCGACACGGATGCCGAATCGTCCATCAGCCAAGACAAAGACAGGTGCCTTGATTCCTCGAACATCAAACTCATGTCTCGGATCCTTGTCCATGGTCATCCACAATGCAAGGCCACCATGGGGACGCTTGTAATTCACCTTATCCTTCAGCTTGGTTTCAATGAGCGAACTGATATAGTCCAAACGCTCCTGATAGACCTTCCTGGCCCTGCGGATATGCCGCTTGATCTCACCACTCTCCACGAGTTCGACCACCGAGCGTTCCATCACTTCGTCGCCCTGCATATCGATGATTCTGCGATAACTTGCCAGTCGGTTAATCACCTCCACCGACGACGTGACAAACCCCAAGCGCAATGCCGGTGCCAAGGTCTTGCTAAAAGTGGCGATGTACAAGCAATTTGCTTTCGGAAGCATCAAACAAAGCGGCATCAGATGTTTCGATGTGAAATGAAAGTTATGTCCGAAGTCATCTTCCAGAACAATAAGGTTATGCTTGACTACCAGGTCTGACAACTGACGACGACGAGCTGCCGACAAGGTCACCGTGGTAGGATACTGGAAACGCGGCGTCACATAGAGTCCCTTGATCTCGGGATGCTGCACAAGGGTCTCTTCGAGAACATCCACCCGTAGACCATCTTCATCCACCGGAATCGGATACACCGTAGCACCTGCGCTCTCGAACGCCAGCCGCGCATTCTCGTAGGTGGGATCCTCGATGGCCACAGCCTCTCCTGGCCGGATCATCACATGAGCGCCAAGGTACAGGGCCATCTGACTTCCACGAGTCACCATTACCTCATCTTCTGTGATAGGCAAACCACGCTCCTGGCAAATCTCTTGAGCCAACGAGTGACGGAACTTGCTGCTGCCCCTTGGGTCATTGTAGCCCATCATCTTCCAACGCGCAGCACGATTGAACAACTGCCGATAGGCACGGCTCAACGCTTCGTAAGGTGTCAGCTGGGTGTCTGGGAAACCATCATTGACAACCAGCCGAAACTGCCTATTATCAGGCTCGGGCGTTTTGCTCTTGTTTTTGTCACTTTCGATTGACAATTTGCCATTTTGCCTATTATTCTCTATAGGCAACTTCATATTTACAAACAACCCAACACGTTCGCGGTTTTCGAGCCAGCCGCTGAACAACAGCAATTCCATCGCCGAAACGACGGTTTTCCTGCTAATATGCAGTTGTGAAGCTATTTCGCGACTTCCAGGTAGCGCATCGCCAGGTTTTAGGGTACCAGAAATGATGAGTTTCTGGATTCCCTCGGCTAGTTGCTGATACATGGGAATTCCCTTATTATCAAGCTGAAAGTTGAGTTCTAAAGTGAATGGTCTGAGCATCTGGACTCCTTAAAATTATAGTTCTTGGTTACCTTTTATGTCGCAAAGATAATGTATTTTTGCACAGGAAACAAGAAAACACATGAAAATAACCCTTTTTCCATCACTTAGTACCCCTATAATACAAAAAAGTACCCTATCTCGTTGAAAAAATAAAGGCATTATGAATATTCTAACCCTATTTATTGACCGGCTCACACGTCGTCAGAAGTGTGTCAGCCTCATCCTACTGGGTGCCCTTGTAGGATGCGGATTATTCTTTCTGTACATCCTGAGAGCCCACAGCTATCTGGGGGATGACCCTTCGGCATGTGTCAACTGTCACATCATGACACCCTATTACGCCACATGGTTCCATTCGAGCCATGCACGCAATGCCACATGCAACGACTGTCATGTGCCTCACGAGAACATTGCTCGTAAGTATTTCTTCAAGGCAACCGATGGTCTGAACCACGTATCCAAGTTTGTCACCCACCTCGAACGTCAAGCTCCACGTCCAGGCGAAGCCGCCAACCAGGTCATCATGAACAACTGCATTCGTTGTCACACCGACCTCAACACCACACTGGTCAATACCGGAAAGGTGACCTACATGATGACTGCTGTGGGCGAAGGCAAGGTCTGCTGGGACTGCCACCGCAACGTGCCTCACGGCGGACGCTCCAACCTCGCAGCCACCCCCGATGCCAAGGTGCCACTGCCTGACAGCCCTGTGCCTTCATGGCTCCAGAAAATGCTGAAATAACCTTATCGGAAATACCATCTATCAACGAATATTACAAAACAGAAAATAATTATGGAAAACAACAACAAGTTATCGAGCGGCAAAGCATGGGCATTGTTTATCATTGCCATGGTGGTGGTCTTCGGTCTTGGCCTGCTTACCAGCGCACTGATGGAGCGCCGTGCCGAGGTCGCCAGCATCTTTAACAACCGCAAAGCCCCATTCACTGGCGAGACCATTCATGCACAGAACGAGGACTTCCGGACCGACTTCCCACGAGAGTACGACACTTGGCGCCAGACTCTCGAGACGAACTTCGATTCGAAACCTCTTGACGTCAACAATCCCAACAAGGAAGGTGTAGTGCCTCAGATGTACCACAACGGAAACGAAGCTACCGACGTGCTCGCCTATCGTCCCAACATGGTAGTGCTCTGGGCAGGCTATGCATTCTCTTGGGACTACACCACCCCACGCGGACACATGCACACTGTTGAGGACATGACCCGCACTCTCCGCACAGGTGCTCCCGACACCGAGACCACTGGCTCCAACCAGCCTGGAACCTGCTGGACCTGCAAGTCGCCTGATGTGCCACGCGTCATGAGCGAGAAGGGCGTTACCGAATACTACAAGGCAAACTGGGCCATGTGGGGCAACGAAATCACCAATCCACTGGGCTGCTCCGACTGCCACGATCCTGAATCCATGGACCTCCGCATCAGCCGTCCTGCCCTCATCGAGGCTTATCAGCGTCAGGGCCGCGACATCACCAAGGCAACACAGCAGGAGATGCGTTCGCTGGTCTGCGGCCAGTGCCACGTCGAGTACTACTTCAAGAACGACCCGAACACTCCTGAGCACGACCAGTATCTCACCTTCCCATGGGATAAGGGCTTCACCGTCGAGGATGCCGAGGCTTACTTCGACGAGACCGGCTATTACGATTATATCCACGCCCTCTCTAAGGCTCCCATCCTCAAGGCCCAGCACCCGGGCTTCGAGACCAACAAGCAGGGTATCCATGGACAGCGTGGCGTGAGCTGTGCCGACTGCCACATGCCTTACACCAACGCCGGTGGCGTCAAGTTCTCTGATCACCACATTGTCAGCCCATTGGCCAACATGGAACGCACCTGTCTCACCTGCCATCGCGAGAGCAAGGAAGACCTCCTCAAGAACGTATTCGAGCGCCAGCACAAGGTGGAAGAGATGCGCACACGGGCAGAAGCCGAACTGGTCAAGGCTCACATCGAAGCCAAGTATGCTTGGGATAACGGTGCTACCGAAGACCAGATGCGTGCCGCCCTCCAGTTCATCCGCAAGGGTCAGTGGCGTTGGGACTATGCTGTAGCAAGTCATGGTTCATTCTTCCACGCCCCACAGGAGATTACCCGTATCCTCGGCCGTTCGGTCGATTATGCTCTCCAGGCACGTCTTGAGATACGCAAAACCCTCGCAAGCCTTGGCCACAACGAGGAAGTGCCCATGCCCGACCTTTCGACCAAGGAGAAGGCTCAGGCTTACATCGGCCTCGACATGGCGGGCAAGCGCGCTTCAAAGGCCAAGTTCCTCGAGGAAATTGTTCCGAAGTGGCAGCAGGATGCCAAGTCGAAAGGCAAGGTTGCCGACGACGCTTACATGCCTACCTATAAGGATGACATCAAGGAATTGTCAATGAATTAATCCAAGAATCCGTGTGGTCTAAACCCTGGAAATTCGCGGAAGGCATCACCATTGGCGCAGGACTCATCCTGGTGGGTCTGATGCTGCAGTTCTCCATCGGTCCAATCGACTGGCGTCTGCTTGCCTTCCCACTCAACACTATCCTTTTGGCAATCTATGTGCTTGTGCTCGGCATTGTCTATGCCGTGCGCAAGCACATTTATGTTGTCACCTGGACGATGACCGTCTATGCTCCCGTGCCCGCGCTGGCCTACGGTGTCCTTGTCACACTCCTGTTGGGACTCTCCGGCTGGGACCAGATGCTTCGCTCGTGGCCTTTCACCTTGGTCTATATCTGGCTGATGAATATCCTCGGCCTCATCTCCATCCGTCGCATCCTCCACTTCACAAGGGGCGGCATTGTCCGCAACCTTTGCTTCATCTGCAATCATCTGGGCCTATTTATGGCCATGGTATGTGGAACCCTCGGATACGCCGACATGCAGAAGTATCGCCTCACGGCAAAGGTCGATCAGCCCGAATGGCGAGCCATCGATCAGGTGGGCACACAGATGCCTCCACAAGTCGTCGAACTGCCTTTGGCCATCGAACTGCACGACTTCACAATTGATGAATATCCGCCCAAGTATGTCGTAATTGACAACGAGACAGGAATGATTGTCGATGATAGTCCATGGCGTATTCAACAGGACTCCATCTGGGAGTATGCTGCGATCGTCTATGGGCGCAAGGATTCGCTCGGCAACCAGGATATGGATCGATATGTCGAGTGGCCTTCGATGGGTGCATGTACAGCGGGCTTCATCACCGCCACCCGATTTGCTTCAGCCGAAGAAGCTGCCAATGGCCAAGGTACAGCCCTAGACACTAAGCAGGGATGGGTAAGCTGCGGCAGTTTCATGTTCCCCTACAAGGCACTGCGTCTCGACTCGCTCTATAGTGCCGTCATGCCCGATCGTGAGCCGAAACGATATGCCTCCGATGTCACCGTCTATGCTGCCAACAACCAAAAGATGGATGGCACCATCGAAGTCAACAAGCCCCTTGAAATCAACGGATGGAAAATTTATCAGGTTTCCTACGATCAGGCTCTGGGCCGTTGGTCTGATACCTCCGTATTCGAACTTGTCCGCGACCCATGGCTCCCTTGGGTCTATGCAGGCATCTACATGATGCTTGCTGGCGCTGTCCTCACCTTCATCACCGCCGGCTATAACAAAAAATAGTTATGCTCATCTCCTGGCAACACTTCCCCTATTTCGCCATCCCCTCGGTATTGCTGTGGGCGCTTGGTGCGTATTACTCCTTCCGCGAGAAGAAGAAGCTCACCGCGACCTTCACCCTGCTCGGCATCGCCCTCTTCTTCGCGTTCATCTGCGGTCTGTGGATCAGTCTGGAGCGTCCACCTCTGCGTACTATGGGTGAGACACGCCTCTGGTACTCCTTCTTCCTTCCCGTCGCAGGCATTATCATCTGGAGCCGATGGAAGTACAGGTGGATACTCTCGTTCTCTACCGTCATGGCCCTCGTCTTCATCTGCGTCAATCTCTTCAAGCCCGAGATCCACAACACCACGCTGATGCCCGCACTGCAGAGTCCCTGGTTCGCTCCCCATGTCATCGTCTATATGTTCTGCTACGCCCTCTTTGGGGCTGCTCTTGCCGTAGCTCTCTATCTGCTATTTGCCAAGAACAAACGTGACGACGAGAATATCTGGAGCATGCTCGACAACCTCGTCTATGTGGGCCTTTCGTTCATGACCATCGGCATGCTCTTCGGTGCCTTGTGGGCCAAGGAGGCTTGGGGACACTATTGGGCATGGGATCCCAAGGAGACATGGGCTGGCATCACCTGGCTTTCTTTCCTTGTCTATATCCATTATCGACAATTATCGCGTAATGCCTTCCGCAGCAAGGTTTCCATCTTTCTGATCATCATCAGTTTCTGTTGCCTGCAGATGTGCTGGTGGGGCATCAATTATCTCCCATCGGCTCAAGGGAAAAGCGTCCATACCTACAATATGAAATGATGCATTTTTTGCAATCTCCAATGTATTAAATCGGTCAAAATGTAAAAATTATTAAAAATTTTTCACGATTTTCTTGTTTGTTTAAATAATTATATGTATATTTGCACCGCGAAACACGAAGAGAGAGCCGATTTTTCGGTTCCCTCTTCTCTATTATAACAACATTATACACATGATTCAGAAGCAGGAAATCATCGATCTGGTCAATCAGTATCTTCTGGCCAGCGAAAGTGAGAGCTACCTCATCGACGTGACCGTAAGCCGCGACAACCAGATCGTCATCACCCTCGACAACGACGAGGTAATCAGTATCGACGAGTGCGCTGCACTCAACCATTATATCAACGAGCACCTCGACCGCGACAAGGAGGACTTCGAGCTCGAAGTCGGTTCAGCCGGTCTCACTGCTCCCCTCCGCACCCTGCGCCAGTATGCCAAGTTCGAAGGCGAGACCATGGAGGTGATGCTACGCGATGGCCGCAAGCTTCGCGGTATTCTCGGTGTCGCCGACGAAGAAGGTTTCGACCTTACCTGGACTACCCTTGAGCATGTCACCGACCCCGCTACCGGCAAGCGCAGTAAGAAGAAGCAGGAGGTCGAACACCACGAACATCTCTCCCACAAGGATGTCAACCGTATCTACTACAACTTTTGACAAAAAATATTAATATTAAAATCATACAATCAAGAAATGGCAAGACAGAAAGAGGAAGTGATCTCAATGGTAGATACCTTCCAGGAATTCAAGGAGCTTAAGAACATTGACCGCTCCACAATGATCAGCGTACTCGAGGACTCATTCCGTTCAGTGTTGGCAAAAATGTTCGAAACTGACGAGAACTTCGACATCATCATCAATCCCGACAAGGGCGACTTCGAAATCTATAAGAACCGTGAGGTAGTAGCCGACGAAGACCTTACCGACCCCAACCTTCAGGTGTCTCTCAGCGAGGCTCGCAAGACGGTTGACGACATCGAGATTGGCGAAGACTTCACCGAGGAGGTACACTTCGAGAAGTTCGGTCGCCGCACCATCCTCAATCTGCGCCAGACCTTGGCTGCCAAGATCCTCGAACTGCAGAAGGACTTGCTCTACAACAAGTACAAGGACCTCATTGGCCGTATCACCACCGCTGAGGTTTATCAGATCTGGAAACGCGAGATGCTGATGGTTGACGAGGACGGCAACGAACTCTCCTTGCCACGCAGCGAACAAATCCCAGGCGACAACTTCCGCAAGAACGACCAGGTGCGCGCCGTTGTACTCCGCGTGGACAACAACAACAACAACCCCAAGATCATCCTCTCTCGCACCGCCCCCATCTTCCTCCAGCACCTCATGGAGCAGGAGATCCCCGAGGTGGCCGACGGCACCATTCGCATCGTCAAGATCGTTCGTCTCCCCGGCGAACGCGCCAAGATTGCTGTCGAGACCAACGACGATCGCATCGACCCCGTAGGAGCCTGCGTCGGTGTCAAGGGTGGACGTATCCACGGCATTGTACGTGAGCTGCGCGGCGAGAACCTCGACGTCATCCCATATACCACCAATCCCAGTTTGTTCATCCAGCGCGCCCTCTCCCCCGCTTCCATCTCTCAGATTCATGTGAACGAGGAGAACAAGACCGCTGAAGTATTCATGCGTCCCGAAGAAGTATCTCTCGCCATCGGTAAGAACGGTGCCAACATCAAGCTGGCATGCCTGCTCACAGGTTATCAGATCGATGTTTACCGCGAGGGCGACAGCAACGACATCTTCCTCGATGACTTCTCCGATGTCATCGATCCTTGGGTTATCCAGGCGCTCAAGGGTATCGGCCTTGCCACCGCCAAGGCTGTACTCGATGCCGACCCACAACTCGTGGCCGACAAGGCTGACCTCGAGGACGAGACTGTCGAGGAAGTTCGTGCAATTCTCTCGAAGGAGTTCGAACCCGAAGACGACGAGGAATCCGACGATTCCGAAGACGCCGACTACTCAGAAGATTCCGAAGAAGGAACCAATACCACCGAGTCAGAATAGTTAACCATTAAAAACCTTTCGTGAATGAGATTAAGTAAGATTGCTAAAGATTTCAACGTCGGCATCCAAACCCTCGTCGATTTCCTCGAAAAGAAGGGAGGAGACCCCAGCATGGAATGGAAGCCGATGAGCCAGGTCCCCGACGACCTATATGAGTTATTAAGCAAGGAATTCAACAAAGATAAATCCGTCAAGCAGGCCTCCGAACGCGAGCGTCTGGAACGCTTGCAGACACGTGACAAGATCAAGGAGGAGACCCGCCAGATCAACGCTGTCAACCAGGGCATTCCTCAGACGCGACAGAAGCCGGCAACCAAGGCTGAGGCCAAGGCCGAGCCCGCACCTACGTCTTCGGTTGCCAAGACTCCTACCGAAGAGCAAATCATGCAGGCTGCTATGAAGATCGTGGGTCACATCGACCTCGATGCTTCGAAGAAGCCAGCCGAAGACAAGACCTCTGCCAAGACTGAGGACAAGAAGGCTTCCGAGGCTCCCAAGGCCAAAGAGGCTCCCAAGAGCATCGAGACTGCCAAGCCCGAAAGCAAGAAGGCCGACGAGCCAAAGCCTGAGACCACAGAGGCAAAGTCCGAAGCCAAGAAGCCCGCTGAAACAGCCAAGCCCAAGGCCAAGGAGGGCAAGAAGGCTGATGCTCCTGCCGAGAAGAAGCCCAACCAGTCCATCTGGGGTGAACGCAGTAAGGATCGCATCAACGACGAACCCCTGCCTGCCGAAGCTCGCAACGGTGAGGTATTCCGTCTCAACCAGCCCGAACAACCGCAGATCAACGTGCTCGGCACTATCGATCTCGACTCCCTCAACCAATCCACTCGTCCGAAGAAAAAGTCGAAGGAGGAGCGCAAAAAGGAGCGTGAGCAGAAGTCCCAGAATGGCAATGGCCAGGCTCGCAGTACCTCCAGCGAGGAGGCACGTGGCAGCCGTCGCCAACGTGGTGCCCAGAAGGTCGATATCAACGAGGTGATCAAGCAGGGCAAGGCACGCGATGCCAAGGGACAGGAGCGCCGCGACCGCAAGGATCAGCAGAACACCGATGGTCGTGGTCGTCACCAAGGCAAGGACAAGAAGAAAGGCAACAACGCCTACAAGCAGGAGATCTCAGAAGAGGATGTACAGAGGCAGGTAAAGGACACCCTCGCTCGTCTGACCAACAAGCCCGACAAGAAGGCTGTCAAGTACCGCAAGGACAAGCGCAACGCTGCTGCTGCCGCTGCCGCCGAAGCACAGGCCGAGGAGGCTGCCGAATCGAAGGTGCTCAAGCTCACCGAGTATGTCACCGTCAACGACCTGGCCACGATGATGAACGTGCCCGTCACCAACGTCATCATGACCTGTATGCAGCTGGGTCTGATGGTCAGCATCAACCAGCGCCTCGAAGCCGAGACCATCAACCTTGTTGCCGACGAGTTCGGCTTCGAGACACAGTATGTCAGCGAGGAGGTCGAGGCCGAACTCGAGCAGGAAGCCGACCGTGAGGAGGATCTCGTGTCGCGTCCGCCCATTATCACCGTCATGGGCCACGTCGATCACGGTAAGACCAAGCTCCTCGACTACATCCGCAAGACCAACGTCATCGCAGGTGAGGCCGGTGGCATCACCCAGCACATCGGTGCCTACAACGTCAAGCTCAAGGATGGTCGTCACGTCACCTTCCTCGACACCCCTGGTCACGAGGCATTCACCGCCATGCGTGCCCGTGGTGCCAAGATGACCGACATCGCCATCATCATCATCGCAGCCGACGACGGCATCATGCCACAGACCAAGGAGGCTATCAACCATGCTGCCGCAGCTGGTGTGCCCATGGTCTTCGCCATCAACAAGATCGACAAGCCCACTGCTAACCCGAACAAGGTGAAGGAGCAGCTCGCCGGCATGAACTACCTCGTCGAAGAGTGGGGCGGCAAGTACCAAAGTGAGGACATCTCGGCCCGTGACGGTCTCAACGTCGATGAATTGCTCGAAAAGGTGCTCCTCGAAGCCGAACTCCTCGACCTCAAGGCCAACCCCAACAAGCAGGCAAGCGGCACCATCATCGAAGCCACCCTCGACAAGGGTCGCGGCTACGTGGCCTCCGTGCTCGTCCAGAACGGCACACTCCACGTGGGCGACGTGGTCATCGCTGGCAAGCACTACGGACGTGTCAAGGCGCTCTTCAACGAACGTGGCGCCAAGGTACAGGAAGCAGGCCCTGCTACACCCGTACAGGTGCTCGGCTTGAGCGGTGCTCCTTCTGCAGGCGACCAGTTCCGTGTGCTCGACTCCGAGCAGGAGGCACGCGAGATTGCAGCCAAACGCGACCGCTTGCAGCGTGAGCAGGCGCTGCGTACCCAGACACGCCTCACCCTCGACGAAATCGGTCGACGCATCGCTGTGGGCAACTTCCAGGAGCTCAACCTCATCGTCAAGGGCGACGTCGATGGTTCTGTCGAGGCACTCACCGACTCGCTCATCAAGCTCTCTACCGAGCAGATCCAGGTCAACGTCATCCACAAGGCTGTGGGCCAGATCTCCGAGAGCGACGTGGTGCTTGCTGCAGCATCCAAGGCCATCATCATCGGCTTCCAGGTACGTCCCTCTCTGGCTGCCAAGCGCCTCTCCGACCAGGATGGCGTCGATATCCGCACCTACTCCATCATCTACGATGCCATCGAGGAGGTCAAGGAGGCCATGGAGGGTATGCTCAAACCCATCGTCAAGGAGGAGATTTGCGGCAATGCCGAAGTCAAGTCCGTCTTCAAGATCTCGAAGGTCGGAGCCGTGGCCGGCTGTATCGTTCGCGATGGCAAGATTCATCGCACCGACAAGGCACGCGTCATCCGCGACGGCATCGTCATCTTCACGGGCGAACTCGCAGGCCTCAAGCGCTTCAAGGACGATGTCAAGGAGGTAGGCACCAACTTCGAGTGCGGTCTCTCCATCAACGGTTACGATGACATCCAGGAGGGTGACCTCATCGAGACCTACACCGAGATCGAAATCAAGGCCAAGCTCTAAATCCAGTGTTTCAGTGGCGGCCAAGCTTGGCCGCCCCAATCATTTACACCTATGGTACTCAACGACCTCGACCGTATCATCCTCATCATCGTAGGCATTGGCGCCTGCATCGGTCTCTACCGTGGTTTCTTCAAGGAAGCCGTCGGCATAGCAGGCTTGGTGCTGGCTGCCATTGCCGCCAATCTTGCGTCACCATTCACCAAGCCATTCGCCAGCCGCTTCATCGAAAGCGAGACGTTGGCCTCCATCGTCGTGTGGGTCATCGTCTTCTTCCTTGCCATGTTCCTGCTGAACAAGCTGGCCGTGTTGCTCGACAAGTTCATGGATTCCATCTCGCTTGGTTGGATCAACCGCCTTGCCGGCGGCTTGGTAGGTGCACTCAAGTTCTGCATCATCGTGGCACTCATCATCTCGCTCCTCGAAGTGATCACCGCTCACATCGAGATTGAGAAACTCAAGCAATATCTCGAGACCAGCGCGCTCGTGCCACGCATCCATCAGCTCATCGACGTCATCACTCCCTGGGCCTCCGAGCATATCCTCAAGCCCACCCTCGAGCTGCTCAACAAGTAAAGTTATGAACAACGGACCCTCGTCGGACGACGTACTGAAGGACCTCACTTCCAGTGAATACAAGTACGGATTCACCACCGACATCGACACCGATATTATCCCCAAGGGCCTCAACGAAGATGTTGTCCGATTGATTTCGGCCAAGAAGCAGGAGCCCGACTGGATGCTGCAGTTCCGCCTCGAAGCCTATCGCTACTGGCGGCAGCAACCCGTGCCCCAATGGGGACACGTCAAGGTCGATCCCATCGACTACGACAACATCTCGTTCTACGCCGCCCCACGCAAGAAGGTGGCCTCCGGCGATGTCGATCCTGAAATTCTCAAGACCTTCGACAAGCTCGGCATACCCCTCCACGAGCGCGACATGCTGCTCGGCAGGGCCACAGGCACCGAACTCTCTGCCGTCGAGACCTCCTCGACCATGGCCGTCGATGCCATCGTCGATTCCGCATCGCAGAAGACCACCTATCGCGACAAGCTCGCCGAACTCGGCATCATCTTCTGCTCCTTCGGCGAAGCGGTGCGCGAATATCCCGACCTCGTCCGCAAATACCTTGGCAAGGTCGTGCCTGTGCGCGACAACTATTACTCGGCACTCAACTCGGCCGTCTTCTCCGACGGCTCGTTTGTCTATATCCCCAAGGGTGTTCGCTGCCCTATGGAGCTCGCCTCCTATTTCCGCATCAACTCCAGCGGAACAGGCCAGTTCGAGCGCACCCTCATCATCGCCGATGAAGAGGCCTACGTCTCCTACCTCGAAGGATGCACCGCCCCCATGCGCGACGAAAACCAGCTCCATGCCGCTGTCGTCGAGATCTACGTTCACGAACGTGCCGAAGTCAAGTACTCTACCGTCCAGAACTGGTATCCAGGCGACAAGCAGGGCAAGGGCGGTGTCTATAACCTCGTCACCAAGCGTGCCCTCTGCGCAGGCGACTTCTCCAAGATCTCATGGACCCAGGTCGAGACAGGTTCTGCCATCACCTGGAAGTACCCCTCCTGCGTGCTCAAGGGTGCAGGCAGCCAAGGCGAGTTCTACTCCGTGGCCGTCACCAACAACTACCAGGAGGCCGACACCGGCACCAAGATGATCCACATCGGACGCAACACCCGCTCACGCATCATCTCGAAGGGTATCTCGGCCGGCCACTCCCAGAACTCCTATCGTGGCATGGTCAAGATTCTGCCCGGTGCCGACGGTGTGCGCAACTTCACGCAGTGCGACTCGCTGCTGCTCAGCAAGACCTGCGGAGCCCACACCTTCCCCATCATGGATATCCAGAACCCTACCGCCATCGTCGAGCACGAAGCCACCACCTCCAAGATCAACGAGGACCAGCTCTTCTACTGCCAACAACGCGGCATCAAGGAGGAGGACGCCGTCTCGCTCATCGTCGGCGGTTACGCCAAGGAGGTCGTCCAAAAACTCCCCATGGAGTTCGCCGTCGAGGCCCAGAAGCTCCTCAGCCTCTCCATCGAAAACAGCGTCGGATAACCCCACATTTGTCCTTGTCGCAGCCATCTATGGCTGCCAAATTAAAATATCATGTCCCTTCTCGAAATCCGCAACCTTCACGCCAGCGCTTCTGGCAAAGAGATCCTACGAGGCATCAACCTCACCATCAACACGGGTGAGGTTCACGCCATCATGGGCCCCAATGGTGCCGGCAAATCCACCCTCTCTGCCATCCTCACCGGCAATCCCCAGTACGAAGTCACACAAGGCGAGATCCTCTACAAGGGCCGTAACCTCCTCGAAATGAAACCCGAGGAACGCGCCTGGGAGGGCATATTCCTCTCCTTCCAATATCCCATCGAGATCCCCGGCGTATCGATGGTCAACTTCATGCGCACTGCCGTCAACGCCCAACGCGAGTACCGAGGCTTGCCAGCCCTCACAGCCACCGAATTCCTGCGCTTGATGCGCGAGAAACGTGCCGTCGTACAGCTCGACAACAAGCTTGCCAACCGTTCGGTCAACGAGGGTTTCTCAGGCGGTGAAAAGAAGCGCAACGAGATCTTCCAGATGGCCATGCTCGAACCCACCCTGTCGATTCTCGACGAGACCGACTCGGGCCTTGACGTCGATGCCCTCCGCATCGTCAGCGATGGCGTCAACCGCCTCAAGAGCGCCGAACGCTCCACCATCGTCATCACCCATTATCAGAAGCTCCTCGAGTACGTCCAGCCGCAGTTCGTCCACATCGTTTATCGTGGCCGCATCGTTAAGAGCGGTGGCCCCGAACTTGGCGACCGCATCTTCACCGAAGGTTTCGACTGGGTCAAACAAGAGTTTGATGCCTCTTAATCCCCCCTCCCTTGTCTTTGTCGGCAGCCATGAATGGCTGCCCCTCAAACCCTTCGAACCCCTCAAACTCCTTCGCCCCTTTCCATGTCATCCCAATACCTCGACCTCTATCGAACCCAGCGCGCCCTCATCGACGAGCATGCTGCCCCCGTCCTCAACGCCCAGCGCGAAGCTGCCGCTGAGGTGCTGCAGCGCGTCGGTTTGAGTCGTCCGAAGGACTATACGCACGTCGATCCCGAGGCCCTGCTCGCTGCCGACTACAGCATCAACCTCGCACGTTACGTCGTACCCACCGACCACAATGACCTCTTCACCTGCGCCGTGCCCGAGCTCTCCACCAGCGTGCATTATCTGGTCAATGAGCAACTAGTCTCCCATACCCGCGAGGGGGCCGACGGTGTTTTCTCGGGCTCGCTCCGTGAGTTCGCGCTACGCTATCCCGATGTAGCTGCACGTTACTACAACCGTCTCGCCATGAACGAGGAGCCGCCCTACGATGTGCGCAGTCAGGGCACCAACGTCACGGCCCATCGTCCCCTCGGCGAAGCTGCACTCAACACCCTGTTTTGCCAGGACGGCTTCGTGCTCTACGTGCCCGAAGGTGTTACGGTCGAACGTCCCATCCAGCTCATCTCCCTCCTTCGTGCCGTCGAGGACTTCATGGCCTGCCAGCGCATCCTCATCATTCTCGGCGAAGGTGCCAAGGCCAGCGTACTCGTCTGCGACCATGCCTCACAGCTCCGCGCCTGCACGCTGCTCAGCCTGCAGGTTACCGAGATCTTTGCGGGTGCTTACTCCACCCTCGACTTCTACGAGCTCGAGGAACATCATGCCGACTGCCGTCGCCTCAGCTCGGTCTATGTCGAGCAACAGGAGGGCAGCAACGTTGCCGTTGGCCAATATGCCCTCACCGCCGGACAGACGCGCAACCGCGTCTATATCGACCTCTGCGGACACGATGCCAACACCCGCCTCTATGGCCTCTGCATTGCTGACCGTACTCAAAAGGTCGATAACATCACCTACATCCGTCACCGTGCGCCCAAGTGCCAGAGCGACGAGCTCTTCAAGTATGTCCTCGACGAGGAAGCCTGCGGCTCGTTCGTAGGCCGCATTCTCGTGCAGGAAGGTGCCGACAAGACCGACGCACACCAGACCGACCGCAACCTCATCCTCACACCCCAGTGCCATATCGTCGCACGTCCCGAGCTCGAGATCTACGCCGACGATGTCAAGTGCTCGCACGGTGCCACCACCGGTCAGCTCGACCCTGCCGCCCTTTTCTACATGCGCACACGCGGCATCCCCGAAGCCGAGGCACGCCTGCTGCTCATGTTCGCCTTTATGGGCGATGTCATCGACGGCATCCGCATCGAACCGCTACGCGACCGCCTCAAGCACCTCGTCGAAAAGCGCTTCCGTGGTGAACTCGACCAGTGCCGCACCTGCGCCATCAAAAAGTAACCCCCCTTTTTGTCCCGCATGCAGCGTTGCTAATGCTGCCCCAAAAATATGCGCCCACATCTTTCCCACATCCTCCCCCTAAGCAGGGGGATTAGAGGGGGTCTTCTGCTCCTCCTCCTTTGTCTCCTCGCCTCATGCAGCGAGTGGGACACCGACTCATTGGGCACATCGTTCACTCCGGCCAACTCCGTGGTGCGCGTCTATAACAATCTCGTCTATGTCGAGTATTCCACTCCAGATGCCCGCGTCTGGGGTCCGGCAGCAGGCGAAGTGGCCAGTACCGTTAGCGGCAACCACGTCATCATCGAGAGCGATGCGCAGAACGTCGCCTACTTCGTCTATGGTTATCCCGCCAGCACCGATACCCTTGGCATGACCGACGGCAGCCTCACCATCCGCAGCCGCGCCTCCTACGCCCTCTATCTCGAAGGCCTCTCGCTGCGCTGCCAGGATGGCCCTGTCTTCCAGAGCCAAGGTGAAGACGATTGTCATATCGTCCTCTCCAAGAACGCCGTCAACCACTTCTATGGTCCTGTCCAAGTGGGTGGCAACCTCTCTCTCAGCGGCACAGGCACCCTCACCGTCGAAAGCCAATCCACGTGTATCACAGCCGCCATGCTGCAGTGCCAGTATGGCGTCAAGGTCAACCTGCACAGCACAGGCGGCGACGGCATCTATCTCTCCCGCGGTGTCATGCGCGCCACCCAGGGCACATGGAACATCAACGCCCATCACAGTGCCATCTGTTCGTCCGACAGCATCCTCATCTTCGGAGGCACCTGGCGCGGCACCGCCCTCGACGGCTCCTTCCTCGACGCACGTGCGCCCGTTGTGCTCCAAAAACCCGATATGATCGTAGCTTCGGCATGGAGCAACAACCCGCTCGACTCCATGGCCGTCGCCGCACGCTACGACTCCGTCCAGTCCGTCTGGGAGGAGCAGGTCGATACGCTCACGCTCATGGCCGACACCACCTATACCATACGCCGCAACAGCTCCACCACTTCGGTCGGCAAGTTCACCCCTCACCAGACTCTCATTAGCCCTTACATTCTCGTCACCAACGGCACCGTCCTCGCCTCCGACACGCTCCACTTTTCCAAGTAAAGCTTGCAGTTTTATGCTCAAAATAGCAAGCCGAGTATGCAAAATGGCCACATCGGTGTTTCATTTTGCTCTTTTCTCATGAATTATGATGTTTGATTTGAAATAAACCTATACCTTTGCATGCGGCTTTGTATGAAGCCCATTATAAAAGCATCAAATTTTGAGTCAAGAATGCTTTTATTAATCTTCTTTTTGCTATGGTTCAAAATAGCTTTATTACTAATATCTTCAAGAAACTATGGAACAGTTATCTGTCAAGCCCGCAGAGGGCAAGCTTGGAATCCTGGTCGTCGGCAACGGCGCAGTAGCAACAACTTTCATGACTGGTGTACTGATGGCTCGCCGTGGGCTGGCAAAGCCCATCGGCTCGATGACTCAGTATGACAAGGTCCGTGTGGGACGCGGAGCCGACAAGCGTTATCTTCACTATGGCGACATCGTGTCGCTGCCCAGCCTCAACGACATTGTCTTTGGCTGCTGGGATGTCTATCCGCAGAATGCCTATCAGAGTGCCGTCTATGCCGAAGTGCTGAAGCGCGAAGACATCGAGCCCGTGCGCGACGAACTCGAAAAGATCGTGCCGATGCCTGCCGCCTTCGACAAGAACTACGCCAAGCGTCTCGACGGCGACAATGTGAAGCCTTGTAAAAACCGTTGGCAGATGGTCGAGATGCTGCGCGACGACATCCGCCGTTTCCGCAAGGAGCAGGACTGCAACCGCGTAGTAGTGCTTTGGGCCGCCTCAACCGAGATCTATGTACCTGTCAACAAGGATGTCCACTATCGCCTGCAAGACCTTGAGCAGGCCATGAAGGCCGACGACCGCGAGCATATTGCTCCCTCAATGTGCTACGCATACGCTGCCCTCGTCGAAGGTTGTCCGTTCGTAATGGGTGCTCCCAACACCACCGTCGATATTCCTGCCATGTGGGAACTCGCCGAAAAGACGAAGATGCCTATCGCCGGCAAGGACTTCAAGACGGGTCAGACCTTGGTGAAGAGTGGCTTCGCCCCCATCATCGGCACACGCTGCCTTGGACTCGAAGGCTGGTTCTCGACCAACATCCTCGGCAACCGCGACGGACTGGTGCTCGACGTGCCCGAAAACTTCCGCACCAAGGAAGTCAGCAAGCTCTCCACACTCGAGACCATCCTGAAAGCCGACGAGCAACCCGACCTCTACAGCGACTACTACCACAAGGTGCGTATAAACTACTATCCTCCGCGCAACGACAACAAGGAGTCGTGGGACAACATCGACATCCGTGGATGGATGGGCTACCCAATGCAGATCAAGATCAACTTCCTCTGCCGCGACAGCATCCTAGCTGCCCCCGTCTGCCTCGACCTCTGTCTGCTCATCGACCTTGCTGCACGTGCCGGCCGCTACGGCACCCAGCGATTCCTCTCTTTCTTCCTCAAGTCTCCCATGCACGACTACACCCGTGGCGAAGAAGCCGTCAACCACCTCTACCAACAGCACACTCTGCTGAAGAATGCCATCCGCGAAATGGGCGGTTTTGAGGCCGATGAAGAAATAGATTAGAATAATAAGAACAAAAGACATAAAATGAACGAATGCCCGACTTACTGAATTACAGTAGGTCGGGCATTCTTAAGCGGAGAGAACGGGATTCGAACCCGTGAAACCCTTTAGGGGTTTACACGCTTTCCAGGCGTGCCTCTTCAACCACTCGAGCATCTCTCCAAAAAGGCAATAAAATGTGTGGTCGAACTGATTTTGCGGCTGCAAAGATAGCGATAATATTTCAGTCTGCCAAATTTTTTGTCGAAAAAATGCAATTTATCGTCAAATAAATGGACCGAAAACCCAATTTTACCAGCCCAATAAAGCGTCTGCAACGGCTTGTAGGCGCTTAATTGTCGTATTGTAACAAATAATATGAAAATTGTAACATCAAAAATATGCCACACTGCGAAATAATCCCTATCTTTGCGCTGTCACATAATAACAAGCACAATTATGAACAAACGATTCGTATCACTTCTTCTACTGTTGCCGACCATGGCACTCTCCGCGCAGAACCCCGTCATTCGGGACATCTACGCCGCCGATCCCACGGCACGCGTCTTCAACGGCAAAGTGTATGTCTATCCCTCGCACGACATCCTGCCACCCGAAGGACAACGTCAGGACTGGTTCTGTATGGCCGACTACCACGTCTTCTCGTCAGAGAACCTCACCGACTGGACCGACCACGGCATGATTATTTCACAGGAGAACGTTCCTTGGGGCAATCCCGAGGGTTATTCCATGTGGGCACCCGACTGCGTCTATAAGGACGGAAAATACTACTTCTATTTCCCCAACGCTCCCAAGGAGGGACGCGGATTCGGCATTGGCGTAGCCACCGCCGACAGCCCCACAGGACCCTTCACCTGCGAACCCGAACCCATCAAGGGCGTGATGGGCATCGACCCCTGCGTCCTCATCGACAACGATGGTCAGGCCTACATCTATTGGAGCGGCATGGGCATCCGTGGCGCCAAGCTCAAGGCCAACATGAAGGAACTCGACGGTGAGCTCACTGAGATGCGTTTCCCCCGAAATGGAAATGCGCAGGCGCAAATGCCCGAGATGCCGCCGATGCTTGTGGGCGGACAAGTCATGGAAGGACTGCCCGAAGGCTTCAAGGAAGGCCCCTTCGCCTTCCGTCGCGGCGACTGGTATTACCTGTCGTTCCCCTGGGTGCGCGGCGATACCAGCAATGGTCAAAACCCCACCGAGACGCTGGCCTACGCCATGTCACGCTCTCCTCTCGGCCCCTGGGACTTCAAGGGCATCATCATGGCCGAGCACGACAACACCTGCTGGACCAACCATCACAGCCTCGTTGAATTCAACGGTCAGTGGTACCTCTTCTATCATCGCAACGACTTTTCGCCACGCGACGACAAGCGTCGTTCGGCACGTGTCGAGAAGGTGACCTTCAATGCCGACGGCACCATCCAGGAAGTCTTCCAGACCCAGCGTGGCGTAGGCATCAACCCAGCCACCTCACAGATACAGCCCGACCGCTACAGCGCAGCCTCCGACGATGTGACCACCGCTTATGTCGATACGTTCAATTACTTCCGTGGCTGGCAGGTCAGCCTGCCTCAGAAGGGCAGTTGGCTCTGCTACACCGGCATCGACTACAGCCCCATCACCGATGGCTATGCCGTGGTTTGTGCCAAAGCCGGTGACAACACCGAGTTCTGCCTCCGCGAACGTCCTGCAGGCAAGCAGATGAATGCAGGCCGCGTCATCGCACGCTTCACCATGACCGTGAAGAGTGAGAACGGACCTTTCCGTCGCGACATGAGCGGACAATGGATCACGCTCACCGCACCGCTTGAATATCAACCCACGGGCGTAGGCGACCTCGTCATCACCTGCGAAGGCCCTGGTGTCGATATCGATTGGGTACAGTTCAAGAACCGCCCCAATTACTTCACAGCTACACCCGCTACAGCGCCTGCTGCACAGCCCGACGAGCAGGGATATATCCGCCGGTGGATGCTTCTTGAGCCTATTCGTCAGGACGTGCGTTCGAACATCGTCTTCACCAACACCTATCTGCGCGATGCCTTCTCGAAGACCTGGTTCAAGGACCAGATGACCACCCAGCCCAAGGACGGACAGATCGTCAAGGTCGCCGACCAGAAGCTCCGTTGGCATGCCCTCGACAGCGAGAACTACAACATGAAGCTCTTCCGCTTCGCCGAGAAGTATGGCGACCAGACTTACGGCTCGCTCTTCTGGGCTGTCACCTACATCGACTGCGACGAGCAGATCGAAAATGTACGCCTCGCTGCAGGTAGCAATGGAGCCTCCATCTGGTGGCTCAACGGACAGGAGGTATTGCTGCTCGAAGGCGACCGCCGTATGGTCGAGGACGACGGCATGTCGCCCCGCCTGACGCTCCAGAAGGGCCGCAACGTGCTGCGCTGTGCCGTCATCAACGGCCCCGGTCTCAGCGACTTCTGCGTCCGCTTCCTCGATGCCCAAGGCAAACCTGTCACCAATTATACGGTTTCCACAAAAATCCTGAAATAACAATCTCCCTCAAACCCCAGCCCCCCTCTAATCCCCCTGCCTAGGGGGAAGAACCAAGCCCCGACAAGCAAGTCCTCCCCCTAAGCAGGGGGACCGAGGGGGTCTCCTCAAACCCTTCGAACCCTTCAAACCCCTCAAACCCCTCGAACCCTTCTTAACCCCTCATAACCCCAAATATGAAACCCCTATTCCCACTCATTGCCTCCTTGTGCCTTTGCGCTCCCATCGCCAAAGCCCAGATAGGAGCACCCTATATCCACGACCCCTCGACCATCGCCGAATGTGACGGCAAATACTACACCTTCGGCACGGGTGGCGGCGGTCTCATCTCCGAAAACGGTTGGTCATGGCACAGCGGTGGCGTACGCCCCGGTGGAGGTGCTGCACCCGATGTGCTCAAGATCGACGACCGTTACCTTGTCATCTATGGTGCTACAGGCGGTGGCCTCGGTGGCGGCCATAACGGACGCATCCTCACTATGTGGAACGCGACGCTCGACCCCGAGTCACCCGACTTCAAATATACCGACCCCATCGAGGTATGTGCCTCCGACGGCATGGAGGACCAGGATGCCATCGACCCGGGTCTCCTCCTCGACCCCACCACCGGTCGCCTATGGGCCAGCTACGGCACCTACTTCGGCACCATCCGCCTCATTGAACTCGATCCCACCACGGGTGCACGCGTCAAGGGCAACAAGGAGCTCGACATCGCCATCGACTGCGAAGCCACCGACCTCCTCTATCGCAACGGCTGGTACTATCTGCTCGGCACCCATGGCACCTGCTGCGACGGTGTCAACTCCACCTACAACATCGTAGTGGGTCGCTCGCGTAGCGTCACCGGTCCCTATGTCGACAATGTGGGACGCGACATGTTCCACGGTGGCGGCAAGATGGTCGTCAATGCCGGTGACCGCAAGACCGGTCCCGGTCACTTCGGCCGCACCGTCATCGACGAAGGCGTCGAGATCATGTCGTGCCACTATGAGGCCGACTTCGACTGGAGCGGACGCTCCGTGCTCGGCATCCGTCCTCTGCTTTGGAAGAACGACTGGCCTGTTGCCGGCGAACTCTTCAAAGGTGGCACTTTCGAGATCGAGTCCGAGCGTCGTGGCTATTCCCTCGAGCTCGTTGTCGATTTCGTACGTATGCAACAGCAGCGCGAACTCTTCTGGAACATGGATCTCTCGAAGCCCGTCGAGGCCCTTCCCGTGCAGAAGCTCGAAGAAGTCATCGACACTTGGCCCGAAGGCGACATTCCCGTACGTTGCGGCGACTACATGTTCCGTCCCCATCAGCGCTGGTCCATCAAGCCCGTACCCGAAGTGGGTGGCACGCTCTGCGGTCCATTATACGAAATCAAGATCGAAGGTACCAACCGTGCACTCACAGCGACCTTCGACCTTGAACTTACCACACGCGAATTTACGGGCGAGCAGTGCCAGCTTTGGCGCATCGAACAGCTCATCGACGGCACCTACCGCATCCTTCCATACGGCATCCCAGGGCTCGAAGGCCTGAACCAGCGCTATTGCCTCTACTCTTCAGGCGACAGCACTCCGACCCTCGCTCCCTACGATTTCAATTCCGACAATTCCAAGTGGAATTTCCGCGACCAATAAGGCGCGTTATTCCTGCGATCGTCTCCAGGCGAAATACCTGTCGAGTACCCACATCGCATCTTCCATATCCACCTTGGCAGCACGTGGTCCATCGCCCCTGAGCTCCATCACACGCGAATCCTCGTTCTTGAACAATGGCCAGACAGGCAGTTCCGGATCACGTTGCTCGCCATTCGGGTCGCAGTATTTGGCAAAGTTTGTCCAATACTTCAACATGTACTTGGCCAAAGCCTGATCGGTGGGATTGTTGCTGGGACGCACGCTTTGGAACACGAAATCGACATCCTGACCGTGAGGCGATAGGTGACCATATCGGCGGTCTCCTTCGGGATACATGGGGTCCTGGTTGAAATAGTACATATAGACAGGCTGCTTGCCCGTCTGGTTCTGCAGTCGTCCCCAGGTCCATGTGCCCCAGCCGAAGGCCGAGTCACGTAACAGGTCGCGTGTTGTCTTGCCTACTTTGCCGTTCTCCAGTGGATAGACGTCAAGCAGCGAATCCGCATAGAGCTCATAGCGCTCGCGCACAGCGGCAACGTGCTGTTTGGGATCTTCGGTGAACCCAAAGCTGTCGCCCTCGTCAGCATTGTAGCCGATGAGCAGGGCCACATCGTTGTAATTACCTGCCTCATACATCTTGTACTGGTCGTCGGGAATCACATACCCGTCCACAATCGGCCAGGCACCACCTGTCACCACGGTCTGACGGCTCACTTCTACCGCATCCAGCGCACGGAGGGCCTCAGCCGTGGTTGCGTTTATCGACTTGCCATATTCCTCGCCCTCCTTCTCAAACATCGCCAGCGACTTCATGTTCTCGCCTGGATATGACTTCGCGCGAATTGGGCCGAACGAACTGCCGCTCTGCGAGATGGCACCTCGGAAAAGTCCTTTGGCCAAAGGCGAAGCGCACAACATGCTCACCGAGATGCCACCCGCCGATTCGCCGAAGATGGTCACCTTCGCAGGGTCGCCACCGAAAGCAGCGATGTTGTCCTGCACCCACTTCAGCGCAGCAATCTGGTCGAGGATGCCATAGTTGCCCGACACATGTTCGGGATTCTCGGCACTTAAGGCGGGATGGGCAAAGTATCCCAGTCGGCCCACACGGTAGTTGATGGTCACCAGCACCACGCCCTCACGCGCAATCGCTGCACCATCGTAGAACGACGACGTGCCCATTGCGAAACCACCACCGTAGATCCACACCATTACGGGCAGCGCCTCATCCGACGACTTCGCAGGAGTCCAGACGTTCAAATAGAGGCAATCCTCGCTCGCATCCTGTGGGAACCCCATACTCGACACCGGACTCGGCCCAAACTTGTCGGCATTACGCACTCCCTCCCAGGGGATAACGGGCTGCGGAGCCTTCCAACGCAATTCGCCTACTGGAGGAGCTGCAAACGGAATACCTTTGAAGATCATCATGTCGTCCTCGACTACACCTTGAATCACACCTCCGGTCACATTTACCCGACCGGGCATCGCTGGTTGAGCATTGCTGACCATCGCAGCCAGTCCAACCATGCAGAATAGCAATTGTTTTTTCATAATGATAGATTTTTTCCAAGACGCGGCAAAGATAATCAAAAACCCTTTCTCCTCCAAATCCTAACGCCAAAAAACTCCAATTCTCCCCCCAATTTATGATAAAGTCCCAGAATCAAAGGGCTCCCACAATTATTTTTTAGCATTTTCCAAAATGATTTTCGATTTGCAATGATGATAGCCCGAAGGGTGTAAATCCATCTTTTTATTTAAAAAATCAAAACAAAATTTGGAAATATCCAAAACAATCATTATCTTTGCCGCGATAAATTTATTATTCATCTTTATACCAATCCACCTTTATGAAAAAGCTATCCCTCTTCTTCTCGCTACTGCTCAGTGCAGCAGCCCTTCAGGCAGCGCCTATCGACTTCCTAGCCTCAGCGCAGACCACTCCCCTGAAGGACATCCAGACCATCAATTCACCAGCATCCGCTGTCTCTGGCCCACGTCGTGCACACAAGACGTATGTAACACCCGAGGGCACTCCGCTCGACTACACAATTCAATACACCCAGGGCGCCACTACCTATCCCGACATCCCCATAAAGGTATCGTTCAGCGAAGATGGCAAGTCGGTGTATATCAGCAACCTCTTCCCCGGCTTCCTCACCGACGAAATGGGTGCATGGACCAAGGGTGACATCCAGGCCGACAGCACCATCATCATCAAGCTGCAGCCCATCATCGACTACGATGTCTATGGCGACGAATCGATGTTCTATACCCTCTATGCAGGCAGCTATGACCTCACCGAAGGCGTGATGGGCGATGTCGTATTCGTGCTCAATGCCGATGGCTCAATCACCCAGCAGGATCCTAATGTTTACGTCTGGTTGGGTGCCTATATCAGCGGAGCTTATGCCGGTCTCATCTCCTACGGCACCAATGTCGAACTGGCACCACAGACCGCCGTATATGAGCTCGTCACCGTGCCCGAGACAGCCGTTGTCACCGAAGGAATTTACGAATACACCGATGCATATAATAAGAAGACAGTCGAGTTAGGCAAGGTGGCCACCGACGGTGACGATGTCTATTTCCTCGGCCTCGTTCCCCAGGCAGGCACCTGGGTGAAGGGTACTCGCGACGGCAATACCGTCACCATCAAGAAAGGCCAGTACCTCGGCGATGCCAGCGGCTACATGCTCGAGCTTGCCTTCCTGCAGGCAAGGGCTGATTTCAGCAGCTACGAGTTCGTCGATGAAATCACGCTCGCCTACGATCCCGAAACCGGTATCTACACGCAGCCTCGCGAGTCGGAAACCGACGACCACTTCATGATCGTTGAGCAGACCGTCTCTGGCAAGATCTACCTCTACAACTTCGACTTTACAATCAAGCCCTATGATGGCCCCAAGGCATCGATACCCGAGGATCCGTTCGACCTGAAGTTCTACGATTTCTGGGAGTCGCAACAAAAGTATGCTCTCATGTTCAGCAATTCGCACTTTGGCACCGATGGCAATTACCTCGATCCCGCGAACCGCTACTACTACATCTACCTCGACGAAGAGATCCTGACCTTCGACAAGGAGACTTATCCTACCCTGTCTGAGGAAATTACCCTCGTTCCATGGGACCTCACCCTCTTGAACAGCGAAGGCAACAATTACGAGATCTACGGTTCGCCCACCAGCCATTATGCCTACATCTACGATCCACTCTTCGAGAAGGTGGGTGTGCAGTTCATCTATTTCTTCGAGGATCAGCCCTACTACTCCAACATCGTTTATATCGATCCCGAGGGCAATGTGACCACTGTGGAAGTTGAGCAGCCCAACGCCATCACCAATGCAGGCGAGGCCAAAGTAACCGGCATGGAGTACTTCAACGTCGCCAGCCAGCGTCAGAACTTCCAGCAGCCAGGCCTCAACCTCGTCCGTGTCACCCTCTCCGATGGCACACAGAAGACCTACAAGATGTACGTGAAGTAACCCATCATCCCCCCATAACTATGGGCGTGCCTCCAGTCTCCACAAGACTGAGGGCACGCCCATATTTTGTCTTTCTCATCAATAAACAGTTAGTAATTCTCCATGCGATAGAAGCGCATGAGGAAATCGATGTCATGACGTTTCTCTGCGAGGGTACTGCAGTTCGAGAACATTCTGTCGTTGTAGATATCAGGCAGGAAGTTATTATCCAGCAGATAATTGACGGCATGAGTGGTTACAGACTCTGCTTCCCAAAGCAGAGTGATGGCTTCTTCACGAGCCTCTTTGGGGTTGTAGAAAGGATTGCTGGGGTCGGCAATATAAGGAGTGAAACCATAGAAGATCTGCAAGCAGTTCTTGGGCTCCTCGGTATCAATAAAGAGGGTCGGACGTCTGCCAATTCGCTCATCTACGAAATTCAACATGTGACGTGGGAAGCGAATCTTCTTCTCCAGGAAATCCTTCAATTGTTCCCGATCTGCGAAATAGGCGATTCGCAGTCCGTTTGTCCGTTCAAGAATCATTTCGGCAGTGAGGGTTGCCGTACCGGGCTTCAGGTTTTCCGGGTCATCCTCACACATTTTCTTCCAATGCTTGTCTATGTCCGAGAATGGGGTCACAAAACCGTTAAGATGCCACTCACTCTGATAGTACACAAACGACGAAGCAAAAAAGCCATCAAAACGCTCTAGCTCCTCCTTCGACAGATTCAATTCATAGGCCTCTATCTCTATTACTTTGCCATTGGTGCGCGTCAGTCTCAGCCGGTCCGTTTTGGGCGCCTCACCCGACAATCCGAACGCAGGCTTAATCCGTTCATACTTATATATACCCATGCCCAGCTTGTCTATCTTGGCAACATCCTCCGCTTGACGATCCATGCCTTTCGTATGCATCATGGCTGCAAGATAGTCCTTGGGATAAAGTGCCAGTGGTCCAATCTTGTAATCGAAGATACATTTAGTGGTGGCGTAATAATAGGCCATACTCGGATGCATATCCGGTATTTTTCCACGCTCAGCCAGATCAAGCAAATCATCGACATGCTTACCGATCAGTTCCTCGTTATGCTCTCCTGCAGTCAGATAACAGTCGTTGAATAGCCACTTTAGAACGCTGCGCAGCTGATCGAAATCCTCTGAGGCAAGAATTAACTTCGATTCGACATCGTCAGCCAATTTTTCATTGATAGGAGCCTCCTCAAATGTCTCATAAAGAATGTCGTATGCAACTGTGGCCATCAGCTCAATGAGCTTAGCGTTTGTCATCACGACATCCCCGAGGATTTCGTTTCCCACACTCCACAAAAGATAGCGGATGGCATTCAGGCTCGGCTCGTCGGGGTAATATTCCTCATCTTCATGGAATAAAGGAACGGGATGACCATAAAGCTCCTGGCACAGATTGGAGAACGTGTGCCACTGGCCGCTGTCGGCCACAATATCCTCCATATAGTTAGTCAGTATGATGGCTCCTCGGTGCATCATCATTTCGACGGAAGGCTCATCAACCATTTTGCACAACGAAGAGAAACCGTCTTGCAGCCGGTTTGCCAGTCGCTGGTAGTACAGGTCAGTCGAACTGGGGTTCTGATAAGGATGACATTTCTTAATCTCGTTGATTACAATTTTCTGCAGTTTCATCGAACAAAATGTAAAGAATTACAACGACGCGGCAAAGATATGCATTTATTCTTAAATATGCAAGTCTATTCACAAAAAAATAAGTTACTATGATTGAGACGGAGGCCTTCGCGAACTGCACCAGTCTCACCTTGATCACTATTCCCGACAGTGTGACCGAGATCGGAGAAGATGCATTCAGCAATTGTGCAAGTCTCACCTCAGTAGTGATCCCCAGCAGAGTATCAAGAATGGGGATATAGGTTTTCGAAGATTGTGCAAGCCTCACTGAGATTCATCTCCAGCATAAAAAGCCCGTTGATTTCTCAAATACATTCTTAGGGCTTGATTTGTCCAACTTCACCCTATATATACCATCAGGTTCCCGCACTGACTATGCCAATCATCCAATATATAGCAAGTTTATGGAAGTGAAGGAAGAGGAATTCACATCGTGACGGACGACTTGTTTTCATTATTCTCAAAAATCAAAATCGATGAAATCGCCGCATGTCCCCCAACGAACGTTAGAGGACATCTTTCTGTAGAACCATATACTTCAACGTACGTTAGGGGACATCCCACAATCAGAGCATATCCTTCAGCGTACGTTAGCGGACATATTACAATCGTGGCATATCCTCCAGCGACCATCGGGGACATGCCACGATTCTAAATAGGTTTTCGACTTTTCTTATCATGAATTGCCAAATTTGAGATATAGTTATTATTTTTGGTATAAGAATAGAGCAAATTATCATATACCTTACATGACTGGGGGTGTAACGTCCTCCTTATAAATAATCTTATCACCCCATCCATCTTCAAAATGCTTGGAAAATGTATGGTTATAAAATACTGAGCTTTGGGATTAAGTTTAACAAGAGTGTTGATTAGTAATAGATTTTTGAAAACTATAGGTAAAAAGACTTGCTTAATTTGGGAAAAATGCGTATCTTTGCAGAGGAATAAACATTTATCATTATGGACATACTGGTATTACCGGACATACACGGGAGGACGTTTTGGAAGGAACCGTGTAGGCATCCTGAGAAGTACGAGAAGATCGTCTTCTTGGGTGATTACTTCGACCCCTATGACTTCGAAGGCATATCGGTCGAAGATGCGATTGACAACTTCAACGAGATATTGGAGTTGAAGCGAAACAATATGGAGAAGGTGGTGTTGCTATTGGGGAATCATGACCTTCCCTATTTCTCGACGACCTATTACGGGTTCTCATGGTATCATTGCAGGCATTCGGATGAATACCATGACGTGATTGCTCGCCTGATGGATGACAATCGGGAATTTTTCCAACTGGCTTATGCCTATCGGGATATTTTGTTCACGCACGCTGGTGTCGAATATGAATGGCTTGCGATGACGGTGCAATGCATCGACTGGGATGTGAACACGATATGCGACACGCTGAATGGCTTGCTGAAGACGACTGATGGATTGGAAAAACTGTACTGCATTA
>JAFYZW010000042.1 GCA_017548545.1 Bacteroidales bacterium | reverse complement strand
TCTAAACGATCTTGGCACGCCTTCTTTTTTGTTTGCGGTTATGCTAACTGCTTCGTCAGCTCACTTCTTTGTGAGTTTCCCATCCTTGCTGATGATCATGTCATTGGCTATCAGGTAGCGCATGGCACGCTGCAGGGCGGCTTCTACCTTTTGTCCACGACGTGCAAATCCCAAACGCTTTGCCGCTAAGAGTGTGGCATTGTCTTCGGGCAAGGAGAGTTGTTCGCTGACCACATCGAGCAATGCCTGGCGCACCTCTTCGGGTGAGATCTCATCGATGCTGCGATCATATCGCATGATCTTTTTCTTTTCGGGAGCAGCCACCAACTTCTCGTTGGAGATATCGAAGGTCTGCTTCACTTCCGGTTCCGGTTCAGGATCAGGCTCGACGATGGCCTTTTCGATACGCTCCAACAATCGCTCGGGATTGTTGTGCCAATCGACCGACCACACACGCATCACACGCCAAGCCAATCCCTGAAGAACGCCCGGCTGCACAATCTCTCGGTCGCGTGTAGTCTGCGTATCGCGATAGGTTTCGCCATCGAGAAGAATGCCGAGGCAATACTTGCTGTCGTTGTTGCGACTTGCCACGGCCAGATCAACCTTGAATCGGCTTCTGCCCACACCGAGTTCGACATCGTAGCCTCGTTCGCGCAAGGCCTTCGCTATCTCTTCGGCTACACCGTTGACAGGTTTTTCTTCGTCCTGACGTTGCTCGACAGTTTCCAATGTATGGAACTCGGCGTACTCAAGGAAATGCTTCAGGCCCTCCACTCCTTTCGCCTTCGAACGGCGTAGGTCGATTTGTGAGGCATGCATAGTCGAAAAGACCATCATCTCGCAGCGTGCACGGCTCACGGCGACATTCAGCCTTCGTTCACCGCCCGCATTGTTCAGCGGACCGAAGTTCATGCTTACATGTCCCTCCTTATCCGGGCCATAACCTACCGAGAAGAGTATCACATCACGTTCGTCACCCTGTACGTTTTCGAGATTCTTCACAAAGATGGGCTCATACATGCCTTCGGCCAAGTCTGTCAGCTGGCGGTCGGCATCGAGGGTGTCGTTGAGCACGTCTTCGACAAGGTTCTGCTGCGCCACGCTGAAGGCCACCACACCAATGCTCTGCTGACGCAGCTTCTCATCACGCAGACGACGCACAATCTCACCGACGATAGCTTCGGCCTCGGCACGGTTGCTGCGCCTTCCGCCTTTGTCGTATGTTCCTTCCACAAAGACGAAGCCCACCTTGGTTTGACGGTCATCAGCCGAAGGGAAGGTAATCAGTCGGCCATCATAATATTCGTTGTTGCTGAAAGCTATCAGACTCTCGTGACGGCTACGGTAATGCCATTGGAGCTGCAGCGACGGAATACCGAGCGTACGGCAATCCTCCAATATGCTCTCCAAATCGTCGATGTACGCCTCTTCTTCATCCACATTCATAGCGTTGAAGAAGTTGGTGGGAGGCATCTGCTTCGGATCGCCTACTACGATGAGCGACTTGCCGCGGGCAATGGCGCCAACCGCCTCACTCGTCGGCATCTGGCTCGCCTCATCGAATATTACCAAGTCAAACGGTTCCTGATCGAGCGTGATATACTGTGCCACCGACATCGGACTCATCAGCATGCACGGACAGAGGCGTGGCAGCAGATTGGGGATTTGTGAAAGCAGGTCACGTATCGAGATGCCACGCCCACCGTTCGAGATGTTGCGATTCAGAAGGCCTATCTCACTGCTGTTGTCGATACTGTCGGTCACACGCGGCACGTTGGCAGCCAACCGTGCATAGAGCTCCTTCTGGCAAAGGGTCTCAAAGCGACTGGTCAGTTCCTTATAAAGGCGTATCTTCTCGTCGAAGAGCATACCCTCGAACGTGCCCAGCAACTCGGCATCCTGCATCTTCTCCTCACACTTGGCAGCAAAGAATCCCTTCATGAAGCTCTTGCTGAGCGTTTCCACATCACAATGCTTCGTCTCGAGCTGTTCGACAACCACATCGAGGCCCATCTTCTTCAGTTCGTTGCGGAACTCACACCACTGGAACCAATCGCGCAAATCTGATGTATTGTCGTACCAGCGGTTCAGTTTCTCACGTGCTGCATCGATGTCTATCAGGTCAGGAAGACTTTTCTCTACCTTGGGCTCAAGGTCTGCCAGGTCGCTGGTCTTCTTGCTGCATTCGAGCAGTTCCTCCAGCATGGGCGCCATGTTATTCTCGTCGGCATTAGGGTCGAAGAACTTCATCTTCTTGACGAAACTGCGTTTGGCGAACCATTTGGGAAGGAACCACTTGCCCAGAATGTCATGCCATTCCATCGATAGAGCAAGGGCGTCCTGCGAAAGGATTTCCTCGCGGCAATGGCCGAGAATCTTCTTCTTCAAGGCATCGCGGCGGCTCCTGATGCTTGAGAACCGGTCGATATCCTCCGACACGGATGCATTCCAAAGGGTATCGATACCACCGCTTGTCAAGATTGCAGCAGCCTGCAGCGTCTCGAGCAAAGGAATGGCGTTGTCGATGGTCTGTTTCTGTTCGAAAACGTCCAGATACTTCAAGGCCTTTTTCAACGAGAACTCGAAATCGACCTGTTTGGTCAAAGTGACTTTACCCACCAGCAGATCATGTAAGGAATGCTGTGACGGCTGTCCCACCAATTCAAGAATGGTCTGTAATGGACTCGTCAGCTTGTATTCGTAGTCCACCAGCATGCCACGCTTCACTTTCGACAACGGCTTGAGTGAAGCAATCTTCATCGTCTCACCCTCGATGGAAGCATAGTGTGAGATGCAGTCATAGAGCGAAAGGTCGTCGTCACCTATCCTATGCAGAGCGTCCATGTATTTCAGCAGCTCCTGACGCTGCTCAAACAGTTGGTCAGCTGTCTTAAGGTAATCGGCGGGCTTCTGAATGTGCTTCACTTCGTTGAGGGCCTCATTGAGCTGGGCCAGGACATGTCGTTTGGCTACCTTGTTGCTGTGCAGTTCCAAGCAGAAAGGTCCAAGGCCAACCTTCTTGAGACGTCGCTCCACCACTTCGAGGGCCGCCATCTTCTCAGCCACGAAGAGCACACGTTTACCCTGGAAAAGGGCATTGGCAATGAGGTTGGTGATGGTCTGCGACTTGCCGGTGCCTGGAGGGCCATAGAGGATGAAGCTATTACCACGACCACCCTCATATACAGCTGTCATCTGCGACGAATCGACAGCCACAGGCAGTGCCATATCCTGAGGTCTATAACTACCATCGAACGCCTTGAGGTCGGTCTGCAGTTCGGCAGGCTTCCATGTCAGGCCTCCCTTCACAAGGCTATCGACGATGGGATTCTGCTGCATCTTCTCGTGGTTCCGATGGATATCGTTCCACATCAAGAACTTGCTGAATGAGAAGAGTCCGAGGATGCAATGTTCCTCGATGCCCCAGCGCGGCTGCTCCTCGATGGCTTCACGAAGTATGTCGAAGACCTTCACAACATCCACGCCATGCTCATCGGGCGGCAACGTCTCAAGACCTTTCACCTCGATGCCATGATTCTGACGCAGGAACTCCATCAGTGTGATATTGAGCACGGTTTCCTCATCACGCTTGCGGATAAAGTAGCGGCCACGCTTATAAACCATCTCGAGAGGCATAAGCAGTATCGGAGCATAGCGAGCCACCTCGGGCTTTTCCTGCTCGTACCAACGCATGGTACCGATGGCCAGATACAACGAATTAGCGCCTGTCTCTTCGATGGTCGTTCTTGCCGAACGATAAAGTCCCTTGAGCACCATCTTCGTCTCTGCTTCTCCGAGCGATGTATGCAATCTGTGCTTGACCAGCTCTTCTTCCGCAAGTTTCTGTGCCTCTTCGTCATCCTCTTTCTGCGCCTTTTCGTCCTCATTCATGTGTTGCTCCTGTTCTTCATCGAGATTCAGGACAACAGTGTCTTCGATGACTGCGGGGAGTGGTGCCCCTTCGGCGATCTGCTTTGGCAAATCCTCCTTATCGGCATCGATTGCCTCCACGGGGCTGTTATAATGCTT
>JAFYZW010000041.1 GCA_017548545.1 Bacteroidales bacterium | reverse complement strand
CGGCACCGGAGCATACGACAGCTCCGACCGTAAGGCTGTAGGCGCAGCATGTATGGCAAGCGATGCCGATATCACCATCGATGCTGGCAATATCACCCTCAGTGCTACAGGCAATGGCGGCAAGGGACTGAAGTGCGACTCTACCTTCACGATGAACGGAGGAACAGTCTCCATCACCACCTCAGGCACAGCCTACACGTCGAATGGCGACAGCACCTATCCCAAGGGAGTGAAGGCAGGTAGCGACAGCGACGTGCTCGCAGGCGGCATCGTCATCAACGGCGGCACACTCAGCGTCACCGTCAGCGGCAAGGCCAGTGGTTGCGAAGGCATGGAGAGCGACAACATCATTACCGTCACAGGTGGTTGCACCACCGTCAATGCCTACGACGATGCCATCAATTCGGGCAGCGACCTCACCATCGAGGGCGGCTATGTCTATGCTCGATCCACCAACAACGACGGCCTCGATGCCAACGGTAACTGCTACATTAAGGGTGGTCTGGTTTATGCCATCGGTGGTAATGCTCCCGAAGTAGCCATCGACGCCAACAGCGAACAGCAAAAGAAACTCTACCTTACAGGTGGCACCATCGTCGCCATCGGTGGCTTGGAATCGGGTGCCAGCCTCAGCCAGACATGCTATTCTCCTTCCTCATGGAGCAAGAGCACCTGGTACGCCATGACCTACGGCAACGAGACCTTCGCTTTCCAAACTCCATCGAGCGGTGGCAGTACGATGGTCGTTTCGGCCTCTTCGACACCAACACTCTTGAGCGGCGTTACAGTCAGCGGTGGCACCGATATCTTCGACGGCGTTGCCTACACGGGAGCTTCGGTGAGTGGTGGTACCTCCGTTTCGCTCTCCCAATATACGGGCGGCAATGGCGGTGGCCCCGGTCCTGGTGGCGGGGGTGGACCTGGCCCAGGCGGCAGGTGATTAGTTATCGATTACCCAAATTGTAAAATAAAATAATAGCGGACTGTCCGTAATGGATAGCCCGCTAATATTATAATGCTTCTACCTATTTTAACTTGAAGTAACGATACTTAATGTCGTACGAGAAGTTGAGCTCGAAACGGATGTCTTGTCCCTGGTGCAACTTCAATTGCTCGAGGTATGCCTCATGCGCCTGACGTTCCATCTTGTTCATTTTTGTAGTTTCGCCCCTCTTCTCTTCCTCTTCAATCTCCTTAGGTATCTCATTGGCAGTCATAAAAGTCATAGCAGAAATCTTACTGGAACTGATGGGCATATAGATGCCACCACCCAGATCGCGACATTCACTCAAGCTATGGGTAGTATCACTCTTTTTCTCGACCTTCAGGATGCCCCACAAGTCTTCCACAACATGAAGTGAGGTGGTAAAGGTGTTATTCTTCTTAATCTTGATAGTATCGCCTTCTGCATTAACCTTCTTGCTCTCTTCTGTTCGAACAGTTTTGTATTCCAACACATCAATCGTCTTTCCATCCTGCTCGTATGAGCCAACCAGCTCGAACTTGTCGCGAGCCTTGCCCTTGCGGCCCCAATCTTTCTCTGCATCATAAATCTCGTCGAAAAGGTCAGGCTCGATGAGGAACTTGTTGCTGTAGAGTGTCTTCTGCTCACCATCAGTGAGCTTATCGCTGCTATAGACAACCTTCTGCTCCGTGTCTTTCACTTTACCTTTGGCATACGAGCGAAGCAGCGAAACCTTGGCCTTGAGTGAAGGATGGTCTAATACCAGAGAAATAATCTTCCGGTAACCGATTACAGCAGCTGCCACCTTGAACATGTGTATTATTTTCTTCGGGATGATCTTGACAATCATCTCGACACCATTCATGCCGAACTCATACTTCACCTCGGCCTGCCAGCTGTCAATGCGTTTGCGGTTCACATCGGCCTGGTCCCATACATGTCGCAACACGTAATGGGCAGGGCTCTCGCCATCGACCGTGACAATCGAGGGAGGCAGCAATAACAACTTCTCACTCAACGTCTCGTTATTGACCAATGTCTCACCCTTGGTCAACTTTAACTCACGCTTCACCGTCTGTTGCCCCATGCAGGAGTACTCAACCCTGAACGCACCTACTGGAAGCTCATCCAGCACGTATTCACCATTTTCGTTGGCGGCAATGCCTCGATTGATGGATGGCAAATAAACCGTAGCGAATGCGCATGGCGTGCTATCATTGAGCATCACCTTGCCCTGCAGCGTCTGAGCTTCGGACACACCATTTGCCAGTAATACGAAGGATAGAAAATTAACAAGATGTTTCATTGCCATTATCCCTCAAAAGCTTATTTGATCTTGAAGTAACGATACTTGATGTCGTAGGCGAAGAACAACTCCATGCGAACGTCATGGCCCTCGTGCTGCTTCAACTGCTTGATAAGCTTCTCGGCCATCTTTTGTTCGGTCTTATTGAGATTATTCTCGCCCTTCAATTTCTTTTCGGCTTCGGCAATCATCCTGGGCAAGGAGTCGGCGGGAATAGTAGGTAAAACAAGGCGACTGCTGGAACTGATGGGCATATAGATGCCACCGCCAAGGTCACGGCATTCGGTGCTTTCGTGAATAAAATCTCCCTGTTTCTCAGTCTTCAGGATTCCCCATACGTCCTCCACCACATGGAGTCGGCTGACGGTAGAACGAGTCTTCTTCTCGGTGACTTTTTCTCCCTCTTCATTGACTTTCTCCCGTTCAGTGGTGCGCGTAGAGATGTATTCGAGCACGTCGATTACCTTACCATCCTGTTCGTAGGAACCCACAAGCTGAAACTTATCGCGTGCCGAACCATGACGGCCCCAATCCTCGTAGTCGTCATAGACCTCATCGAAGATGTTGGGCTCGATGAGGAGCTTGTTGCTGTAAAGAGTCTTCTGATCGTCGGAGCTAAGCTGCTCGTTGCAATAGGTGATCTTCTGCTCCGAGTCGGTGACCTTGCCTTTTGCATAGGTGCGCACCAGCGACACCTTGGCCTTCAACGAAGGATGGTCGAGTGCAAGATTGAAAATCTTCCGATAGCCGCCCAACGCGAGAGCACTCTTGATCAGAATCATGTACTTCTTCGGAATAATCTTGAAGAGCAAGTCCATGTCATTCATAGAGGCATCATACTTCACCGCAGCCTGCCAGGAGTCGATGCGCGACCTATTTTCCTTGGCCTTTTCCCAAACGTGACGCAAGATGTAATGAGCCGGTGTCTCACCATCAGGCGTAACGATAGCAGGAGGCAGGAGCGTCAGTTTCTCACTGAGCATTTCGTTGTTGACCACCGTCTCGTCCTTGGCTATCGTAAGTTCGCGACGCACGGTCTGCTGACCTATGCACGAGTATTCCACCTTTATTTTTCCTACGGGAAGTTCGTCGAGCAAATATTCGCCCTTCTCATTGGCGGCAATACCGCGATTGATGGACGGAATATAGACCGTAGCGAACGCACAAGGTGTGCTGTCATTCAGCGACACAACGCCCTTCAGCGTCTGTGCCTCACTTGGCAGTATTGCAAGAACCGCCAACAAAAGTAAAAATAGTATTTTTCTCATTTTAATCTTTTTTTTTTTCTGAGTAATCGGAGTAATCAGAGTAATCAGAAACCCTTACCGCAATATCAACTCCACTGGGCAATGGTCGCTGCCAAAAATCTCATTGTGGATGCCGGCACCTACAAGGCGATCAGCCAGACGATTGCTGACCAGGAAATAGTCGATGCGCCAGCCAGCGTTCTTCTCTCGAGCCTTGAAACGATAGCTCCACCACGAATAGGCACCTTCGAGCGTGGGGAAGAAATGACGGAAGGTGTCGATGAAACCGGCATTGAGATGCTCGGTCATCTGAGCACGCTCCTGATCAGTGAATCCTGCATTCATACGATTGGCCTTGGGATTCTTGATGTCAATCTCCTCGTGAGCCACATTCATGTCACCGCAAACGATAATGGGTTTCTTGGCATCGAGTTCCTGCATATACTTGCGGAATGCTTCGTCCCATGTCATGCGATAATCCAGACGGCGCAAACCGTCCTGCGAATTGGGTGTATAAACAGTAATGAGATAGAAATCGGGATATTCGAGCGTGATGACGCGACCTTCATGATCGGTGACCTCTACGCCCGTCTCGTCCTTCCATTGACCTATTCCTAAGCTGACCGACAAGGGTGCATGTTTTGCAAAGATGGCGGTACCTGAGTATCCCTTCTTCTCAGCATAATTCCAATAGGATTGATAACCTGGGAACTCGATATCGAGTTGTCCCTCCTGCATCTTGGTCTCCTGCAGACAGAAGAAATCGGCATCAAGCGACTCAAAAACTTCCTTGAAATTTTTGCCCACTACGGCACGCAGACCGTTCACATTCCAACTTATAAATTTCATATTTACTGCAATTTTGGTTGCAAAATTAACGATAATTTCTACTAATTCCAAATTATTATTAAAAAAACAACAAAAAAATCGATTTTGTTTGGGCAATACCCGATTATTCCTTATTTTTGCCGCAAAAATAACACGTCTTCAAACCATTGAAAACTATCATGAATAGCATTCAAAAGAAACAGATTGTTTCAACTTTTGACATCTTGGGGAAAGTCATTGCTGTAGAAGCCTTTGGCAACGGGCACATCAACGACACTTATCGCGTCATCACCGAGGGAGAAGGTCCCGACTACGTGTTGCAGCGCATTAATCATCACATCTTCCGCAACGTCGGGATGCTGATGGACAATATCGTGGCCGTAACCAATCATATTCGACAGAAATTGATGCGACAAGGCGTGACCGACCTCGACCGCCGTGTGCTTCGCTTCCTCCCCACACATGCGGGTGATTACTATTTTTTCGATGGCGAGTCCTATTGGCGAATGATGATCTGCGTTGCCGATTCGGAGAGTTTCGATGTGGTCAATGCCAAGTATTCCCACTTTGCCGGACTTGCTTTCGGTGACTTCCAGAACATGCTGGCCGACATCCCCGTGCAGTTGGGCGAAACGATTCCCAATTTCCACAACATGGAGTTCCGTCTTTGGGAATTCCGCGAGGCGGTTCGCGGCAATAAGGCCGGTCGCGTGAACGAGGTCGGCGATCTCATCGAAGCAATAGAGCAAAGGGCCGAAACGATGTGCGAGGGCGAACGTCTGCATCGTGCCGGACTTCTTCCCAAGCGCATCTGCCATTGCGACACCAAAGTGAACAACATCCTCTTCGACCACGAAGGAAAGGTGCTTTGCGTCATCGACCTCGATACTGTGATGCCCAACTTCATCTTCTCCGATTACGGCGACTTCCTGCGCACAGCAGCCAATACGGCAGCTGAAGATGAACCCGATCTCAGCAAGATCAGCTTCAATATGGAAATCTTCGAAGCCTTCACGCGAGGGTACCTCGAAAGCGCGAAATTCCTTACCAACATCGAAATCTCGCACCTCCCCTACGCTGCCGCGCTCTTTCCTTACATGCAGACGGTACGTTTCCTCGGCGATTACCTCAATGGCGACACCTATTACAAGATTGCCTATCCTCAGCATAACCTCGTTCGCGCAAGAGCTCAGATGAAGTTGCTCAAGAGCGTCGAGGCTTGTATGCCGAAGATGAAAGAGTTCATTAAATCAATCACGAATTAGAATATATTTCAACCATCACGAATTTGCGAATTAGAGAATTATTTATCTAAATACCTCAACTCCCTTATATTTCTATAATTCTCAAATTCGTGACAAAAAATTTAAATACAATTTATTATGAAAAGACATTTGATTCAATTGCTGCTTGCTGTGTCAGTCGTTTGCAGCGCCATCTTGTGCAGTTGTACAAGTAATGCCAACAAAAGTCGCATCATCCCGGTAGAGACTCCTGCCCGTCCTGCTGGACAAAAGGATGTTTTGGGCCTGCGCCTTGCTCCCATCGACACCATCCGTGTCGGTTTCATCGGCCTCGGAATGCGAGGCGAGGATGCCGTCTATCGTTATACCAATCTTCCGGGTGTGGAAATCAAGGCACTCTGCGACCTGCATCAGGAGCGTGCCGACTCGTGCCAACGCTTCCTGCGTGCTGCGGGTATGCCTGAAGCGGACACCTATGCCGGCAGTGACGACGCATGGAAGGCCGTCTGCGAACGTCCCGACATCAATCTGATCTATATCTGCACTGACTGGATCGACCATGCCCCGATGATGCTCTATGCTATGGAGCATGGCAAGAACGTGGCTTGCGAAGTGCCGGCAGCCCTGACGATGCAGGAGATTTGGGACGTGATCAACATGGCCGAGCGCACCCAGCTCCATTGCATGATGCTCGAGAACTGCGTCTATGATTTCTTCGAGATGACGACACTCAACATGGCGCAGCACGGCGTCTTCGGCGAACTGATGCACGTCGAGGGCGGATACCTGCATTGTCTCGAACCCTATTGGGCTGAGTACGATGACGATTGGCGCATGAAGTACAACAAGGCACATCGCGGCGACGTTTATCCCACCCACGGCATGGGACCTGCCTGTCAGCTACTCAATATTCATCGCGGCGACCGCATGAAGACGCTCGTTTCGATGGACACCAAGGCCGTTTCCTTGCCCGAATATCTGAAGGACGTTCGTGGCGATTCAGCCGACGTGGCCAATGGCGACCATACGATGACGATGGTACGCACCGAACTGGGCAAGAGCATGCTCATCCAGCATTGCACCGCTACACCACGCCCCTACAGCCGCCTCTACGAATTGACGGGCACGAAAGGTTTTGCACAAAAGTATCCCCGTCCGGGCTACTCCATCAATTCGCACAGCTTCGTGAGCGATGCCGTACGTGACTCTCTGACGCAAGCCTATCGCAGCCCCATCCTCACCGAGGACCTCGAAAAGAATGCACTCCGCGTGGGCGGACACGGCGGCATGGACTTCATCATGGACTATCGCCTCGTCTATTGCCTGCATCACGGCCTACCGCTCGACATGGACGTCTATGACCTGGCCGAATGGTGCTGCATCAGTCCCCTCTCTGCCCTCTCGCTCGAAAACGACTTCGCTCCCGTCGAAGTGCCCGACTTCACCCGTGGCAACTGGAACAAGGTGCAGGGCTTCAGCTACGCGTTCTATCACTGATTAGGGCGAAAGTCAGGTATAGCTGGTTCTTCTTGAACCAGCGAATTGATATAGTTGCGGACGGTG
>JAFYZW010000040.1 GCA_017548545.1 Bacteroidales bacterium | reverse complement strand
TCTTAATTTACGAATCATAATCCGTTAATCCACGTAGCGATATCTCCAAGAACTTCTTCACTGATTGTTTCCTCGATACCGGCATATTCCGTGGGCAAACCCGTAGAGCAATGCTGGAAGAGATGATTCAAGCCAGGATATTCCTTCATAAGGGTCTTCTTGTTCTTCGGCAAAGCCTTCTCGATACCCTTGAGATTGAGTGACGAAACCACTTGCACGTCCTTATCGCCGTTGATGGCGAGGACGGGGCAGCGGGTTCCCTGAATATCAGGGATGGGGTCGTAATCGAGGAAATAATTGATCCAAGGGGAATTCAATTGGGCTACCTGGGCTCGATATTGGGCCACATTGACTTGCTTGGGCACACCCATAAGTTCGTAAGTGCGATTTGCCTGTGCTGTCAAAGCAGTATCGCCTTTAGCCCCAACGCCTGCCATGCTGATGATGAAATCGACTTTCTGCTTTGCACCAAGCATGAAGGCCACCGAGCCGCCTTCACTATGGCCAAGCACACCCACCTTGCTGAATCGTTTCAGTCCACGCAGCATTTCGATGCCCGCCAAAGCATCTTCGGCAAAGTCCTTCGTGGTAGCTCCTTGCATACTGCCAGTCGATTTACCCACGCCTCGATCATCGAAACGCAGGGAGGCAACGCCGTGTCTGGCCAGATAGTCGGCAATGACGAGGAAGGGCTTGTGGTCGAAGACCTCTTCGTCACGATTCTCTGCACCGCTGCCCGTCACCATAATCAGCACAGGAACCTTATCACCCTCCTTGTATCCTTCGGGATAGACAAGAGTACCTGAAAAGGTCGCATGTGCATTCACGTTGGTGAAACTTACCTCCTCAGTCCGATAAGGATAGGGCTCTACGGGATGCTGCGGACGATTGTGCGTCACCTCCCCAGGCTTAAGAGAAAGAGGCAGCGATAAGCCCATCTGAGCAAAAGTGCCTTTCAACTCGCCTTCGTTCAATTTCCCCGCGTAGGTCATGCCGATGCTAGGCACGGCAATGTTCACCGAGTCAGCCGAGATGAAATTCAGCGTGGCAGGTATTCCCTTGGCACTCTGGTCAGGACTATCCATGGTGCAAAAGTCTTTCCCGCTGGCATCCTTGTCGAAATGCAACACGACTGTCAACTTCCGTGCACCGAGGTCCAATTGCCCCGTCCAAGGACCAGAGATCTGCTGGCTGAAACACTGCGTGGTGGCAAGCGCCAACACACCAATCATCGATAATCTTTCAACTCTTTTCATAACCGTTCGAATCCTTTTGCCCTTTCGTTTACGATAGCAGACAAGCATGGCTGCTTCATCTCAACTGCGCAAGCGTCCTTAGTGATTCAGTGTACCTGAATTGATCACAGGCTGAGCGGGCTCGTCGCCACAAAGAACTACGAGCAGGTTGCCGACCAAAGCAGCCTTCTTTTCGTCGTCAAGCTCTACGATCTCTTCATCAGATAGTTTGTCGAGTGCCATCTTAACCATCGAAACAGCACCCTCTACAATCTTTTCACGAGCAGTGATGATAGCAGCAGCCTGCTGGCGACGCAGCATCACGGCAGCAATCTCGGGAGCGTATGCCAAGTAGTTGATGCGAGCCTCAGTAACCTCGAGTCCAGCCATCTCAAGACGCTCGTTCAGCTTGCGAAGCAGCACATCGTTGACCTCCTCACTGCCACTGCGCAGTGTCACCTCATGTGTGTCATCGCCATCGTTATCGTACGCATACATACCAGCCACCTGACGAAGGGCAGAATCGCTCTGTACAGCCACAAAACGCTCGAACTTGTTCATTCGAAGTCCTGCAGCACCACCCACAGTGTTTGCATTGGCTACATCAGTGTCGATGTCAAAGATTGCCTTGTAGGTATCCTTCAGGCGCCAAACCACTACCAGACCAATCATCACAGGGTTGCCTGCCTTGTCGTTCACCTTGATAGGATCGGCATTGAAATTACGTGCACGCAGCGACACTTTCTTCACACTCATGAACGGGTTGATCCAATAAAAGCCTGTCTTACGGAAAGTGCCCACATACTTGCCGAAGAAGGTCAACACCTTGGCCTCGTTGGGTTCCTGCATCGAGAAGCCGCAACAGCCGATGATGATACATATAAAGAGGATTACTGCCGGTAGCATAAACCAACCATCCTCGTGTGTGATGGTCAGAATGATGAAATAAATCATGCCGACAACCATAGCCAAAACCAGGAACAGCATCAGAAAGCCGTTCATTGAACCACCATTGAATTCATACTCTTTGCTTTGCATAGTGATAGTTTTTTGTTTTATGTTTATTATTTATTATGATATTATTTTGATATCACACTGCAAAGAAACGCATTTCCTATTTCCCCTCCAAATATTTGTTCAATTATTTTATTTTTTAGCGTAATTATACCATAAATTGACATCCATAGTTCGCAAAAACAGCATTCATTTTCGACAAAGCACCAAGATAATCAACAAAAAGAGCGGTGACAAACCTCGCTCGTCACCGCTCTCGAATTATTTACTCGATTCTTATTCCTCGTCCTCTTCCATTCTCTCAAGAGGAGGAGCTTCTTCAGCCGCTTTCTCAAAGGCTGCTTCCGAAGCGGCATCGTGACTGGTCTCAAGGGCCCTTCGGGCCTCTTCGAGCATACTTTCGAAGACGTAGATCCTCACGCCACCAATGGTGTCGGGCCCTTGGAACGACCACATGGCTACATGCTTGTGATCGACAATCATGCAGGGGATGCCGGCGCCATCGAGTACACTCTTGATGACATCTGCTTCGAAAGATGTGCCGCAATTGGTTAATAAAACGGTTTCCATAGTTTTAGTTACATATAAATCTTGGAGTTGCCCTTCTGGTCGCCAAAGAAATAGGCGCCTTCGGGTGTAAACTTGATAACAGTGACGTCGAAGTTGGCTTCGCGCAAGGCATCCTTCAGCTTTTGGCTGACGTTGCCCAGATACATATATCCACGTTCGAAAGCCAGAATCATGCCCTCGTTGTTGATTTGGGCGAATCGCAAGGCTCCATGCTTCTGGGTTCCTTCGTTCACCCAATCCTCCATCCTACTGAATGAGGAGCGAACCTGACCATTGTCGTAAACCACAATCCAGTCGCTATGGTCATTGAAGGTAATCGACTTGATCTGATGGCGATCGGTGATGAGTTCATAGAGGCAGTTTTTGAGCATGGCCGGAATCCTATGCCAACGCATCAGGCCGTCGCCATAACTGATCAACCAGCGGCCTTTCTCGCTCAACTGGACATCGTTGATGAAGAAGGCGCTGTCGTTCAGGTTGTCGATTTGCTTTGACAAGCTGGTGGGAATGCGGTCGTAGGCGCACTTGTTGGTTCCGACGAATGCTATGTCACCACCTCGGTCGGTGATGGCTACATTGCGGCATAATCCCCAACGGTCGATCGAGTTCTTGACATAAAAACGATCGCGCGCACTGGAAAGCGCAATACATGTGAAGGCCAATACCCAAAAAAGCAATATACGTTTCATGCTGGTGGGAATTATTATTCGTGTAGTTTAGCCACATAGGCGTCGATGACAGCAACGGCAACGATGTTGACGATATCGCGCACCGAAGAGTCGAGGTCGATGAAGTGGATGGGCTTGTTCAGACCCATCTGAAGTGGGCCTATCACTTCGGTCTCAGGCGAGAACTGCTTGATGAGCTTGTAGGCTCCGTTGCCTGCACTGAGCGAAGTGAAGATCATCGAGTTAACCACCTCTCCCTTCAATGGGCCGAACGGATAGCGGTCGTCGCGGCGTTCGTGGTCGAGGGCAAGGTCGATAGTCATTTCGCCATCGACTTTGAGGTCGGGATATTCGGCATGCATTTCGGCCACTACCTGGCTCATCATATTGGCCGTGCCGCTGTCCTCCGAACCGAAGTTCGAATAGGATATCATGGCCATGCGGGGTTCCTCGTTGAAGAAACGGATGCGCTCGGCCGTGAGTCGTGCGATGTCCTTGATGGCCTCCTTGTCGGGTGTCTGGTTGACGAGCGTGTCGGCAATGAAATAGACGCCACGTTTCGAGTTGACGATATTCATGGTGGCAAAATGGTCGTAGCCCTCACGGATGCCGATCACTTCCTTGGCTGCGGTGAACAGGTTGCTGTACTTCGTATAGACACCCGTGACCATAGCATCAGCATCGCCGCACTTCACCATCTCCATGCCGAAGTAGTTGCGGTCGGACATCTTGTCGAGGGCACGCTCGAAGGTATAGCCTGCACGGCAGAGACGTTCGCTGAGCAGACGGGCATACTTGGCGCGGGTTTCGTGCGTGGCAGTGGCTCGCTGGTCGATGAGTTCGCAGCCTGTGAGGTCGAGCTCCAGGTCGCGTGCTCGTTGTTCGATGAGCTCGGGATTGCCGAGCAGGATGGGTGTGCAAAGACCCTCGGCCTTGGCGAGAACAGCAGCCTTGAGCATCGTGGGGTGATAACCCTCAGCAAAGACCACGCGCTGCGGATGAGCATGAGCCAGGGCATGGAGTTGCTGGGTGAGGGTGGTCTCCTGTCCCATACGGCGACGCAGTTGGCTCTTGTAGGCCTCCCAGTCGGTGATGGGTTTGCGAGCCACACCCGTGTCCATAGCTGCCTTGGCCACAGCGGCACTGACCTCGGTGATGAGTCGTGGATCGACAGCCTTCGGGATGAGGTACTTGGGACCGAACTTGAGCGTGTCGCCCTTATAGACACGATTGACCACCTCGGGCACCGGCTCGTGGGCCAAAGCCACGATGGCGCGTACGGCAGCAATCTTCATCTCCTCGTTGATGGCACGAGCATTCACGTCGAGTGCACCACGGAAGATGTATGGGAAGACGATGACGTTGTTGATCTGATTCGGATAGTCGCTGCGCCCCGTACACATCAGCACGTCGGGACGAGCTGCCATCGCATCCTCGTAGGATATTTCGGGTGTGGGGTTGGCAAGGGCGAAGACGATGGGCTGGTCGGCCATCGAGCGTACCATATCCTGGTTGACGAGGTTGCCTGCCGAAAGGCCGAGGAAGACATCGGCACCAACCATGGCCTCACGGAGGTTGTGGATGTCGCGACGTGAGGTGGCAAACTCCATCTGCGTCGGGCTGAGGTCGGTACGATCGTCGGTGAGCACACCGTTCTTGTCAATCATGATGATGTTCTCCTTGCGAGCACCGAGCTGGTGATACATCTTGATACAGCTCATGGCTGCAGCGCCAGCTCCCGAAACGACGATGCGAACATCCTCGATCTTCTTGCCATTGATCTGCAAGGCATTCACAAGGCCTGCACCCGAAATGATGGCTGTGCCGTGCTGGTCGTCGTGCATCACGGGGATGTCGCAGTTCTCCTTCAGGCGTTTTTCGATATAGAAACACTCGGGTGCCTTGATGTCCTCAAGGTTGATGCC
>JAFYZW010000039.1 GCA_017548545.1 Bacteroidales bacterium | reverse complement strand
GGCAAGAAGGAACTTCCCAACCTCAAGAAGGGCATGTTTGCCAAGGTGGCCGACAATATCCAGCAGATCAAGGACTCGAAATACCTCGCCACCATCTGTCTCGATGTGCCGGGCACCGTGCTCGATGCCGAGGCCCTCAAGGTCGAGACGCCCGACTATGCCAAGCTCGCAGATATCTTCAACGAGCTCGAGTTCCGCAAGATGCGCGATGAAGTGAAGGCAAAGATAAGCAATACGTCCCTTTTCGCCGAGCAGTCTGCACCCGTCGCTACGGAGTCTCCCACTGCCACCCCCGATACTCCCGCCACCCCCGCTGCTACCCCCACGGCTCCCGCTGTTCTAACAGCGTCCTCGTCTCAGCCAAGTTTGGCTGAGGCCAAAGACGCGGACATCCGAACCATCCGCGACATCCACACCAACTACATCATCGCCGATACGCCCGACAAGCGTCAGGACCTTGTTTCCGAGCTTTTCTGGACAGCCGAATGGGCTTTCGATACCGAGACAACGAGCCTCAACATCATCGATGCCGAACTTGTCGGCATCTCATTCGCCGTAGCCGATCACAAGGCATGGTATGTGCCCGTGCCGGCTGATGAGCAGGAGGCCCGTGCCATCGTCGAGGAGCTTCGTCCCATCTTCGAGAATGATGCAGCCCTTAAGATAGCGCAGAATGCGAAGTATGACTATTCCATTCTCAAGCGCTATGGCGTCGAGGTGGCTTATCCGCTCTTCGACACGATGATTGCCCATTATCTGCTCGAGCCGGAGCAGCCTCACAATATGGATTACCTGTCGGAGATCTATTTGGGTTACAAGCCCATTCCGACCAGTGCGCTCATCGACACCGGCAAGAAGAAAAAGGCTGCCGAAGCCGATCTCGACCTCTTTGCCATGATGGATGTCGCCGAGGACGATGGGATGCCGAAGACCATGCGCGACTGCCCCGTAGAGCAGGTGGCTGAATATTGCTGCGAGGACAGCGACGTGACCTATCAGCTTGCACAGCGGTTCCGTCCGATGCTGAAGAAGGAGAATCTCCTCAAGCTCTTCACCGAGGTCGAGATGCCGCTTGTGCGTGTTCTTGCGGATATGGAACTCACCGGTGTACGCCTTGACGTCGGTGCACTCACCGAGTCGAAAGCCATCCTTGAGGAGGAGCAGAAGCGATTGGAACAGCGTCTGGCCGAAATCGTGGGACATCCGTTCAATCCACTTTCGCCCAAGGTTGTGGCTCAGGTGATTTTCGACGAATTGCGTCTCGATCCGAAAGCGAAGAACCGCAGCACGGCCGAAGATGTGCTTGTGCAGCTCAAGAGCCGTCTTGAGAAACCCGAGCATCTCGAACTCATCGACGGCATCCTGAATTATCGTGGCAACAAGAAACTGTTGGGCACCTACATCGAGGCATTGCCCCAGGAAATCAATCCCCGCACGCATCGCATCCATTGTCAGTTCAATCAGACCGTCACAGCCACGGGCCGACTCTCGAGCAGCAATCCCAACCTGCAGAACATCCCTATACGTGATGCGACAGGCCGCGAGCTTCGCAAGGCTTTTGTGCCCGACGAGGGCGAGGTCTTCTTCAGTGCCGACTATAGCCAGATCGAACTGCGACTCATGGCGCATCTGAGCCAGGATCCGAATATGGTGGAAGCCTTCCTCGAAGGCGACGACATCCATCGCGCCACGGCTGCCAAGATCTATCATGTGCCCCTCGACCAGGTCACCAAGCTTGAACGTACCAAGGCAAAGACGGCTAACTTCGGCATCATCTATGGTATCTCGACCTTCGGCTTGGCATCACGTCTCAACATCCCGCGAGGTGAAGCGAAGCAACTCATCGATGGATATTTCTCGACCTATCCGCGCGTCAAGGAATACATGGACGAAAGCATCCGTGTGGCTCGTGAAAAGGGTTACGTGGAGACCCTGTTCGGTCGTCGTCGTATGCTCAAGGATATCCACTCGGCCAACGCCACCGTGCGCGGTTATGCCGAGCGCAATGCCATCAATGCACCCATCCAGGGAACGGCAGCCGACATCATCAAGATTGCCATGGTGCGTATTTGGGAACGTATTCGCCGTGAGAAGCTCCATGCCAAGCTGTTGATTCAGGTACACGACGAATTGAACTTCACCGTGCCTCCCCAGGAACTTGAACGTCTGACGAAGGTGGTGCTTGAAGAGATGTCGGGTGTCGTCCAACTCTCCGTCCCGCTCATCGCCGATTGCGGAAGCGGCCCCAATTGGTTAGCCGCACACTAAAGCCATGCTTTGCGATAAGATTATAGAAGACCGCGAATTCGGACACCTGTACATCATCGTCAATGCGCGGGCGGTGCGATATACGTTCCGTCCAGCCAACGACGGCACCGAGAAGATCGGTGTCCGCGTGACGGTGCCATCTCGCTATGATTTGAAGGACGTGTTGCAGTCGGTCGAAAGGATGCGTCCTCAGTTGAATGCGATGTTGCAGAAGAGTCAGGCATCCAAGTCCGAAGCCAAGAAGCAAACGCATATCGATTGGGACTTTCGCATTGAGTCCGACTGTTTGCATATCTCTTTTGTCAAAGGAACGAGTCAGAAGGTCCTTTTTCATAAGGAAGCCGCCCAGATTGACAGGAATGAGCAGGGTGAAGACATTGTTTTGAAGCCCGCTGTATTGCAATTTGTTTGTCCTCCCGATTTCGATTTTGATAAAGGTGACAGACAAGCAATGTTTGAGCGTGCAATCATTGAAGGCGTCCGATTGCATGCCAAGATTCAGTTGTTGCCTCGATTACTAGCGTATGCCAACCGTAACGGTATCCAGTTGAATGAGGTCAAGATCAATAGCAGCAAGGGCCGATGGGGGAGTTGCTCGCTTCGCAAGAAGCGAACACTCCTGAAAACCCAGATACTTCACAACATCAATCTTTCGCTCTTCACGCTGCTCTTGCCGATGCATCTGCAGAAGCTGATTCTCCTTCACGAGCTCACGCATACTTTCTACATGGATCACAGCCCCGCTTTTCACGCCAAACTTGATGCATGGCTCGGAGGAAAGGAGGCCGAGCTTGAGAAAGAGCTCAAAAAGTACAAGACCACGATATTCTCATTTGTCAAAGATGTCAAGCCAAAATAAAAAATACACCCCGAATTCAGGGTGTATTATTTATTTTCACATCGGTCCAATTCACGATCGTAAATTGGACATTTCCAATCGTGAGCGTCCAATTCTGAATCGTAAATTGGACGTTTCCAATCGTGTGCGTCCAATTCTCGATCGTAAATTGGACGTTTCCGATCGCGAGCGTCCAATTCACAATCGTAAAATGGACGTTTTCAATCGTGCGCGTCCAATTCACGATCGCAAATTGGACGTTTCCAGTCGTGCGCGTCCAATTCCCGATCGTAAAATGGACGTTTCCAATCGTGTCGGTCCAATTCACAATCGTAAATTGGACGTTTCCAATCGTGTGCGTCCAATTCCCGATCGTAAAATGGACGTTTCCAATCGCGTGTGTCCAATTCACAATCGTAAATTGGACGCTTCCAATCGTAGGATACCCAATCTGTGCGCAGATTGGTCATGCTGCTATTTGAAAAGCCTATGCAATATCATGATATAACGAAGTTATAACTGTGAAAAATGCTAAAGTAATAAGGGTTTTCGGATGGAATGGACTTTTTAGTGTTAAATAAATGTTAAATTCAAAAATGATATATGGAAAGAGTACAAAAATATGTATCTTTGCCATCATTTTGTCTGGGATATGATATTCTCTTTTATTCGTTTAACATGAAAAAGTTTACAAAAATCTTTTTTTCAACCTTGCTGCTCTTCTTTGTGGCAGGAGTCATTCCTGCCCTGGCATCCGCTGCTTGGGTGGGCAATAGCGCCGTTTATGTGAAAAATACCTGGTATTATGCTGGCACTCCATTTGAATGGTGTACAGGCGGTGCCTTCCATGGAGCAGATCTAGGATCGTTTTATGGCAGTTTACCTTTATCTGGCCAATCTCATGTTCGCGATTATGACAATGTACAATGGGCTGAAGGTGCCACCATGAAGATGTGCTTCAAATTTGATGACAACGAGAACTATACCACCATTAATCTGACTATGGATCCAAATGGGTGGAAATATCCAGATATGGAATTTAAATATGGTGGAGCTAATTTTATGTCTCTCGCTGTTGATATTTCGGAACTTTCTGTAGGACAACATACCATCTATGTATGGTTCAATAGTGATGAAGAATACGACAGTAATGGAGGAGCCAATTATGTAGCTACATTTACAAAGGTTTTTGAGGGAGGTGGCCATGAGGATAGTCCCATCATTTTAAATACAACAGATGATCTTGACCTACTCGCAACATTGGTGAACAATGGGACATTCCGTAGTACTGAGATGTATTTTGAGCTTGGAGCTGACCTCGACTATACGGGCAAGACATTCACTCCTATTGGAACGGAAGGTAATCCCTTCAATGGTCATTTCAATGGTAAGGGTAAAACTCTTTCGGGCATTACGCTTACTGGAGAAAGCAATGTAGGCATCTTCGGGTACATCAACCAAGGTACTGTTGAAAACCTTATTGTTGATGATGACTGCTCAATCACTGGAGATGAGTATGTCGGTGGTATCGTGGGCTACAATTATTGGGGAAGCATCCTAGGATGCACGAACCGTGCTGCGATCAACGGGAATCTTTATGTTGGTGGCATCGCTGGTCACTCGGAAGGCTATATTTCTGATTGCGCAAACATAGGAAATATTCATGGCGATGAATCATCTGGTTATTTGGGCGGTATCGTAGGAGAGAATTCAGGCACAGTCGAAGCTTGTGTTTGCAATTCCAATATATCAGGAGGAAATTATGTCGGTGGCGTTTTGGGCATAATCGATCTCTCGGGGGCTTACATGGAAGCTTGCATATATTCAGGCACCTCTGTCACAGCAGAAGAAAGTAGTGCCGGAGCCCTCGTCGGTCTCGTCATGTCGTCAGAAGGTGATGCTCCAAGACGACACAATGCGGTAGCACGCGACAGGGAATATGTTCCAATACACAATAATTATTATGTAAATGATTTCGGCCTCGGTGGTGCACATGGAGAAGATGTTGTCGAAAATGATGGCGCTGTTCGCGGCTACATCCTGGGTACAAGTTTGGTATCCTCCGATGTCATCGGACAGGAAACAGAACTTTCTTTCCCAAATAACGGCATCGTCTTCTATGAGAATGGACTTAAGTTTGGCGAAGATTCCTTTATTCTGAGTTTCCTGCCTCTTTACAATGTAGGTGGAAATGATGAAGTCCTGAGTCAATACGACGGGAATACAGCCTCCGTGAAGCTCATTAATAGGACTCTCTTCACTGATGGCGATTGGAACACCTTGTGCCTGCCATTTGAAGTTGAGGATGGCAATGAGGAGGATGACATTAGTTTCACTGGAACT
>JAFYZW010000038.1 GCA_017548545.1 Bacteroidales bacterium | reverse complement strand
GGGGCATACGCCCCGCATTCTGGTATCAGAACGACGAGATTGTTGTACTGGCCAGCGAACGTCCGGTCATCCAGACGTGTTTTGACCTTGCAGCCGAAGACATCCATGAACTAATGCCCGGACAATCGCTCATCGTGCGACAAAGTGGCGAATGCTGTCTTGAACAGATTTTACCGGCGCAAGAAACCAAGGCATGCAGCTTCGAACGCATCTACTTCAGCCGTGGCTCCGATTGCGACATTTACAACGAACGCAAATGCCTGGGAGAACAACTCACCCCCGCTATCCTGCAAGCCATCGACCATGACGTGGAACATACCGTCTTCTCATATATCCCCAATACGGCCGAGGTGGCCTTCTACGGAATGACCGACGGTATCAGAAAACTCGACCACAACGTACGAACAGAGAAAGTTGTATGGAAGGACATCAAGCTGCGCACCTTCATCAGCGATGGTGCCGAGCGCAACGACCTTGCCGCCCACGTCTATGACATCACCTACGGCTCACTCCAACCCTACGAGGACAACCTGGTCATCATCGACGACTCCATCGTGCGCGGCACGACGCTCAAGGAGAGCATCTTCAAAATTCTCGACCGTCTGCACCCCAAAAAGATTGTGATGGTCTCGAGCTCTCCACAAATCCGCTATCCCGACTACTATGGCATCGACATGCCGAGCCTCGAAGAGCTCTGTGCCTTTCGTGCTGCCATCGCCCTCATCAAGGAACGGGGCATGGAACAGGTTATTGCCGAAACCTATCGGAAATGCAAGACAGAACCATTGACGGCCAATCATGTTCGCGGCATCTACGAACCATTCACCGTGGACGAAATCAACCCTATGATTGTGGAAATGCTGCGCCCCAAAGGTATGCAGGCGCACATCGAGCTGGTTTTTCAGAGCATCGAAGGTCTGCACAAGGCTTGTCCCAACCACCTGGGCGACTGGTATTTCACGGGTCATTATCCCACTCCTGGCGGCATAAGGATGGTGAACCAGGCGTTTGTGAACTATGTGGAGAAAAAATTGAAACTGCAATTATAATCGATGAAACAAGCCAAACTTATACTTGACGATGGCAGTCAATTCTTCGGCTGGTCGTTCGGATACGATGCCGATACAACTGGAGAAGTGGTGTTCAACACAGCGATGACAGGCTATCCGGAAAGTCTGACCGACCCCAGCTACGCGGGACAGATATTGGTGACCACCTATCCGCTGATAGGCAACTACGGCGTGCCCGACACCGGCATAGGCGCCGACGGTCTGCCCCTATTCATGGAGAGCGAACGGATTCATGCCAAGGCCCTGATTGTGGCCGATTATTCCGAGACCTATTCGCACTGGAATGCGAAGGAGTCGTTGGCTTCCTGGTTGAAACGCGAGCACATCCCTGCCCTAACGGGCATCGACACGCGAAGATTGACGAAATTACTTAGGGAGCGCGGTGTGATGATGGGACGTGTGGTGATGCTGGACAATGCCAACGAGGTGCAACATAGCAAACTCGAAGACTACGGAAGTGTGAACTGGGTGGCAAAGGTAAGCTGCAAGGAAGTAATCACCTATCGGCCATACCCCTCAAACCTTTCAAACTCCTCAAACCCCTCAAACCCTTCAAACTCTTCGTACCCCAAGCGTGTCGTTCTTGTCGATTGCGGTGTGAAAGCCAATATCATCCGATGCCTGCTCAAACGTGGCATCGAGGTGGTGCGCGTGCCATGGGACTACGATTTCAATCAGTTGGATTTCGATGCCCTATTCTTGGCCAATGGTCCTGGCGATCCTGAGCAATGCAGCACGACGGTGGCGCATATCCGCACGTTCCTCAGTAACAAAGACGTAAAGCCGTGCATGGGTATCTGCCTTGGGAACCAGTTGCTTGCTCGTGCAGCAGGGGCCAAAACCTACAAACTGAAATACGGTCATCGCAGCCATAACCAGCCTGTGCAGAAGGTAGGCAGCACGCAGTGTTTCATTACCTCGCAGAACCACGGTTATGCAGTGGATGACTCGACATTGCCCGCCGACTGGGAACCGCTCTTCGTAAACATGAACGACGGTTCGAACGAGGGCATACGGCACAAGACCAAGCCGTGGTTCTCTGCCCAGTTCCATCCCGAAGCCTGCAGCGGTCCCGTCGATACCGAGTTCCTGTTTGACGAGTTTGTTTCTCTGATTAATGGTTCTGCAAAACCTTTCAACCCCTCAACCCTCTCAAACCTCTCAAACCCCTCAAACCTCACAAAGGTGCTCATTCTGGGCAGCGGTGCCTTGAAGATTGGTCAGGCGGGAGAGTTTGACTACAGTGGTGCCCAGGCATTGAAAGCCCTGAAAGAGGAAGGCATACACACGGTGCTCATCAATCCCAACATCGCAACGGTGCAGACATCGCAAGATGTGGCCGACACGATATATTTCCAACCTGTGCAGGCCGATTTCGTCGAACGTGTCATCGAGAAGGAGCGACCAGATGGTATCATGCTCTCGTTCGGTGGTCAGACCGCTCTCAACTGCGGCGTAGAACTCTACCACCGTGGCGTGCTCGAGCGTTATGGCGTAAGGGTATTAGGCACACCGGTCGAAGCCATCATCGACACGGAGGACCGCGACCTCTTCGTGCACCGCCTGGATGAGATTGGAGTGAAGACCATCAAGAGCGAGGCTTGCAGCACCATCGAAGAGGTGCAGCGGGCAGCTCATGAACTAGGATTTCCCGTCATCCTGCGTGCCGCCTATGCCCTCGGCGGTCTGGGTTCGGGTTTCTGCGAAAGCGACGACGAACTATTGGCTCAAGCTGAGGAGGCGTTCTCTTTCTCTCCACAGGTTCTTGTGGAGAAGTCGCTGAAGGGCTGGAAAGAGATCGAGTACGAGGTGGTGCGCGACCGCTACGACAATTGCATCACTGTATGTAACATGGAGAATCTTGATCCACTCGGCATACATACGGGCGAGAGCATCGTGGTGGCTCCGAGCCAGACTTTGTCGAATAGCGAATATCACAAGCTCCGTGCACTGGCCATCAAGATTATCCGTCACATTGGCATCGTGGGCGAATGCAACGTGCAATATGCCCTCGATCCGCTCTCGGAAGACTACCGCGTCATCGAGGTGAATGCTCGTCTGAGCCGTTCATCGGCCTTGGCAAGCAAGGCGACGGGCTATCCGCTTGCTTTCGTGGCAGCTAAACTCGGCTTAGGCTACGGGCTCTTCGAACTGAAGAACGCCGTAACACGAACCACCAGTGCCTTCTTCGAACCGGCCCTCGACTATGTGGTGTGCAAGATACCGCGTTGGGACCTAACAAAGTTCCACGGAGTAAAGCGACAGCTTGGCTCGTCGATGAAGAGTGTGGGCGAAGTGATGGCCATCGGACGCACGTTCGAGGAATCGCTGCAAAAGGGCTTACGCATGATAGGCCAAGGCATGCATGGCTTCGTCGAAAATCACGAGATCAAAATCCAGGATATACGATTTGCCCTTCATGACCCCACTGATATGCGCATCTTCGTCGTCGCTAAGGCAATGAAGATCGGCTACAGTGTCGAACAAATCCACGAGCTGACAAAGATCGACCGGTGGTTTCTCGAAAAACTGAAGCATCTGGTCTTGATTGACCAGCAGTTACGGTCGATGGCAGAAATGGTCGAGATGGCCCTGCAGATGGACAAGACAGAACTGATGGAATACCTCGAAGACCCCGAGTTCGTCTCTCTCCTTCATGCAGCCAAGGTCTATGGATTCTCCGACTTCCAGATAGCCCGTGCCTTCGGACTCGAAGCCATCACCAGTATGGAAAAGGCCGGCCTGATGATCCGATCGTGGCGAAAGGAGTTCGGTATCGTTCCCATCGTCAACCAGATTGACACCCTTGCCGCCGAATATCCAGCCGAAACCAATTACCTCTATTTATCATATCTTTGAACCCCTCGAACCCCTCGCCCCGAGCTCTGCTCGCGCGCAACGAAGTGAGCAACTCTTCGAACCTTTTGAACCCTTCGAACCTTTCGAACCCCTCTTAACCCCTCTTAACCCCCTCCTCCCATGTGTGGTATAGTAGCAATTTTGAACGTTAGGGAGCAGACACAGTCTCTGCGCCAGAAAGCATTGAAAATGAGTCAAAAATTACGCCATCGCGGTCCCGACTGGAGCGGAATCTACTGTGGTGGCACAGCCATTCTTGCCCATGAACGATTGAGCATCGTTGATCCCGAGAGTGGCGGGCAGCCCCTCTACTCTCCCGATCACAAGCAGGTGTTGGCCGTCAATGGCGAGATTTACAATCATCAGGAGATCCGCCGACAATACGCTGGACTATATGAATTCCAGACGGGTAGCGATTGCGAAGTAATCCTTGCCCTCTATCGAAGCCTCCTCCTTAACCCCTCCCCCAACGACGAGCAGATAGTTCAGATGCTGGAACAACTGAGCGGCATCTTCGCATTCGTGCTCTACGACGAAGAGCGCGACGAGTTTCTAATTGCGCGCGATCCCATTGGTGTCATTCCTCTCTACATCGGCCATGATGCCGACGGCACCCTATATGTAGCCTCTGAACTGAAAGCCCTCGAAGGCCAATGCGAACAATACGAACCCTTCCTGCCGGGGCATTACTATTGGAGCCGAAAGCCGGGCATGAAACGATATTACCGTCGCGACTGGATGCAATTTGATGCAGTGAAAGACAATGGGGTAAGTTCCGACGCCATCCATGATGCGTTGGAGGCTGCCGTGAAGCGTCAGCTGATGTCCGATGTCCCCTACGGTGTCTTGCTCAGCGGAGGCCTCGATTCATCAATCATTTCAGCCATAGCCGAAAAGTACAGTGCCATGCGTATTGAGGACGACAGCAGGACCAAAGCCTATTGGCCCCGCCTGCACAGTTTTGCCGTTGGACTGAAAGGAGCGCCCGATCTAGCGAAAGCCAAGTTGGTGGCCGACCATATCGGCACCGTCCATCACGAGATCAACTACACTATCCAGGAGGGTCTGGATGCCATACGCGATGTCATCTACTTCATCGAAACCTACGATGTCACCATCGTCCGCGCTTCCACTCCGATGTATCTGCTTGCACGTGTCATCAAGTCGATGGGCATCAAGATGGTGCTTTCAGGCGAAGGTGCCGACGAGATCTTTGGTGGCTACCTCTACTTCCACAAAGCCCCCTCGGCGCAGGCTTTCCACGAAGAGACCGTCCGCAAGCTCTCGAAGCTGCACCTCTACGATTGTCTGCGCGCCAACAAGAGCCTGTCGGCATGGGGTGTCGAGGGACGTGTGCCCATGCTCGACAAGGAATTCCTCGACGTGGCTATGCGTACCAACCCCGAGGCGAAGATGTGTCCGGGCAAAACCATTGAAAAAAAGATCTTACGCGAGACCTTTGCCGAACTCCTGCCCGACGAGGTCGCATGGCGACAGAAGGAGCAATTCAGCGATGGTGTCGGATACGCATGGATCGACACGCTCAAAGCCATCACGTCGGCAGCTGTCACCGACGAACAGATGGCGCATGCCGCCGAACGCTTCCCCATCAATCCACCTCGAAATAAGGAGGAATATTATTACCG
>JAFYZW010000037.1 GCA_017548545.1 Bacteroidales bacterium | reverse complement strand
CTGGGCGACCGCCTGGAACACAAGTCCAACCAGATGTCGGGTGGTCAGATGCAGCGTGTAGCCATCGCGCGAGCACTCGTCAACGACCCCACCATCATCCTGGCCGACGAAGCCACCGGTAATCTCGACACCCGCACCTCGTTCGAGATGCTTGTGCTCTTCCAGAAGCTCAACCAGAAAGGTCACACCATCATCTTCGTGACCCACAACCCCGAGATTGCACAGTATTCCTCCCGCAACATCTTCCTGCGCGACGGACAGGTGCAGTTCGATACCATCAATCAGAATATCCTCAATGCCGAAGAAGCCTTGGCAAAACTTCCCAAAAAGGACTAACAAACTATGAATATTATCATTCTCATAGCCATCATCGTTGCAGCCTTCCTCGTCTATCGGCACTATCGCGACGAGAGCCTGCTCGGCATGATCTTCAAAGTGGCCATCAAGGCCCTTTCGAACAACAAGGCGCGTTCGTTCCTGTCCATGCTCGGCATCATCATCGGCGTAGCAGCCGTCATCGTCATGATGTCCATCGGCCAAGGCTCAAAGGAGTCGGTCCGCAAGAACATCTCACAGATGGGCACCAACATCATCATGATTCGCCCCGGTGCCGACCGTCGTGGCGGCGTGCGCATGGACCCCTCGTCGATGCAGACGCTCAAGCAAGAGGACTACGAAGCCATCCGCAACGAATGCAAGTACGTCATGTACATCTCGCCCGAAGTACAAGCCAGCGGACAGGCCATCTACGGTGCCAACAACTACAACACCTCGGTCTATGGCGAGAGCCTCGAATATTTCGAGATCCGACAGTGGGAGATCCAGGACGGCACCAGCTTCACCGAACAGGACGTGCAGACGGCCGCCAAGGTTTGTATCATCGGCAAGACGCTCGTCGATAACCTCTTCCCCGACGGACAGTCGCCCGTAGGCAAGACCATCCGTTTCAAATCGACTCCCGTCCGCATCATCGGCGTGCTCAAGTCGAAAGGCTACAACTCATTCGGCATGGATCAGGATAACCTCATGATCATGCCTTACACCACCGTCATGAAGCGACTCCTGGCACAGACCTACTTCTCCTCCATCAACGTCTCGTCGCTCACCGAAGAGACCACCGACCAGACCATCGAGGAACTCACCGAAGTGCTGCGTCGCAGCCACAAGCTGAAGGATGAAGCCGACAACGACTTCTCCATCAACTCGCAGGCCGAGATGATGGAAACCATGTCATCGACGATGGACTCCATCACCATCATCCTCGTCGTGGCCGCCGCCTTCTCGCTCCTCGTCGCCGGCATCGGCATCATGAACATCATGCTCGTGTCGGTCACCGAACGTACCAAGGAGATTGGTTTGCGCATGTCGGTAGGTGCCCGAGGCATCGACATCTCCGTACAGTTCCTTATCGAGTCCATTCTCATAAGTATCACGGGAGGCCTGTTGGGCGTGCTGCTGGGTTACGGGATCTCAGCACTCGCTACCGCCCTCTTCCACCTCCCGACCTCAGTACCGTTCTGGTCAGTAATCCTCAGCTTCGTGGTCTGCACCATCATCGGCATCGTCTTTGGCTACATCCCCGCACAGAAAGCAGCCAACCTCGACCCCATCGAAGCTATCCGCTACGAATAATCCCCGTCAATATTTTACCCAGCGCCTGCCCTTTGCATGCGCTGGGTTTTATTTCTTTTAAATCATGAAACGCCTCCTCACCCTCTTTCTACTCCTCACCCCCTCCTTGCTGGGCAAAGCCCAGGACGAGCCCTATCAGTGGCCCAAAGAGCCCGAAGTGCTCGCCAAGCTTCAAGCATGGCAGGACCTCAAGTTCGGCATCATCCTCCATTGGGGCGTCTATTCCGTGCCCGGCATGGTCGAATCGTGGCAAATCACCAGCGAAGACTGGATCACACCCGACACCACACGCACCTACGAGGAAGAGAAGCTTTGGTACTGGGGGCTCAGCCGCGAGTTCAACCCCACACAGTTCGACCCCGCACAATGGGCACGCGTCTCGCGTGAAGCCGGCATGAAGTATGTCGTCTTCACCACCAAGCATCACGACGGCTTCTGTCTCTTCGACACCCGTACCACCGACTACAAGGTCACAAACAGTGGTTTCAAAGGCAATCCACGAGCCGACGTGCTGCGTTACGTCATGGATGCTTACCGTACCGAGGGGCTGATGGCCGGCATGTACTTCTCGAAGCCCGACTGGCACTGCCCCTACTACTGATGGCCTGCCAAAGCCACCCCGACGCGCCATCACAACTATAACATCAAGGACTATCCCGACCGCTGGGAGAACTACAAGCAGTATGTCTATGACCAGGTTGATGAACTCATGCGAGGCTATGGTCCCGTCGATATCCTCTGGCTCGATGGCGGCTGGTGCACCCCGCCGCGCGAAGACATCGACCTGCCGCGCATCGTCCGTAATGCACGTAGCCTGCAGCCTGGCATCATCGTCGTCGATCGCACATGTGGAGGCGAGTTCGAAAACTACCAGACGCCCGAACAAACCATCCCCGACCACCAGATCCTTACGCCCTGGGAGAGTTGCATCACACTCACGCAGGATTGGGGCTGGAACGACCATCCCCAATATAAATCCATCGATCGCGTCCTCGCCATCCTTGCCGAGATTGTGGCCAAGGGCGGCAGCCTCCTGCTTGGAGTTGGACCGACACCGCAGGGACTCATCGAGGATAGTTCCGTGGAGCGTCTCCAGGAGATTGGCCGATGGCTCAACGCCAATGGCGAGGCCATCTACAGCACCGTACCCACCCCCATCTATACCAACGAGGCCAAAAACGTATGGTTCACCGCCAACAAGGACGGCAAGACGCTCTATGCCATCATCCCCAAGGATGACGAGAAAGGCATCCCTGCCACTATTGCATGGCAGGGCAACAAGCCCCGAAAAGGCTCCCGCATCATCAACCTTGCCACGGGCCGCCCCGTGCACTATACCATCAAGGACGATGTCGTCACCGTCACCCTACCCAAGGACGCTTCCAGCTCGCATGGCGTGGCGCTGAAGATAACTCGCGACGAACAATCCGTCAACGGAGAAGGATGGAGATGGGTGGGGACATGGGCCTCAGCGCCGCAGGAAACTCCCGAGCAATTCATGCCACAAACGGAGCTAAGCGGAGCGTCTGTGCGACAGACAGTCAGAGCATCCATCGGAGGAGGACATCTTCGCCTGCAACTGAGCAACCGCTATGCCGACGACCCTCTTCGCATTCAAAGCGTGTATATTGCCACAGCGCTCGACTCTTGCCTGATCGACACATCAACGGCATGTTATCTCACCTTCAATGGGCAACAGTCGGTAAGCATAAAGCCAGGCGAGGACGTTTATTCCGATGTAGCCCATTATCAACTGTCTCCTCTTGGACACCTTTCCATCACCATCAATTATGAAGAAAGTCCACAGAAGATAACCTGTCACAACGGCTCATTCTCGACCTCGTATGTACTCGAAGGAACGTCAACGCCCGAAACCGATTTCTCGAAAAGCGAACGCATCAACCACTGGTACAACATCACGGCCATTGATGTCTGGCGGCCCGATGCCTCGGCCGTTGCCATCCTCGGGAACTCCATCACCGACGGACATGGCGCCACGATGAATGGGTTCACCACGTGGCCAGATGTATTGGCTTCAGGACTGAAAGGCAATGACACAGGCGTTTTGAACCTCGGCATTGGAGCCAACTGTGTCACACTGGAGCGCGGCTTGGGCGAACCGTCTGTCAAGCGTTTCGACCATGACATTTTGGGACAGCATGGACTGAAGGCCATCGTCGTGTTTCAAGGAGTCAACGACATTGGCGCCATGAAGGGCGACACCACGCTTTGCGAGGATACCATCGAACGTCTCATTGCCGCCTATTGCGAATTCATCGACAAGGCGCACAGTCGTGGTCTATTCGTCTATGGAGCCACAATTACACCATTCTACCACTCCAAGTATTTCCAACCCGGCCACGAACAAGTCCGACAAGCCGTGAATCATTTTATCCGTGAGAGTGGTGCTTTCGACGCTGTAATAGACTTCGATAAGGCCGTTCGAAATCCAGCCGACACACTATCGTTGCTCCCCGAATATCAATGCGGTGACTGGTTACATCCCAACGATGCAGGTTACAAAGCCATGGGAGAGGCTGCAATGGTGCTTATGTCAAAGCCGAAAGAATAATATAACGCAACTGTTCAACAAAATCTACTATTTAAAAAATGATATCAACACGATCAGGGGGCATGTATCTCCCACTCCTATTTCCTCTCATTCTCTTTGCACTCGCCGCGTGCAGCCGAGGCAATCGCGAAGTCAGCGCTTCGCTCGACTATATCGAGGCAGTGGTTCAGCAGCATCCCGACTCGGCGCTTCTTGAGCTTAAGCGGCTTGACAGCTTGCTCACAGATGGTACTCTCAGCCTTGAGGGCGATGCCCAACATGCTCGCTATGCCTTGCTTAAGACTCAGACGCACGACAAGAACTACATTGACGATACCAACGACAGCCTCATCCTCCAAGCCGTACGTTACTATGATGACCATGGCAGCAACCGGGAGCGGATGCTCGCACATTTCTATCATGGTGCCATTTACAGGAACGCCAAAGATTATGGTGCTGCCTTCTTTGCATACCGGCAAGCCGAACAACTTGCCTTGGAGTTGGGCGATGATCATTATCTATGTCTGATTTATGGCAATCTCTCTTCACTTAGTGCTGACACCTATAGTAAAGATGCCATTATTTATGGCAAAAAAAGCCTAAAATATGCAAGAACGTCTGGAAATACACGTCAATCCTTCTCGATAAGGTCTCAATTAGGTCAAATCTATTCCTCTCAACTTGTTTATGATACTGCAGAAATGTGGTTCTGTCTTGCCCTGAAATAACTTGACCAGTTCCTCGGCAGTGTATAAATAAGTCAAACCTTTCTCGCTCTATCCGCTGAAACCGAAGGCGCGGCATCGTGTGCGGCGCTTTTGCTGTTATTTATTATAGTATTTTCAGAAACGAAAAGAACGGAAACGGAGAAAAATGATAATCTATCGTGGCATGTCCCCTAACGTTCATTGGAGGACATGGTTCGGAAAGAGGATATCCCCTAACGTTCGTTGGGGGACATGCTGCGACGTGAGGATATCCCCTAACGTTCGTTGAAGGACATGCAGCGACGTGAGGATATCCCCTAACGTTCGTTGGGGGACATGCTGCGAAAGGAGGATGTCCGCTAACGTTCGTTGGGGGGACATAGCGCGAAAGGAGGATGTCCGCTAACGTCCGTTGGGGGACATGCTGCGACGGGAGGAAGTCCGCTAACGTCCGTTGGGGGATATGGCGCGATGAGAGGATGTCCGCTAACGTCCGTTGGGGGATATGGCGCGATGGGAAGATGTACGCTAACGTTCGTTAGGGGACATGCGGTGATTGAAAACTGCTTTTCTGTATTTAGAACCAGTGATTATCCATCGACGGAAAGACGGTCGTCATTCCAAATTATCGATCTTCTACGTAAT
>JAFYZW010000036.1 GCA_017548545.1 Bacteroidales bacterium | reverse complement strand
GTTTGACTACGACGGAGCATCCGTTGCCCTCAGCAACCTCAAGCTACAGGCGCTGCTCTCCGAAGGACAGTCGTACAACGCCGTTTATGCCACCGTCGAGGCTGAAGGCGTAGAGAGCACCGAGGCTGTCGTGCCGTTCCCTTACGACATGGCAACCTACCGTGTTACCGCTCATGTAGCACTTGCAAACGAAACACTCAAGGCCACATCCGAGGAGGTTCCCGTCCTCCGCGAGGTTACCGATATCAAGAGCATCGAATTCCCGAATGCTCCAGCTCACCGCTACTTCAACCTCAATGGCCAGCCTGTCAACGCTCCGCAAGCTCATGACGGACTCTTCATCCTGCAGGATGCCAATGGCAATGCACGGAAGATGTTTATCAAATAATCTATGATCCGCCGATTTCTTTCGATTCTATTCTTAGGTCTGAGCTTCGGGTTTGCCGAGGCCCAGACCTCTTCGCTCTACCTCAGCTATTGCGACGGCAAACTGGCTGAGACGGGTGCCAGCCGCATGGGTGTGGATGTCACCATCTCTGCCGCAGTGGGCTTTCCTGCCGCCACTCTAGCGCAATATTCCGGTGCACGACTCACCACACTACGTTTAGGCCTCTGCACCACGAACAGCGACATGTCCGACATGACGGCCTGGGTGCGCAACAGTCTCACGGGCGACATCTTGGCTGAAGTTCGCATGGAGGATTTCAAGACAGGATGGAACGACGTGACACTTGAGGCTCCCATCACCATCGATGGCACAAATGACCTCTATCTCGGCTTCAGTTACAAGCAGTCACGCAGTGTCAAGTGTCTCAGCTTCGTGGGTGAGACGCATCCAATGGGCGCTTGGATCGGTCGCGACGACTCCTGGGAAGATTACAGCACGCGCGACATGGGTTCGCTCAGCATCGAGGGCATTATCGAGGGCGAAGGGCTTCCACAGTTCGACCTCAACGTGCTCGACATGAAACTGCTCAGTGGTGAGATTGTGCGCGACGAAAATCTCCCCTTTGAAGCCACGGTCAAGAATGTGGCCTCACAACCCATCAGCGGTCTGCTCATCGACTACAGTTTAGGTGATGGTGCCAAGACAGGACAGATCAGCATAGCCCAAACGCTCAATCCGCGCGATGAAGTTACCGTGGCTTGGGAAGTCCCCACCAAGGATGTCCCTGCAGGCACATGCATCCCTGCCGACATTACGGTGCTGTTGCCCGATGGCTCTGCCGACGAAGACATGACCAATAACAGTTTCCACTTCGACTACGCCACCTATGAAGCAGGCACCGACTTCGAGCACATCGCCCTGTTCGAAGAATTCACCACCGAGAAGTGTGTCAACTGTCCATCAGCTACGCAACGCATTGAGGCAGCCCTCGAAAAAGGTTATTTCGACAAGGTGATCCTTGCCACCCATCATGCAGGATACTATACCGACTGGCTCACCATCGAGGCCGATAGGGAATACTGTTGGTTCTACAACGACGGAGGTTCCACTTATGCCCCAGCCTCCATGCTCGACCGCACGCTCACTGGCATGGACAAAGACTTCAGCCCCGTCTTCAATCCACCTCAGTCAGCCAAGTTGTGTGAACGTTTCGATATCGCTCTAGCACGTCCCGCATTAGTCGGAGTAAACACTTCGCTCCAATATGATAAGGACAGCCGACAGGTTACCATCTCGGTGGAAGGCCAGCGCCTCGATGCCTTCGAGCACCAGTGCCAGGAACCGCGCATAACCGTCTTTGCACTTATCGACAGCATCCAGGCCAAGGACCAGACAGGTGCTGGCGAGGGATACTATCACCGTCATGTGACTCGTGCTGTGCTCACCGATGTGTGGGGCGACGTCTTGACGTGGAACGACGACAACACCTTCTCCAATACCTACACCTGGATCATCCCCGAAGAGTATCGCGAAGAGAAATTCGAAGCTGTAGCATTTGTCAGCAACTACGATGCCAACGATCCCACCAACTGCTGTATCTTCAATTCGAGTTACTCCGAACTCGGCTCACAGTTAGTTGCCGCTATCGAGACTATCCATGCCGACAACAATAAGACATCGTCATGCTTCAATCTGATGGGTCAACGCTGCGATGACCACAGTCATGGCTTCATCGTCATCGACGGCAAGCTTTTCTTGCGTTGAGCGAATTTTTCGAGTAATATACACGAATTATTTAACGCTAATCAAAATAATTAGCCCCGACCTCATCAAGAGATCGGGGCTAATTGTAGAAACCTTGTTTATGCGTGCTCATCCGCCTCAGCAGGCGGGTCGATGGGTTTGGGTTTAGATTTCTTCATACGTCCGCTCTTGCGGAGAGCTTCGGCCAATATCCACTGGATCTGCCCGTTGACAGACCTGAACTCATCAGCAGCCCATGCCTCGATGGCATCCATGGTGGCTCCATCGACGCGTAGCACGAAACTTTTGGTGGTAGATTCTTTTTTGGCCATAACGTTAATCTTAATCTATATGAATGGTTGGAACTAAAACTCAGAGCAGCGAATCGTCAATATAAACCTTCGGATTGATCTT
>JAFYZW010000035.1 GCA_017548545.1 Bacteroidales bacterium | reverse complement strand
TCGAAGATACGGAACAATATCTCTTCGATGCATTGTCTGCGGTCATCAATCAATTGTTTTGCGGTTGGCTGATTCTTTTCAACGAATTGGTTGAATGCCATCACCTGCGGATCCACGGTGATGGCGCTCGATGGGATTTGTCGGTTCAGCACCATTCCTTCCAGTGTTCTACATCGCGATAAGGCTACATACACTTGTCCGGGACTGAATGCGCGATCGGCCTGAATGATGGCATGATCGAACGTCAAACCCTGGCTTTTGTGAATTGTGATGGCCCACGCTGTCTTGAGGGGTATCTGCTTGAATGTACCTGCCACTTCTTCGATGATAGTGCCGGTCTTCGGATTGGTGGAATATTTCATATTTGACCATTCCTGTTTCGTCACTTCTATCACCCTTGTTTCGTCGTCCGAAGCTTCAGTGTTGGGATCCATCGTGTCGGGTCCGCACTCGACGAATACGCGTTCGGCATCGCATTTCACCACACGTCCTATCTTACCGTTGTAGTATTGGTGATTAGGATCGTTCTTACAAAACATTACTTGCGCACCGATCTTCAGCGTTAGTTCTATGTCGGTTGGATAAGACATTTCCGGGAAGTCGCCTTCGACCTTTGCCTTATACAGGATAGGTTGAGTAGGCAGTTGCATCATGCGCATTGTGTTGATGTCGGTTGCCTGGTAGTTGTGGGTCGTCAAAGTGATGTATCCTTCTTCATCCTTCGGACGGAAGTTTGTATCGACTCGGGCATTAAGTGTTGCCAGAGCATCGGGAGTCATCCTGTTGTCACGTACCTTATTAAGCAGATCTACAAACTTCTGGTCGGCTTGACGATACACCTGCTTCAGCTCGATGGTCGTGTAGTTGGTCATCCGTAGTGCCTGGCTTCCGAAAAAGTAGGGTGAGGTGTAGCCGTTCTCCTTCAAAATCTGCCATTCGTCTTCTTTTGCTACAGGTGCAAGCTGTTGCAAATCACCGATCATCAGCAGTTGTACACCTCCAAACGGAACATATCGGTTCTGATAGCGTCTCAACACTTCGTCAATGGCATCCAATAGGTCACAACGAACCATTGAGATTTCATCAATGATGAGAAGGTCGAGTGTTCTAAGAATGTTGACTTTGTGCTTGGAATAGGAGTATTTCGCCTTTTTTTCGCGACCAGCGATATCTTTTCCAGGCAGGAACAGACCGGGTGCCAACTGGAAAAAAGAGTGTATGGTCACACCTCCTGCATTAATGGCTGCTACACCTGTCGGAGCAACTATGATCATGCGTTTTCTGGTCATTTGTTGCAACCTGCGTAAGAACGTCGTCTTTCCCGTTCCAGCCTTGCCTGTGAGAAAGATGTTGCGATGTGTATATCGAGCGTAGTTGTACGCCATTTCCAGTTCCTGGTTCTGCATAGTTTAGATTCCCATCAGGTCGCGATAGATGTCGAGTGTAGCGCCAATCTGTTCCTTGTTGGCTGTATAATTCAGGGCTGCATCACCCACGTTGTGCATTAGTGTGAAGACGATCTCGTCGCCCTCGTTCTTCTTGTCGTGCGTCATGAGTTCGTAGATCGCAGGATAGTCATTGCAAGTAATGTTCAGTGGACCATAGTTCTCCTTCACGAAGTTCGCAATGTCGTAAAGTGTTTGCGAAGGGAAGGTAACCTGCTGATGACTCATGATAAGTTCACACACCAATCCCCAAGCGATGGCATAACCATGCAGTACTGGATGACCGTTGCGCATGCACCATGTCTCGAAGGCATGACCGAAAGTGTGACCCAGATTGAGAGCCTTCCGCAGTCCTTTCTCGTAAGGGTCTTGGCGTACCACCTGCTGTTTGACTTGCACGCTGGTTTTGAGCAAAGGAAGAAGAGTTTCAGTGTCCCAATGCTCGATGTCATAGTTGAGCAGGTCGTTGAGGTGCTGCTTGTCGCTCAGCAGTCCGTGCTTTAGCATTTCGGCGTAGCCTGAAAGCAGGTTCACGTGGTCGAGTGTCTCAAAGAATTTGGTTGAGATTATCACGGCATCGGCTGGTGCAAAGGCACCCACTTCGTTTTTCAACGAGCCTAGGTTTACGCCCGTCTTGCCACCCACTGCCGCATCGACTGCACCCAAAAGGGTAGTGGCCACATTGATGAACTTGATACCACGCTTGAAAGTTGCTGCTGCAAAACCTCCTAGGTCGGTGACCATGCCACCTCCCACATTGATTAGCAAAGAATGACGCGAAGCATGACGATTAGAAAGAGCTTGCCAAACTTCGGTCAGCGTTTCGATTGTCTTTGCTTGGTCGGTATGTTCGATGAAGATGGTTTCGATTTTCATATTCGGATGTGCCATGTCATAGTCGTTCATGAACGGCGTTACAACAGGCAAACAGTAGTGCAACGTCTCTGTATCGAAAAGGATAAATAGACGGTCGTGAAGGATCTTGGTGGTGAAATCCTTCAATGCTTCACAGATATCGTTGGTAAATAGTATTTGTTGTTCCATTAATTCATTATCTAATCAATTATTCCCATTTCTCTTGCCAAGTCGTCCATGAATGCAAGAGCGGCCTCGCGGTTATTTTCGCAATTGCCATCGAGAATGGCGTTCTTCTGTGCTTCGCGGAGAACACCTACTTCCTTTGAAGGACTCAAATGATAACGTTCCATGATTTCATTACCATCGACAGGAGGAGTCCAGTTGCGATAGTCGTCCTTTTCCTGAATCTCCTGCATCTTCTGTCGTACGATTTTGAAGTTGTCGAGGAATCGTTTCACCTTCTCTGGTATTTTCGAAGTGATGTCGGCCTCGCAAAGTAACATCAGGTCATCGGTATCTTCCCCCGCTTCAAACATCACACGGCGTATTGCGGAATCGGTGATGCCCTCATCAGCCAGATGGATGGGACGCATGTGAAGACCGACAAGCTTCTGCACATACTTCATCTCAGCCCCTAGAGGCAGTTTAAGACGTCGCATGATGGGTTGCACCATACGTTGTCCGATAAAGTCGTGGTTGTGAAAAGTCCAACCTAATTTCTCGTCAAATAGCTTGGCCTTGGTCTTGCCCAGGTCGTGGAAGATGGCAGCCCAGTGCAGCCATAGGTTGGGCTTCTTGCCTTGTTCGCGCTCCATGCGACACACGTTGTCGAGCACGGTGATTGTGTGTAGGAAGTTGTCCTTATGTCCACGTCCCTCGCGACTTTCGATGCCTGTCAAGGCCGAGAGTTCGGGGAAGATGATCTGGAGCAGTCCGCATTTCTGAAGCAATAACCAACCTTTCGAAGGTTTTTCACACATCTGTATCTTGTTCAGCTCATCGATGATTCGTTCGCCTGAGATGATTTTGATGCGGTCACGGTTGCGGGCAATGGCTTCGAAGGTCTCAGGCACAATCTGGAATTCGAAACGACAAGCGAATCGTATGGTACGAAGCATGCGTAGTGGGTCGTCCGAAAATGTGATGTCAGGGTCAAGTGGAGTGCGGCAAAGACCATTTTTAAGGTCTTCCAGGCCATTAAATGGGTCAATCAATTCGCCGTAACGCTTAGCATTGAGGCAGATGGCAAGGTCGTTGATCGTCAAGTCACGTCGATTCTGGTCATCTTGTAATGTGCCGTCTTCAACAACGGGTTTTCGGCTGTCGGTGCGATACGATTCTTTTCTTGCACCTACAAATTCCACGTTCATCAGTTCCTTGATTTCACCCGTTTTGTAGTTCTTTTCGGTGTGCTTCAATTGTGCTGTGCCGAAGTTTCGGAATGTACTCAAGTGTGTATGTTTACCCAATCGTTTTTTCAGACGTTCGGCCAGTTCAATACCGCTGCCTATAGTTACGCAGTCGATGTCTTTCGATTCTATACCTAGGAAAATGTCACGTACAAATCCTCCGATCACATAGCATTCCCTTTCGAGTAAATCGGCTTCTTGTCCGATCATACGAAATATGCTGATGGGCTTGTGATCGATGCCTCGCACCATGTACTCTTTCTTGTCAAGGTGTTTGATAAGTGTATCGCGATTCTGTTCAATAAACATTATAATTGTTTTGGTATGCAAATATATAAAGTATTTTCTAAAAAACCAAATAATATCAGGTATATCCTTTTATTATTTGAAATTTTTATGAAAAAAACCAATAATTGCCAAAATAAATACAAAAAAGGTCTTCGTCTTTTTTGAGTTTTTACTGTTTTGGAGTTCATCAGTTGACGTTCGGATTCATGATCTCTGCCCAATCGTCAGCATCGAGTTCCTCGAGGTCCTCTAAGCTGAAGTCGAATTCATCGACATACTGTGGCGTGGTGAAGTCGTCGATGTCGCGGCGATCTTTCTTCGTCGGTCGGCCCAGACCTTTGGCACGGTCCCTGAAGCCCGAGATGCGGTTCATCTCCAGCAGGTCGAGTTGTTCTTTACGGGTCACGTTCTCCATAAATCCCGGCACGAG
>JAFYZW010000034.1 GCA_017548545.1 Bacteroidales bacterium | reverse complement strand
TCCTTCGGCTTGGTTGCCTGGAATTCCTTGAGATAGAATGGGGTGAAGTAGGCGGTATCGACGAACTGCCCACGGTTGAAGGCCTGGATGCTGAGAGCCAGCATGTCGCGTGCCAGGACTCGTATCTCTTTCACGAAGCGCGCATTGGGGTGACGTGTCAGCAGGTCCTTGCATTTGTCGGCACCATCACCGAAGAAGTAAATGATGCGGTCTTTGAGGGCTTGTTCAACGAAGTCTTCGTCGATGACTTGGGCACAGGGCTCCTTCACAACTCCGAGGGCTTGGTCGTAGAACGCCAGATAGACCTCCATGCGTCGAGCGTCAATCATCGGGCAATAGAGAGCCCCTTCCTCCATCTGGATATCGGTGTGGAACATTAACTGGCAACACATTGCCTTCAGCGTCGATACTGCAATTAGTGGCACGTTCAGCCCGAAGGCAAGACCTTTGGCTTCACTCACGCCTATGCGCAGGCCTGTGTAGGAACCAGGGCCTTCCGAAACAGCTATCGCATCGGGCATGGCATCATTTTCGCGCGCATACTGCATTGTCTCTTCCACAAACTGACCAAGGACAGCGGCATGGTTGGGTCCTTCAAACGTCTCGCGTGTAAACTCTATCTGGAAATCACGACCGAGTGCGACGCTACATGCTTTGGTCGATGTCTCGATCATCAGAATATTGGCCATATTTGTAAACGGAGATAGTAAATACTATATGTTATCTGTCATTTTTCGGTGCAAAAATACAAAAAAAAAAGATAAGTTGTACCAATGAATTGAAAAATTCATTATTTTTGCACAAAAAACATAAGAATTAGAATCGATTTACAAGCAAATGATACAGTCCATGACCGGTTTTGGCAAGGCAACTGCCGAAATCGCGAACAAGAAAGTAACCGTTGAAATCAAGTCGGTGAATTCCAAACAGCTCGACTTGATGGCCAAGATTTGCCCTCAGTACAGGGAACGTGAGATGGAATTCCGTCAACTTGTACAGCGGAAAATGCAGCGCGGCAAGGTGGAATTGTCCGTTTCAAGCGAAGTATTGGAGGGTTCAGCCGAAGCCCCGCATATCAATACGGCGATTATCAAAGAATACCAGAAGCAGATTGATGCTGTCCGCAAAGAGTTAGGGATGGTCGAATTCAATGATAGTGTATCTTCCGTCTCACTCATGAATATTCTTCTTCGTTTGCCCGATGCCGTCCATGTCGAGACTCCCGTCATCGGGAAGGAGGAGCTCGATGCTGTTGTCGCTGTCGTCGAACAGGCTGTCGATAAGCTCGTGGAGTTCCGTTTGCAGGAAGGCCAGTCGCTCTATCGCGTCTTCACCGAAAAGATTGACAACATTCGCGCCTTACTCACCCAAATCGAACCCTATGAGAAGGAGCGCACCGAACGCATCCGTCAGAACCTGCTCGACCGTCTGGAGAAGCTTCCCGTTGATTACGATAAGAATCGGCTCGAGCAGGAGATGATCTACTACATCGAAAAGCTTGATATCAACGAAGAGAAGCATCGCCTTGTCAACCATCTTGACTATTTCATCGAGACGATGAATGCCCCGATGGATGCAGGTGGTCATGGCAAGAAGCTCGGCTTCATCGCTCAGGAGATGGGACGTGAGATCAATACTCTTGGCTCCAAGTCCAATCAAGCCGAGATGCAGCGTCTCGTCGTAAAGATGAAGGACGAGCTCGAGCAGATCAAAGAGCAGGTCCTCAATGTGCTTTAGTTTTTTCAACGCGAATTTTCATGAATTCGACATGAATTTCTTTAGATTGTTCACAAAGAGATACATACAGGATAATTCACGTTAATTCGCGATAATTCATGTTAAAAAATTCCCTGAATATGAATCAAGGCAAATTGATTATTTTTTCCGCCCCAAGCGGCAGTGGCAAGACCACTCTCGTCCGTTATCTGCTTTCGCAGGGTATGGATCTGGCCTTCAGTGTCAGCTGCACCTCGCGCCCCCCACGTGGCACCGAACAGGACGGCGTTGATTACTATTTCCTCACCCCCGAGGAGTTCCGTCAGCGCATCGAGAATGACGAGTTCCTAGAATATGAGGAGGTATATACCGACAAGTTCTACGGAACGTTGAAGTCCGAAGTCGAGCGTCTTTCGTCCGCTGGTCATACGGTTGTTTTCGATGTCGATGTCAAGGGCGGCATCAACATCAAGAAGTACTATGGCGATCGTGCGTTGAGTCTGTTCATCCAGGCACCTTCCATCGAAGAACTATCTCGTCGTCTGCATAATCGCGGTACCGACAGCGAGGAGGTCATCCAGCAGCGTCTCGAAAAAGCCGCCTACGAACTCACCTTTGCACCGCTTTTCGACCACATCATCGTCAACGACGTCCTCGAAGTTGCTCAGGCCGAAACCCTTGCTGTGGTCAACGAGTTCCTCAACGCCGAAGATGATTCTTCCGAAGAGATTCCCTCGAACCCTTCTTAACCCCTCTTAACCCCTCTTAACCCCACCATGACCATAGGCATCTATAGCGGGAGTTTCAATCCTGTCCACAAGGGGCACATTGCCTTGTGTAGCCATTTGGTCAAGCAGGGCATTGTCGATCAGGTGTGGCTGATACGAAGCCCACTCAATCCATTTAAGGTGGATTCGGCAAATACCTTGGCACCCGATGCCGACCGTGCAGCCATGCTCAAATTGGCGGTTCGCGGTCGCAAGGGACTTCACGTTTCCACCATTGAAGACAATCTGCCTAAACCCAACTATACGATCAATACGTTTCACGTCCTCGAACAGAAATATCCTCAGCATGAGTTCCATCTCATCATTGGAGGCGACAACTGGCTGGCTTTCGACCGATGGCGTGCTTACGATGAATTTCTCACCCGTTATCATCTCATTGTCTATCCGCGTCCCGGATATGAGATAGGAAAGGAGGAGCAACTCCGATTGGGAAAGGAGGCTATCAGCAATGTTCGTTTCGTCGATGCTCCGCTCTACGATATCAGCAGCACCGAGATTCGCACCGACATTGCATCTGGTCGTCAGCCCTCGATGATTTATCCGAGGGTGTATCACTATATTGTTGAAAACCATTTGTATCAATGAATACGCAGGACAATCCCAACTATTCGCCCGCTGTGATCGATATGATCACGGTATCCGCTGAGTATTGTTTATTTCTTGAGAAGCTTATCACCTCGGGCACTACCCGTCGTCAGCTCCTTGAGCAAATGACCAGGCTCTTGCCGTTGATCTACGTCAAAGCATCTCTCCTCCCAGAACTTGAGGAATATGGTTGCTTACTGCCCGAAGCAGTCACCGAGGAAGACTACGACGAGGTTCGGCAGTCGGTGTGGAGACTCTTGAAGGCCGACGACGAGTACCTGGAAGTCTTTACGCCTGATATGCAGTATAGCGAAGGAGCCATGACGCATACCATCAGCGAAGATTTGGCCGATATTTATCAGGACCTTAAGAATTTCGTGGCAGTCTTTGCCGACCGCAATGACGAAGCGATGCACGATGCCATTGTCAAGGTGCACGATAACTTCCGCACATATTGGGGACAGTGCCTCGTAAATGTAATGCGACCGCTTCACGATTTATTGTATAATAAAGCCGAGAACGAAGAAGATGACGTCATCGAAGACAATACCTAACTCGATCAGCAAAGAGGAACTGGCCGACCTCCCCGCAAAGGAGTTCGCCGGGTATCCTGTGACGGTCATCAACCTTGAGCAGGCCGAAATTGCTGTCAAGCAGATACGTGAGTCGGGCCAGATAGTTGGGTTCGACACCGAGACGCGTCCCTCGTTCCAGAAGGGCGTGTCCTACCGCGTATGCCTCGTCCAGCTCTCAGTGGGTCAGGTGTGTTATCTTTTCCGGCTCAACAAGATTAAGGAGTTCCCTGCATGTCTCAAGGAACTGCTCGAAGATGGGAATTTGGTGAAAGTAGGTTTGTCAACACAAGACGATTTCAAGAACCTGCGCAAGTGGAACGAAGATCTTGAGCCAAAGGGGTTCATCGAACTTCAGAACCTTGTCAAGACCTACGGCATCACCGACCTCAGTCTCGCCAAAATCTACGCACTCCTTTTTGGCTTGAAACTCAGCAAACGTCAGCGCCTCACCAACTGGGAAGCCGACCAACTCAATCCCAAGCAGCTCGCCTATGCCTCACTCGACGCCATCGCCTGTGTCGAGATTTACGAAGCCCTCATGACGCGCGGACACGAGATCATCAAGCAAGGGATGTAAATTCTCAAATTCTTGACAAAAAATTCATGATCATTCGCGATAATTCGTGTTAAAAAACCTCGTATGCGAAAATTCCCAAAATACATCGTGATGCCCGTGGCGTTGGCCATCTTCTTCATCGCCGTCCTGCTACTCTCCATCAAGCAGAATCATGGCCATCTGCCCGATGATTTTGCCCTCATCGCCACGATCGAGGCCATTATCCTCATCGCCCTCTTTTTCGTGCTCCGTCACCTCCATATGAAAAGGAAAGGATAATGACAATAATCTTTTATTGAGGACTTATTAAGACAATAAACCCTGGGCTGTTTAAGTTCCAGGGTTTATCGTGTAGTTATGACACGTAATAATGAGATTATTCAATCTCCGAATACATTTAAAAGCAGCCCGCCAGACACTCACGTGCCCGACGGACTTGGTTGATGATGATTTGGAATAGGAGAAAATGCTAATGGATTGCAATTAACACT
>JAFYZW010000033.1 GCA_017548545.1 Bacteroidales bacterium | reverse complement strand
TAAAAAGAATATTGATAATTTGTTCGCACGCGTGAGATTTACTATCTTTGCACCCGCGTTTTGAGGGGTGAAACTCATTGCGCAACGATTTTCAACCAAATTAAAAATTGGACCGCCCGACTGTCAGGGTTTCCATTAACCAGTCCGATTTTTTGCAAAGGTGGCTTCCATCCGCCTTTCGGCGGTTGGAGAAAAGATTTACTAAAAACAAAAAAAACGAACAACAATGTCTAAGATTTGTCAGATCACTGGTAAGAAGGCAGGTAATGGAAATAACGTTTCACATTCGAAGCGTCGTACAAAGCGAATCTTCAACGTAAACCTGCAGGTAAAGAAGTTCTACGTTCCCGAACTTGATGATTATATCTATCTCAAGGTGAGCGCAGCTGGTATCCGTACCATCAACAAAAAGGGTATTACTGCAGCCCTGAAGGATGCAGGTTATGTTATTGAATAATCTAAAGCTACAAGAATACTATGGCAAAGAAAGTTAAGGGCAATCGCGTACAGGTTATCCTGGAGTGCACTGAGCAGAAGTCAAGCGGCGTGGCTGGTATGTCGCGTTACATCACCACCAAGAACCGCAAGAATACTACCGAGCGTCTTGAGCTGAAGAAGTACAATCCGTTCCTCAAGCGCTACACCATCCACAAGGAGATTAAGTAATCCTACGGAGAATAATATCAGTTAATCGAAAAAACTAAAGTTTACAGACTATGGCAAAGAAAGCAGTGGCCACTCTCCAGACTGGCGAAGGCCGTACCTACAGCAAAGTGATCCGTGTGGTTAAGTCTCCAAAGACCGGCGCTTACATCTTCGAGGAGGAGATGGTTCCCAACGATCAGGTGAAAGCCGCTCTCGCAAAGTAAATTTGCAAAACAGCAAGATATAAGGGCTGTCGCAAACGTGCGACAGCCCTTTTTGCTAATTTGGCTAATCATTTTATGCTAAATAACATATTTTTTCGGCATAAATGGAGGAAAAATGCATAAAATATTTGGTGGTTTGATAAAAAACCGCTATCTTTGCATCGTGTTTTTCATGGTATAAGATTTAAGGTTAGTGAAGATGGTCGTCGTGAGACGGCCCTCTTTTTTTATAATAGTTCGATTTCACCATACTGCATGACACGTTCGCAGTAGATGCAGCGCAGCGACTTGGAGTTCATGTCGAACACTTCCATCTTGGTGGGAATGGGTTGATGATTGGTTACGCACTTGGGATTGGTACACTTGACCACGCCGATAATTTGTTTGGGGTACTTGACGTACTTCTTCTCGACAATCTGGTAATCCTTGATGATGTTGAGCGTGACATCGGGAGAGACCACGCTGAGGCGGCCTATCTCCTCGTCGGTGAGATAGCGGTCGGCAATCTTGATGATGCCTTTCTTGCCCAATGATATTGAATCGAGGTTGGTGCCGATGGTAATGGCTCCGGGATGATTGTATAAGTCGAGGATCTGTACAATCTTGAAGGTCACGTTGGCTGGGATATGGTCGATGACGGTGCCGTTCTTGATGGCACTGACTTCTAGTTCTTTCTTGTCGCTCATTTTAGATCAATGTTAAGCATTCGACAAATGATGGCCTCGCGGGCATAGAGTCCGTTCTGGGCCTGCTGGAAATAATATGCCTTGGGGGAGTCGTCGACGTCGTAGGCAATCTCGTTGACGCGTGGTAGTGGATGGAGCACACGGAGGTTGTCCTTGGTGTTGTCGAGCATAGCCTTACGCAGGGTGTAGATGTTCTTGACCTGCTCGTATTCGCGAAGATCACTGAAACGTTCCTTCTGGATACGTGTCATGTAGAGAATGTCGGTTTGGGCAATGGCATTTACGTCGAAGACCTCGCTCTCGTCGTAGTAGAGGTTGTGACGATTGCAGAAGTCGCGGTAACCGTTGGGCATACGCAAGAGGTCGGGGGCGATGAAGTGGAATTTCGGGTTGAAGAACGAAAGAGCCTGGACGAGGGAGTGTACGGTTCGGCCGTACTTGAGATCACCTACCATGGTGATGTCAAGGTTATCGAGCGTGCCCTGCGTCTTCCAGATGGAATAAAGATCTAGGAGAGTTTGTGAAGGGTGTTGGTTAGCACCATCGCCGGCATTGATGATGGGGACGTGGGTGACTTCAGATGCATAACGTGCGGCGCCTTCGAGGTAGTGGCGCATGATGATGACGTCGGCATAGTTGGACACCATCTTTATGGTATCCTTGAGCGTCTCGCCCTTAGTGGTGGAGGAGGAGTTGGGGTCACTGAAGCCGATGACACGTGCACCAAGACGATTGGCAGCAGTCTCGAAGGAGAGACGTGTACGTGTTGAGGGCTCGAAGAAGAGGGTGGCCACCACCTTGCCTTCGAGGAGGCGTTGGTTGGGGTTCGCCTCAAAACGGGCGGCTTCATGGAGCAGGGAGAGGATGTCGTCCTTGCTTAGGTCTGTGATGGAGATGAAGTTGTTCTGCATAATATGTGAACTCTTTTCAGTGGAATTTGTTTTGGCTGGAGAGCATATTCTTGAGTTTGGGCGAATAAATCACCTTGTATTGGTCGGAGTTGGGATCACTACAGATGAAATAGGCCATGAGCGTGGTGTCAGCTTCGAGGATGCGTAGCGCACGCTGGCTGCCCAACACCATGAACGAGGTGGCGAGGGCATCGGCAGTGATGCAGTTGGAAGCAATAACTGTGCTCGACAGGATGTCGTCCTGAGCAGGATATCCGGTATGAGGGTCAATGATATGGGCATAGCGGCGACCGTCTTTGTAGTAGAAGTTGCGGTAGTTGCCCGATGTGGCGACACTACAGTCGGTGAGGAGCATGATGTCGCGAAGGACATTACTGGTCTGGAGCGAATCTTCGATGGGCTCGTTGATGCCCACACTCCACCGCTTTCCCTTCGAGTTGTGACCGCCGCAAGTGATCTCGCCACCTATCTCGACCATAAAATTGTGGATGTTGTGGCTCCGTAAATAGTCTGCCACCACGTCGCACATATATCCCTTGGCAATGGAAGAGGCATCGAGAATGACACGCGGGTCATCCTTGATCAAATGGCCGTCGGCTGTGAGACGGATCTTTTCGTAGCCGACAAACTGAAGGATGGAATCGACGATATGCTGAGATACGCCTTCGGCATTCTTGAACCCAAAACCCCAAAGGTTGACGAGGGGTGCTACGGTGATGTCGTAGGCCCCTTGGGTAAGACGGCTTACTTCGAGCGACTTGTCGAGAACGGTGCGCACGTAATTGTTCACAACGACCGAAGTGTCGTTGCGATTGATGCGAGAGATGATGGAAGTGTCGTTGAACATGGACAGCGAGCCGTCAAACTCTCGAAAGAGTTGTTGGATATCGTCGTGATAGTCATGACGGCCTTCGTACTGGATGTGATAGACGGTATGGAAGACCATGCCTTCGTGCTTCTTGTAGGTGCCGGGTTCATTGCTGGCTTCGCTATTGGCAGACTGCCTATGCATGGCGATGCCCAGCACGCAGATGGCTGTGACGAGGTAAATGAGGAGTTTGGCGGTACGCTTGCTCATATTTTTGTTAGAATATGTCGTAGTAGAGTCGGAATGAGAAGCCAACATGTGACTTATTGGGACCGTAGCCGGGCACAAAGAAGGGTGAACCGTAGTCTGTTCCGCTTTGTGAGAGCTTGACTTTCAGGTATAGGTCCCATCCGAGGGAGATATGTTTGACGATCTGTACTTTGATCATACCACCGAGTTCGACCCATTGCGTTGTGTATTCTTGTCCGCAGATGGAGATGGGTCCCAGTGAGCCCCATAACTCGTCGGCATAGTATAGGTTGGTGATGTCGGCTTTGTTATATGCCAAACCGTAACGTAGAAAGACAAGGTAGAGGTCGTTGGGTCGGGTGCTGTTGTAGTCGAAGTTGTATGCAAAGCCGACTTTACCGAAGGGTGCGAGGTCGGACTTGAAGGTGAATTCCTGTTTGGCACCGGTGCCGAACTCCAGTCCGTTGTCGGAAGTCTCGTCGGCCAAGCCCATGCCGAAAGATACCATCGGAAAGAAACGGTGATGGAAGTCGGCCATCAGCTGTGCTTCGTAGGAGGCATGTTCGAAGGTGAAGAGATGAAGAATGGGGTCGAGGATATCGACAGAGACGTTGATGCCGTTGAAAAGACGATAGCGGTACTTCTGTCCTTCGGGAAGTTCCACGGGCAATTCCTTCTGCTCTTCGGCCTTAACTTCGGACGAGACGGGAATGGAGCGCCCTTGTGCCAGCAGTGCAGAGCTGCTGGACAAAAAGAAAAGGCCGGTCAGAGCCATTGCTATGGCGTGTCGTACTATGTTCATTCCCGAGGACTAATATTCAAAGATCAGGTTCGTGGCATCTCCATCGGCAACGATATTCTCTTCGTTGATGATGAGGTTGCTGATGAGGTGCTTGGTGGTAGTGACGTTGTTGATGTGGAAGAGGACTGTGCAGCCGCATTCCATGTCGATGAACTTGGGTTCGACAGTGTAATCGATCTCAACAGTGTCGGAGTCGGTATAGTAGTCGCCGTAGTCGCTGTAGCTGCAATCCAAGATCATGGTTGTGTGTGTGCTTTTAGGATTGAGCTCGAGGTCGATGTCGGTGAACTTGGTGAGAGTGGCTGTGTAGCCCAGGGTGTCGGAGATGCAAAGCAGACTGATGGAGCGCAACGTCCGGCCGCTGGTAGAGGTGAAGGTGGTAGTCAAATATGCCTCGCGCACCTGTTCGCAACCGTTATCACAGGCGCAGAACAGCATCAGGATGCCACAGACACCAAGCAGAGGCCGCAAAGACCTAGCGCTACGGAATATGTCAGATGGTCTCAGCAATGTCATATTTGTTGCGATCGGCAGAGGTGCGGGAAATCAGTTCGCCAAGGAAGCCTGCGAGGAAGAGTTGGGCACCGATGATCATGCTGGTGAGGGCAACGTAGAAGGCGGGCATGTTGGTGATGAGCGTGCCGGAGCCAGCAGTGCAAAGCACATAGATCTTGTGGCAGACAATGTAAAGGACGGCGAGGAAGCCGACGAGGAAGATGATGGTGCCCCAAAGTCCGAAGACGAGCATGGGCTTGGCCCCGAAGCGATTGAGGAACCAAAGGGTGATAAGATCGAGGTAACCATTGACGAAACGGTCGAGGCCGAACTTTGTCTTCCCATACTTGCGTGCCTGGTGTTGGACGATCTTCTCGCCAATCTTCTTATAACCGGCGTTCTTGGCGATGTAGGGGATGTAGCGGTGCATATCACCGTAGAGCTCGATGTGCTTGACGACTTCGCCCTTGTATGCCTTAAGACCGCAGTTGAAGTCGTGTAGGTTATGGATGCCGGATACGGCGCGCACAGTGGCGTTAAAGAGCTTGGTGGGGATGGTCTTCGAGAGTGGGTCGTAGCGTTTCTTCTTCCAACCACTGACGAGGTCATAGCCATCTTCCTTGATCATCCGGTAGAGTTCGGGTATCTCGTCGGGCGAGTCCTGCAGGTCGGCATCCATGGTAATAACCACATCGCCCTGCGCCATACCGAACCCCACATGAAGGGCGGGCGATTTGCCGTGGTTGGTGCGGAACGACATGCCGTGCATTTGGGGATATTGTTGGTGGAGCTGCTTGATGACCTCCCACGAGCGGTCGGTGGAGCCATCGTTGCAGAAAATGACCTCGTAGGAGAAGTTGTTCTCCTTCATCACGCGGTCGATCCATGCGGCGAGTTCGGGAAGGGACTCGTCTTCGTTATAGAGTGGTACTATGACCGAGATATCTAACATAGGGGTGGTTATTGTTGTGGTTTCTTGCGAACGATCAAGGCGATAGGGATCATCAGGACGATAGCCAAGAAGAGGTTGTTGGAAAGGGCGGAGATAGCTGTTTCGATGGGAGTGAGGACAGGGGCCTCCTTCAATGCATCGATGGCCTCTTGGAGCTTTGGCAAATACCGGTCGAAACTGCCTGATGCTGAAAGGGTCTGCTGAACGTTTTCGTACTGCTCGATGGCAGCCTTTTGGACGACGTGCAGGTTGCCCGGCTTGATGTATTGGTTGAAGACATATATGAAGAGGGCCTCGATGAGGCTGGCGTAAAACATGAGCTGTATGCCGAACGACCAAGCCTGTATGCCAAGGATGCTATCGTAAAGATAGTCCCTGCGCAGTTTGCGGATGAGCCACCACAGGGCAACGGGTGTAACTACCATCATCGGGAAGACGAGGAAGCTGAGCATGACGTTGCTGTACATGGCGTTCTTGACCAAATACTCCACAATGAACCAGACCGCGAGGGGCACGGCCATCTTCATGAGGTAATTGTTGACTGTAGCGGCAAGTGGATTCATTCTTGCTTATAATTATACGGGTGTTTTTGCGCTGCAAAGATACGAAATTATGGGTAAAAAAGAAATTTTTCGGTCAGTTTTTGCTTTTTTTGTTCGAAAAATTTGGAGGAACCGAAAAAAGTCTGTACTTTTGCAGACGGATGAGTGTCATACGGCATGCTCCTTCTAATCCCCCAGGGCTTGACCGCAGCAAGGGCGTGAGGTTGTAGCGGCGCGATATGAAGAGCTCATCCTTTTTTTGTTTTAAAGCATTGCCCCGAAGAGGAGCAATGCTTTCTTAATATCCCATCATAGCTCCCCAAGCTGTGAGATGATAGGCTGCCAGGAGCTTTTCGGCTTCCCCGTGGAATGGGTTGAAATATCGAAAGTATCCAGCCTCATTGGCGAGGTGTATTGTCTCGGGAAGGGAGACGGCCATTCCGCAGTGGTGGTCGATGTATATCTCCGACCAGAACTGGTCGCTGTGATACTCCTTGATGACGATGTGGCTGAGCGCCTGCAGTGCTGAATTGGCCGCCGCAGCATTAATTTCGCCAAGCCAGTTGATGACGTCCTGGATGTCGAAGAAATAGTACTTGTAATGCACGCTGCCGCTGGTGCCGCTGGATTCGCGACCGAGGAACTGGAAATAATCGAGCCAGTCACTGATGGTGAGGCCATCAGCATTGGCGAGTGTGCCGAGGCGGTCGGCATTGCTGCGGATCAGTTGCTGATAACTCGATGCAAGCTGGGGCATGAAGGTGAGGTCGTAGAGGGCGATGCTTGCACCTTTCTTGCTGCCGCTATAGGGAGCATTCTCGTCGTAATAGCACCGCATGCCATAGTCGAGCGCATCGGGCAGGTCGGAAGGAGACTCGCATTTGGCGAGCTTTGTCAACACCTTGCGATAGGGCATACCGGCACCCTGCACTTCGAGCGAACTGGCGACGAGGTAACGTGTTACGTCACGCAACTCGTAGGCGACTTCGGCATTACCCATGTGACAGCAGTCCATAAGCACGTAGTCCAACTTGGGTCCTTGGCGCATGGCTGTCGCCAGGTCCCATAGCTCAATGCTGCCAGTCACTTTGTCCTGGTTATTCTGGTCGTAACCGAAAGCTTTGCGACGTGGGGAGTCGTATGAGTGATTGGTCGTGACGGGAACCCAGCCAGCTGCATGGGATGCGAGGACAACGCCCTTGATGGGGGTGTTGAAACGGGTGAACGTGGTCTTGAGCACCGAAGCAAGGAAATCGGGGTCGGCTGTGTCAATATCCTCGGGCCACGATTGCAGCATGATGGTGTCGAGCTGTTGCTTTGCATTGCGATGAACCCAATAGAGTTTGGGCAGCATGTCGCCACTCTGTCGGTTGTCCTTCATGACCACGAGGTTCAGTGTGCCCAATTCGACGCTATCAAGCATGGCGCGATGCGCCTGACGTACATTGTTCTCGAGTAGCGAGGAAAGGTTGTTGTCACCCACCATGTACATCAGCACAGTGTGGTCGGCCACCTTCTCGTAGTCGATGGGCTTTTCGTCGTCATGATCTTTGCAAGACGTACATACAGCGATGGCAAACATCGCAATGATGCCTGTTATCAGGTGGAGGCAAAGGTGCTTGGTTGGATACATTATATTATATATGTATAGTCTTGTTGAGGAGGTAATAATCGAGAATGGTCATTGCCGCCATGGCCTCGACGATGGGTACGGCGCGCGGTAATACGCAGGGGTCGTGAC
>JAFYZW010000032.1 GCA_017548545.1 Bacteroidales bacterium | reverse complement strand
CCAAAACCATTGTCGATGACCAATAGTAGCCTCCCGAACCCTCCACTTCATCGTTTTGTTTTTCACCCCAACAATATCCCGCAGCAGGCAGGAAGAGACATTTCTCATTCGGCCCCGTCAGCAAGATTCCATTCTTGACATTCCGTTCGGTCCACGTCCACTTACATTCCTCGACCAATTCTTTGATTTGATCGAGAGTGGGCATCCTCCATAGCCCACCCCATTGCACGAACGCCACATCATACTGCGTTCCAGCGATCTCAGTACCGATTGTACGTCTATCTTCACTGTAGTAGGCGTAGTTATCCATGTCAAACGAGCGTTTTTCCTCCGTCTCTCCCCATGCAAAATGACTGCCAGATTCCTCGGGTTTCGTTGCACCGATATTGCAGCATGCCCATTTGGTCCCGCTGGGCAGTCCCAAGTCAATAATATGCGGGTGATGCTCATCGGGACATAAAGGATCCGATGTTGATTCAGCGTCGATGATTTGTTTCTCCGTCTGCGAATCAGATTCCAGGTCTTTTTGATGCCAATTTTGCTGATAAATCAACCAGATTCCCAGCAATCCTAATGCTATGAGGATGATACCGGTCCATATGAGGATGATACCGGTCCATCTGTTCGGTATTGTTTTCTTTTCCATTTGATACAGATTTAATGCATTCTGTTTCTAAGATTCTTTTTATACGGTGACAAAGATATGCAATTATCATTAATCTACCAAGAGAATCGAACGAAAAAACAAGCAAGCAATCATTTTTCCCTTCTTTTTCTTGCTTTTCACAAACGGAATAAGTATCTTTGCCGCGAAATAATAAGGATTCAAGCCCCAAAAAATGAAGAAGTTTATTATCACGCTGGTTCTGCTCATGACAGTAGTCTTCCAGAGCCAGGCGGTACTGAAGGAACGTGACCTCAACCGCACGCTCCATGTGCTGCGTCTCGAACTGCACGATAAATGGGTGAAACAGGAAGAGAGCCGCAAACGTATCCATGAGCGCAACCAAGCGCAGCACACCAATCTGGTGAATATCATGAAGCGTTGCCAGTCAACGAGTCTCATTCTCTATTCTCAAGGCCGTGAGTTCACGTTCGATGTAGCCTACGCATGCCAGCAGGCCACCACGCTCTACAACGAACTGAAGTCAAAAACCATGCCCTTCGATGAGATCAAAGCTAACTTGGTCAGCGAAATCAGCCGCTACGACAGCCTCGTGGTTTCGCTTCAGCGCCTACCCCCTGCCATCGACACGGCACGCACCGATGAACTTCATTCGCTCGAACAAGCCATTCGCCACGTGCGCAGCGGCACGGTGAGCAACAACGAGATGCCCCACATTGACGCCATGCCGGCCGATGCTGTGGCTATGGAGGCCGTTGATGGCGAAGAGGCCGAGATGTCACAACGCCCATTCATGCTCGATTCTCTCGGCATCATCGACCGCGACTCGTGCATCGTCTATGCTGAGGGCATCCGTGACATCGTCATTGACTTGCTCGAACAGCTTGAGTTGGACAATGAACACTACACCGAGGTTACAAGTCAAGTCGAGAAACTCAATAATTATGCTCAGGAGAAATATGCCGAGCTCAAGAAAAACATCTTCGTCGATGCAGGCACTAGCTACTTCACCATCCTCCAGCGGTTCCCACGTTACTGGAGGCGCATGAAGATGGACTTCAGGACCAAGTACCAACCATTGCGCGACGAGGGAACTGCCGACGGCGAGGGACATCCCTACAGATCCGATTGGCGTGGTCCCATCGTCTTGGCAGCAAGCATCTTCATGCTCGTCTATATGCTCATCGCTGCCATCATCAGCAATGTGATCTTGCGTTTCCTCGTGCCCAAGAAGTATCGCGGCGAAGTCTATCGCAACAAGCGTGGTGTCTATATCATCCTGCTTTCCACGCTCATCTTTGCCGTTGCCATCATGGTGGCGCGCACCTTCTTGCACTCCAACCTCATGATTATGGCTACTGGTCTCATGGTCGAGATGGCATGGCTCATCGCCGCTATCTACTTCTCGATGGCTGTTCGCCTCAACGGAAGCCAGTGCCGCGAGGGCAGCAAGATTTACCTGCCTTTCATCCTCATGTCACTCATCGTGATATGGTTCCGCATCATCTTGATTCCCAACTCGCTTGTCAACATCATCTTCCCGCCCCTGCTGTTGCTCTTCACCATCTGGCAGATCTTCACACTCAAGAACTGCCGCCGCAATGTGCCGTTGAGCGACAAGATCTACTGCGGCATCTCGCTTGCCATGATGCTCATCTCGACTATTATGGCATGGGTGGGCTATACGTTGATGGCTGTTCAGCTACTCGTCTGGTGGATGTTCCAACTTGCCGCCATCGCCACCATCACCTGCTGCTATGATTTGATGGAAATGTACGAGCAGCGCAAACTCGAACCGCTTATCCGTCGCTCCTTGCGTGAAGAGCCCACCGATGAGGTTCTGGCCAGTCGCATCCAGCAAGGCGAGTTCATTGGCAAGACATGGCTTTACGACTTCATCAACCGTGTTTTGGTACCCGTCTGCGCCGTCTTCTCAATCCTCTTCAGCCTTTACTTCGCAGCAGAAATCTTCGATCTGCGCGACCTGCTACTCCGATATTTCCGTATGGAGATCACTATCCCTGGCATCGCCACCTTCTCGGTCTATCACATCTGTCTGATTGTAGCCCTGTGGTTTGTATTCCGCTACGCAGGTTACATCATTCGCGCAGCATGGTTCAAATTCCGCAACTCGAAGGACTCAGAGGAGAACAGTAACTACAACGCCACCCTCGCTCGCAACATCATCGGACTGCTCATCTGGGGCATCTACATCATCACCGTCTTTATCATGCTTCATGTGCCCAGCGCAGGTATCTCAGTGGTCGCCGCCGGTCTCTCGACAGGTATGGGCTTCGCCTCAAAGAGTCTGCTCGAGAACTTCTTCTACGGAATTTCGCTGATGAGCGGACGTATACGTGTTGGCGATTACATTGAATGTGATGGTATCACTGGCAAGGTCGAAAGCATTTCGTACCAAAGCACACAGATCACCACCCTCGACGGTAGCGTCGTGGCCATTCTCAACTCCGACCTTTTCAGCAAGAACTTCAAGAACCTGACACGTAACCACCAGTACGAACTCATCAAGATTCCTTTCGGTGTGGCCTACGGCACCAAGGTCGATGAGGTACGCAAAATGATCCTCGATGCCATGAAGGATCTCGAGACATCAACGCCCGACGGCCGCAGCATTGTCAATCCCGAGAACCCAATCTCGGTGACATTTTCCGATTTCGGGGCCAGCAGTGTTGATCTCTTCCTCGTCGCCTGGGTTCTCGTGGACCAACGCAACGCCTTCTCTGCCAAGGCCAAGGAGAAGATATACCAAATACTCAATGAGAATGGCATCGAGATTCCATTCCCACAGCAGGATATTTACATCCGCAGCGTCCCTGCTCCCCCGCCCGCGCCTTTCAATCCTGGTGAAATCAGCAATCCCAATAATTCCAATAACCCTATAAGCACAAAATAAAATGAAAACCACCCTATCTATCCTTGCCACCACAGCAGCTCTCCTGTTGTCGTCATGCAAAGACAATCGACCCATCGTCGAAGCTTCGTATGACATCATTCCATGCCCCCAGTCCATCGAACCCATCGCTGACCGAGCCAACTATGTCATCGACCGCAACACCGTTATTCACTACACTCCCGAAACTTCTGAGATGGAGCGTCACGCACGTTTCCTCCAGCAATATGCTGCCGACATCCTTGGCTACCAGATACCCATCAAGGCCGGCATCGCCATCAAGGTCAAATCGGAGAACAGCGGCATTCTGCTCAAACTTGAGAAAGGCGACGCTGAATCCGAAGCCTACGATATGCTGGTTTCGAACGACCAAATATGGATCACCGCCAGTAGCACTGCTGGTATCTTCTACGGCATCCAGACGCTGCGCAAGGCTTTGGCTACGACAATGAACAATGCTTCTCTCGGACGTGACCAAAGGGAACAACAATTAACCAATAACAAAGGAGGAGGATACCGCGTAAGCTTGCCTGCCGTCCACATCACCGATGCACCACGTTTCGCCTATCGTGGCATGCACCTCGACGTATGCCGTCACTTCTTCCCCCTCGACAGCGTCAAGGCATACATCGACATGCTCGCACTCCATAACATGAATACCTTCCACTGGCATCTCACCGACGACCAGGGCTGGCGCATCGAGATCAAGCAGTATCCCGAACTCACCACCATCGGCTCCGTTCGCAAGGGCACTATGATAGCTCGTGACTTCAGTTCAAACGACTCCATCCCCTACTCCGGTTATTACACTCAGGACGAGGCTCGCGAAATCGTGCGCTATGCTGCCGAACGCCATATTGAGGTGATTCCCGAGATCGAGATGCCTGGTCACATGCAAGGCGCACTCGCTGCCTATCCGCAGTTGGGTTGCACCGGCGGTCCCTACGACGTAATCGGATGGTGGGGAATCAGCGACGATGTGCTCTGCATGGGTAATCCAGAAGTGGTGAAGTTCTGCACGAACATCCTCGACGAAATCATGGAGATCTTCCCGTCAAAGTATATACACATTGGAGGTGACGAGTGTCCAAAGGTACGTTGGGAGAAATGTCCGAAATGTCAGGCTAAAGTACGCGAACTCGGTCTGAAGAAAGACAAACAGTTCACCGCTGAACAAAAGCTTCAGAGCTGGTTCACACGTCAGATCGACAACTATCTCACCGAGCATGGACATCTGGCTATTGGCTGGGATGAGATTCTTGAAGGTGGCATCTCCGACAACGCCATCGTCATGTCGTGGCGAGGCATCGAGGGTGGCATCGAAGCAGCCCGTCAACACCACCACTTCATCATGGTTCCCACAAGTTATTGCTATTTCGACTATTACCAACGTCGCGACCGCTCGGCCGAACCTCTCGCCATCGGCGGTTACGTGCCCATCGAGAAGGTCTATGGCTTCAACCCTCTTCCCGAAGTGCTCACCGAAGAGGAGCAACAGTACATCATGGGAGTGCAAGCCAACATCTGGACCGAATATATCCATACGTTCAACCATGTGCAATACATGGCCCTGCCTCGCATGGCTGCACTCTGCGAAGTACAGTGGTGCCAACCTGAGCGAAAGGATTATACCCGCTTCTTCGGCGACCTCAGCCATCTGACCAACCTTTACGACCTTTACCAGTGGCGTTGGTCACACCAAGCTTATGAAGAACCGATGGCAATCGAAGAACAAGCTCAATGATGCTTCCTTAAAAAAGCATATTTCCTTTCTCACATCTTGCATTTGGAGCCCATCCCCCAAGGGGAACGGGCTCCAAATTTTTGAATGCAAGAAAGGTTAAGAGAATCAACGTGCAGCCACATACTTGTGGAGTGTGCCACGTACGGCACCTGGCCCGGCATAGAGTTCCTTGACCATGCCTTCAATCTTCTCGCCAAGGCCAACCTCGTAGAGATCGACGGCGAAGACATCCTTGCGGCTGAAGAGCTTACGCAAACAGCTGAAATCCTGTTCCGGCTTACCCAATTCGAGAGGAGCGACAATAGCCTGCAGCTCGGCGAGCAGCGGGTCGGTGGAAGGAGTAAATGGCTCACCCATGTCATCGAGTCCCTTCAGATAACGTGCATAACCTGCCAATGTGAGCGGGATGAGTACGAGGTTGTCCTTGTCGAGGCCACGAGCAACATACTTCTTGATAGTCTCGCCAAAACGGATAGGTAGTTTCTGCGATGTATCGGTGGCAATACGCTGGGGAGCATCTGGCATGAACGGATTAGGCAGACGACGATTGATGACAGTGCCAATGAACTCATAGGGATTCAACACACCAGGGTCGGTGACAACAGGCATGGCCTCGATGTAGCCAATCTTCTGGATGAAAGCGCGCAGGTCAGGATCAGCCATCTCAGCCGAGATAAGGTTATAGCCGAGCATGCAGCCATAGATTGACATGGCAGTGTGAAGCGGATTGAGGCAGGTGGTCACTTTCATCGTCTCAACCTTATCGACGGTCTCGCGAGTGGTGTAGAGAGCACCTCCAAGTTCAAGCGGTGGACGTCCGTTTGTGTAGTTGTCCTCCACAACGAGGTATTGCACTTCCTCAGCATTGACAAAGGGGGCAGTGTAGGTATGACGCTCGGTAATGATGGTCTGGTTGTCCTCAAAACCATCCGCAGCTAGCATAGCCTGCACCTTCTCGTGAGGACGAGGGGTAATCTTGTCAATCATCGACCAAGGATAGGTCACTTTCTTATCATCCTGAAGGTAAGCGAGGAAGTCGGCAGGAACGAGTCCCATCTCAACCCATTTCTGGGCGTAAGCCTGCACGCCAGCTTTCACCTTGTCGCCATTGTGCGAGCAGTTGTCGGTACTCTGCAAAGTGACAGGAAGCTTACCGGCATTGTAACGAGCCAACATCAGCACAGCCAGCTTGCCCATGGCAAAGACGGGCTTAAGACCACGCTCCAGATCAGCTGGAGCGACGCTGTAGCCCTTCTCGGTGATGGTGAAGGTCACCATCTGCAGGCTTGGCTGTTGGAAGATCTCGATAAGACGAGCCCAGTCATCAGCAAATTGGTAGTCAGCCTTGAGGCTTTCGGTAACTGAAGCGATGACTTTCTTCTCGATGGTGCCGGTGGACTGCAGGCTGACGAGAAGCGACAGATTGTCGTAAGGACGATAAGCCTTATCGATAATCTCATAGTCGAAACTTTCGGCCACAATGACACCACGATCATACTTGCCACTGTTAAGTGCATCATTGAGGATGGCAGCAGGGAAGGCACGGAAGATGTTACCAGCACCGAAGTGAACCCATGTCGGTTCATCATGTGTCTTCTTGGCAACAACAGCGATGTCGAACTTTGGAAGCTCATAACCTTTGGCTTCCCACTCGGCAGCATTAAAACTGCCTGAAGTGATTTCTTTAAGTTTCATGTCTTTTTTTGTTATTATCAGTTATAATATCGGAGTATTCAAAGAAAGATTAATAAATACGGTGCAAAGATAACAAATTCTTTGGAATAATCGCTATAGAGAATTACTTTTTTTTCTCATTTTATACATTTTAAATAATATAATATAGAAAATATGCGTATTTCGACAAACTTGCAACCCATTTGCAAACGGAACGGCTTACCTTTGCAGCGTCAAAAGGATAAAAAACAATAAACAAAAAAGAATATGGCACACGAACATCATCACCATCACCATCATCATGATGAAGACGAAGAAGCTTGTAAGAGCTGCGCTCATTCGCACGAGCATGATGAACATGAGCACCATCATCACCACGAAGGAGGGCTCAGAAACTCCATCATCAAGATCGCCGTTGCGGTCATCCTTCTCCTCATTGCCGTCTATATCGAACATCACTATTCCTTACCTACATGGCAGCTGATGCTCGTCTATCTGGTTCCCTACCTTGTCGTAGGTTTCGGAACGATCAAGGAAGCTGTCGAAGGCGTGATGGAGGGTGAGCCGTTCGACGAGAACTTCCTCATGACCATTGCCACTTTCGGAGCTCTTTGCATAGGGTTCCTCCCGGGAGCGGAAACACAATTCCCTGAAGCTGTATTTGTAATGCTCTTCTTCCAAATCGGAGAACTTTTTGAAGGATATGCTGAAGGAAAAAGCCGTGACTCGATTGCCCATCTGATGGACATCCGTCCCGACACTGCAAATGTGGAACACGATGGAAAGGTGATAGCCGTTGCTCCCGAAAAGGTGGCCGTCGGTGAAACCATCGTCATCCGTCCGGGTGAAAAAGTGCCCCTCGACGGAGAAATCATCGAAGGGCAGACAAGCCTCAATACTATAGCTTTGACAGGCGAGAGTGCGCCGCGCGACGTGGTCGAGGGCGACGAGGTTATCTCAGGTTGCATCAACATTTCAGGCCTCATCAAGGTGAGGACCAGTAAATCGTTCGGCGAATCGACAGTATCAAAGATTATCCAACTTGTCGAAGGTGCATCGGATCATAAGTCGAAGAGCGAAGCCTTCATCACACGCTTTGCGCGTATCTACACTCCGATTGTTGTCTATGCCGCTTTGGCTCTGGCCATCCTACCACCCATGTTCTGCGCTGGAGGATTTTTGACCAACTTCCCCACCTGGCTGTATCGCGGACTGATGTTCCTCGTTGTCAGTTGTCCCTGCGCCTTGGTCATCAGTGTCCCGCTCACTTTCTTCGGTGGTATCGGAGGGGCTTCGCGTCAGGGCATCCTCATCAAGGGAGCTAACTATATCGATCAGCTGGCAGGAATCAAGACTATTGTCTTCGACAAGACGGGCACACTCACCGAAGGCGTTTTTGCAGTCACGGCAGTTCATCCCGACAAATACGACGAGAAGCACCTTTTGCACCTTGCAGCACATGTTGAACATTACTCCACCCACCCCATTGCGCAGGCTTTGCGTGATGCTTATCCAGAAGCCGACCACGACGGATGCAGCCTTTTGGATGTCGAAGAGGTGGCTGGGCATGGCATCAGAGCTAAGGTCAACGGCAAGGAGGTCTGTGTGGGCAACAACAAGATGATGCAGTCCCTCGGGATTGAAGAACATACATGCGAACTGGTAGGCACCATCATCCACATCACTATCGACAGAATCTATGCCGGCCACATCGTGATCAACGACCGTGTGAAGGCCGATGCGAGGAAAGCCATTGAAAAACTGCACAATTTGGGAGTCGCCAAGACAGTAATGCTTACCGGTGACCGTCAGGAGGTGGCCGAAGACGTTGCAAAGGAACTGGGGCTTGACGAATTCCATGCCGAACTGCTGCCCACCGACAAGGTTTCACTGTTTGACAAACTCGCGCAAGATGCAAAAGAAGCGAACGAAGGTACAAACCGCACAAATGGCTTGGCTTTCGTGGGCGACGGCATCAACGATGCCCCTGTCCTGGCTCGTGCTGACGTGGGAATCGCCATGGGTGGACTGGGCAGTGATGCAGCTATTGAGGCTGCCGACGTTGTTCTGATGGACGACAAACCCTCGAAAGTTGCTTTGGCCATTGATATTGCGCGTCGTACCCTCGGCATCGCTCATCAAAATGTTGTCTTCGCCATTGGAGTCAAGATTCTTGTACTCCTTCTTGCAGCATTTGGCTTGGCGACGATGTGGATGGCCGTCTTTGCAGATGTCGGCGTTACCGTCCTCGCTGTGCTCAATGCGATGAGAGCTCTAAGAGTCCCTTCTTCTTCATTCGATCAACGAGGAAGGGCTTCATCTGACCCTGACGGTCGAACCAGAGAGTATAATCTGTGCGACCCTTAATGGGCCAATCGTTCTTCCAGGAATCGGCATCCGTAACGCCCCAAGCGGTGACGCGACGTACATTCTTGGCATACTTATCGACGATGTTGAAGAAGGTGGACATACGCTCGTTCCATTGGGCCAACACGTCGTCGGGCAGACCGTTGGCGTAAGGATTAAGCTCGGCACGATACTCTTCAGTGTCGCTCACATTGGCGCCAAAGTTCACAGAAGGTAATGCACTCATGTCAACCTCCGTAAACTGTACATCCACACCTGCGTCGATAAAAGCCTTGATGCTGGCTTCGAATTCTTCCCATGCAGGATGGTCCATGCCCATGTGGCTTTGCAAACCCACGGCATCGATGCGGATACCACGTTCCTTAAGCTTCTTTACGAGTTCGACAACCCCAGAGCGCTTGCCTGGCTCAGCCATCGAATAGTCGTTGTAATAGAGTTCAGCATCGGGATCAGCATCCATAGCACACTGGAATGCCCAGGGGATGAACTCCTCACCCAATATCTGGTAGAATAACGAAGGACGATAACTACCATCATCAAGGATGGCCTCGTTGACTACATCATAACCAGTAATGCGGCCCTTGTAACGTGTCATGATGGCAGTGATGTGGTCTTTCATGCGCTGCTTCAGCACCTCGGGTTTCACAAGGTCACCATTGGCATCAACGAAGAACCAAGGAGCGCACTGGCTGTGCCAGATAAGGCAATGACCTATGATCTGCATGTTGTTGTCCTCTCCGAACTTCACGAAGCGGTCGGCATCCTTCCAGAAATAGGTATTCTCTTCGGGATGAATTTTTTCACATTTCATGCAGTTTTCGGCCACGATGCTGTTGAAATGCTGCTTGACGATGGCTACACTCTGCACATCCTTTTCTCTGCTCTGTTTGACATTAAGAGCAACACCAATCGTATAATCCGGAAATGCATCACAAAGTTTGGGTCCAATGACCTCTGTTGTCTTAGGTTTGGAGCCGCATGCAGACAAAAGCAGGGCGCTAACGGCTATGATAAGATAATTTCTCATTATTCTAAATGGTTTGGTTTTGAACATTAGAAATATGTACGACTATTATAAAGATACAAATAAGCGGGAATGTCTGTTCCCGCTTATCTGTTATCAGAAAGATATTATTCGCTCTTATGACGTGCTTCGATCTCGCGGTTGATCTGGTCGATCTTCTCGTCGGTCAGTTCATACTTGGAGATGATGAACAAGGCCAGGCAAAGCAGGGCTGCCGGGATGACGCACACCAGCCAAAGGATACCTTCCTGTGCGAATGGTGTCTGCTCTATAGTCTCGCTATTATAACCTACGAAACCGAGAATGGCAGGACCTACGATGCTACCAAAGGTCATACCAGCCTTAAAGAACAGACCGGTGAGAGCGTTGACGATACCCGAAATACGACGTCCAGTAGTGTATTCACCGTAGGAGATTACCTCAGGAACCAATGCCCACATGTAACCTGTTGCCACAATCACACCCGTACTCTTAATGAACTGAGCAATATAGACCAACATCATGCTAGGATTCTCCATCTTGGCAATGAAATAGAGCATTGCCATACCTACGATGGCAGCACCGAGGAAGAGGTAGAACATGTTTTTCTTGCCTACCGCCTTCTTAATAGCGGGTACGAGTGGCATGAAGATAAATGCGGGGATGGAGCCGAGTGCCATGAATATGGACAACTGCTGAGCTGTACCATGTAGGTTACTGTTGATGAAGTAAGCGCCAGCTGCATTGCCTACTGACATCATGGCAAAAGCAGTGATGAAGAAGAAAGCGATAATACGCAATGGACGGTTACGAACAAACTCCATCCAGAGGTCACTTACCTTGACGTCCTGTGTGTCCTTGGCATCCATCACGACACGCTCTTTACATTGCGTGAAGCAGAATACCAGTAAGCACAAACCTACGAGCGCATAGATTGACATCGCTGTGAACCATGCCGATGGCTCCTTGGGCAAGCTGTCGGCAGTCGAACCAGCGATAAATGCGATAATCAATGGCAAACCTGAATTAACGGCAAGACCACCGACATTTGCCATAAACATTCGCACAGAGGTGAGAATCGTAATCTCATCGGTGTCGCGGGTCAGCGAAGAGTTGAGCGCGCCATAGGGCACGTTGATGAATGTATAAAGCAACTGCATGCCAACATATGTTACGTAAGCATAAAGCAGAGATGGAGCGAATCCGTTGTAGAAACATAGAATCGCAAATCCAGAAAGCGGAATACCTACATAAAGCAGGTAGGAGCGATATTTGCCATAACGGGGATTACTCTTGTCAATTAGCGTGCCCACAATGGGGTCCCAGATGACATTTGCCACGTTACCTACCGTGAACATCACTGCAACCGCCGAAGGAGTAAGTCCATAAACGTCGGTGTAGAAGAACAGCAGGTAGGTGCAAATAACCTGGAAAATCAAGTTCTGTGCAAGGTCACCCGAGCCGAAGCCGATGCGCTGCAACCAATTGAGTTTATAAAAGCCTTTTGCTTCTTGTTCGTTAGCCATAGTCAAAGAGAAAATTAATCAGCCATTCCGTCGATTGTAATGATCTTGCCGTTCTCGTCATACTTCAGCTCGCAAACCTTGAGCGAGCGCAATGGGGTGTAGCCCTTCGAGGGCTTGCAGTCATGATGGAAGAGGTACCACTTGCCCTCATACTCGATGATTGAGTGATGGGTGGTCCAACCCTCGACAGGAGTCAGGATGACACCCTGATAAACGAATGGTCCATCGGGCTTATCTCCGACAGCATAACAGAGGAAGTGGGTGTTGCCGGTCGAGTAGCTGTAATAGTACTTGCCATTGTACTTGTGCATCCACGAAGCCTCGAAGAAGTGATGAGGATCGCCCATCTTCATCGGGGTACCATCCTCATAAACGATGCGGATAGGTTTCGGCTCGTTGGCAAAGCTAAGCATGTCGTCGCTGAGTTTCACGATGCGGGGTGAGATGCAAGGCTCATCATCGGCGGGGAAGCTAGGGAAGTTGACAGCCTCGTTCTCCTCGTTGTAGCGCTGCAGCTGGCCGCCCCAGATGCCGCCGAAATACATGTAATAAGTGCCATCGTCATCCTTGAAGATGGCATAGTCAATCGAATAACTGCCCTCGATAGGATGTGGCTCAGGGATGAATGGGCCTTCGGGCTTATCGCTGATAGCTACGCCACAGCGGAAAATGCCTGTCTTGTCCTTGGCAGGGAAGTACATGTAATACTTGCCGTCCTTCTCCTGCACGTCGCAGTCCCAAAGCTGCTTCGAAGCCCAAGGAATCTGCTCGCGAGTCAGGGCAAGGCCTTCGTCCTTCACAATGCCTGTCATCGGGTCGCCGGTGATTGAAAGCACATGATAATCCTTCATGTCGAAATGGATGCCCCAATCATCCTCGGGGATGCCAGAGTAATAGTCATGCGATGGGTAGATGAAAATCTTACCATTAAAAACATGCACCGATGGATCGGCCATGTAATCTTGTGGGAAAAGATACCTTTTCATGTTGGGTAATGTGTTATTTGTTGTACTGTAATTGGTATCACAAAGAAATATCGGTGCAAAGATAGCGATTATTTGGGAAAATTTGAACAATTTTTGTAACATTATCCTTGAAAAACGTTACATTAGAGAAAAAAACATCTTAATAGAGGGCGAAATACAACGAAATTCACTATATTTGCAACCTAAAAACAATCTCTGTACGTATGAAAATCAATTATCTCCTTACCCTTTCTACCCTGCTTGCAGGTCTGCCGTTACTATGTATGCAAGCCGAAGTCAAGACACCGCGCTTCATCTCGGATGGCATGGTGCTGCAGCGCAACGAGAATGTTCGCATTTGGGGAACTGCCGACCCCGGCGAGAAAGTCACTGTTACCTTCTTAAAGAAGAAATATGTTACATTGGCCGATGACCAAGGCGACTGGATGGTATACATCCCCACCACGAAGAAAAACATGGTCGGCGGCCCCTACTCGATGACCATCAATGAACGAAAACTGTCAGACATCTATGTGGGCGACGTTTGGCTCTGTTCGGGTCAGTCGAATATGGACCTGCATACAGCGCGACTTGTTGACCTTTACAAGGAAGAATTCGACACCTACACGAATCCTGCTATCCATCTCATGCAGACAGGGCGCAATCCATCAATCAAAGGACCCCAGCAAGACATCGACGAGCAAGGGAGCTATCCCTGGGAATCGCTGAGTCCCGACAAGGTAGGGCATTGGTCTGGTATCGGCTATTTCTTTGCCAAAGAGATGTATCAGCGCACAGGAGGCGTGCCCCAAGGTATCATCAACTGCAGCATGGGCGGCTCCGACATCGTGGCTTGGATCTCTACCGACCAGCTCCGCGAGAATGCACTTCGCCACGTGCAGACCGTCGAACATCTCAAGCAGCCCGGTTATCTGGAACGCTGCGCCCAAATCAGTCGCGCAATTGGTCAGACCTATAACAAACTGCTCGACGAAGACCCCGGCCTGAAGGGACAATGGATGAAAGAGAATCTTGATGATTCCGATTGGGAAGTGGTCAACCAGTATGATCCCCATCTGGGCGATGCTGATGGTCGCACATGGATAGGTACCCTTTGGTTCCGCAAGGAATTCAATGTGCCTCAGAATCTGGTCGGCAAGGACTCGCTGCTGCGTCTTGGCTGCCTTGTCGATGCCGATATTGCCTATCTGAATGGCGTGAAGGTAGGCGAAGTGACCTATCAGTATCCACCGCGTAAATACACTTTGCCCAAGGGTCTGCTCAAAGCAGGTCGCAACGTACTCGTCATCAAACTACGCACCAACGGAAGTCCCGAAAAGTTTGTCAAGGAGAAACCTTACAAGCTATTCTTCCATGGTGGTCAGACGATTGACCTCGAAGGTGACTGGCGCATGAAACGAGGAATCTTGATGCCGCGTCAGCCAGGCGTCGAAGGTGTAAATAATGGAAATGCCTCAGCACTCTATGACAACACCATCTATCCCCTCCGCAACTATCGCATCGCAGGTATCCTTTGGAACCAAGGCGAGACTAATGCGGGTCGTCCCGAGGAATATCGCAAATTACTTCCCGTCCTGATCAACGACTGGCGTCGTGACTTTGGCAACGTTCCCGCCGTTATCTTCGGTCTGGCCAATTATATGGAGCGTCATGCCGATGCCAACTACGACGGAGGTTGGGCCAAGATTCGCGAATCTCAGCGACTAGGCACCCAAGCCATTGACAAAGCAGGTCTTGT
>JAFYZW010000031.1 GCA_017548545.1 Bacteroidales bacterium | reverse complement strand
GAAGAATTATCTTGGTCATAATCCTTGACTTAGTCTTCCAAATGCTATACTCGCAGATAAATATTTGGGAAGGCACAAAAAATCAAAAAGTAGAACTGACCCCATATTTGGTGTCAGGGATAGACAATGTCGCTGTAATAATTTGCCCAGGAGGAAGTTATTTTTGGCATGATATGATAACAGAAGGTAGGGAAGTTGCGCAATGGTTAAATCAAAATGGGATATCTGCTTTCGTCCTTAAATATAGAACCGCCCACTTCTATGGTTTTTTTACACATTATAGGTATTTATTTAGAGGTGTACGATACCCTGACCCCCTTCAAGATTTAGTACAAGCACTTGCAATCACACAAGATAATGCGAACAAATATGGCATCGATAAAAATACAATAGGTGTTATGGGATTCTCGGCAGGAGGTCATTTAGTTATGTCGTTGGTTGAATTCTACAACAACGAAACTCTTCCTGCATTTATTGCTCCAATTTATCCTGTGGTTACAATGTCTGGTTCTTGTACACATAAACGATCAAGAAGAGCTCTGCTAGGTGAAAGTAGGATGAATAATAAGAGACTAAGAGATTCATTATCTCTAGAGAAACATATCCCTGATAACTGTCCACCTGTTTTCCTAGTTAATTGTCTGGATGATCCGACAGTACAATGTCGTAACTCGGAACTATTAGACTCCGCATTAGAGGCAAAGAATATTTCCCATAAATACATTCAGTATAAAACTGGAGGACATGGTTTTGGAGCCTCTAATACTAAAGGAACAGAAGAATCAAGACAATGGAAAAGTGCTTTTATAGAATGGCTAAAAGAAATAAATCTTTTAAATCATTAGTCTTTACAGATATTGTAACTATGTGATTCCCATCGACTGTAATGGGGTTGAAAAGATGACCATCAAATAAAACAATCATACGATAACGAAAAGTGTCAGGAAAACAATAAGAAACATCCGAAAAAACAGGCGCAGGGGGGAATATCCGTGGATAATTCCCCCCTGCACAGAAAAATGTGGGAAAAATATGGCGTGTAAAGATAGATAACTCCTTGAAATCTACACAAACAATTGATCCATCGTCACTTCAGACTGCACAATTCCGCTGTGAAGATTGTAAGCTACTCCGTATGTAGTGATGAACGTGTGGCGGATGGATTTAAGGAGGTGTTATCGCTTATAATGGCTCCTTAACTATCATTTTTGACATAGTTAAGGAGCTACTATCCGCATTCGGAGACGTTTCAGGATGCTTCTTGTGTGTTTAACGAAAAGAGGTAGAGAAACCAGAAAGATGCAGCAGGAAAACACTGGAATCGTTAAAAAATGGCGATTCCAGTGTTTTTCTTTTGCTTTTTGAAAAATAAATCGTATCTTTGCAGCATGAAACAGCCAAAATGGCCCTCGCTAACCCTAAGAGTATCGAGCTATGAAGAAAGAATTCAACATCACAGGCAGCTGCAACCCTGAGTGGCACTATATGCTGGATTCTGCCAGGATATTCAAAAAGGTGGTCAATTTGATTGACATGGGGGGATACTTCACAATCAATCGTGCGCGGCAGTATGGTAAGACAACCACGTTAGATATGATATGGCGAAGACTATCAGATCGATATCTTGTGGTGCCCTTGAGTTTCGAGGGATTAGGCGACGCTGCATTTAATTCGCGTGAGGCTTTCGTCGCAACGTTTGCCCGACAGATGAATGAGAATCTTCTTTCTCTCGGCCGCGATGATACCAAAGCCGAAATATGGGTTAACTGTACAGCAACAACAATCGAGGAACTATCCATCGTCATCACCCGTTATTGCAAGGAGGTTCAGATACCTGTTGTTCTCACCATCGATGAAGTCGATAAGAGCCTTGACAATCAGCTCTTCCTCGATTTCCTCGGCATGTTGCGCAACAAATACTTGGAACGTAACCGAAAAGGTTTGCAGAGCACCTTCTTCAGCGTCGTGCTTGCTGGCGTTTACGACGTAAAGAATCTCAAACTGAAAATCCGACCCGATGCAGAAAAGAAATATAACTCGCCGTGGAATATCGCTGCCGACTTCAACGTCGATATGACATTTCATCCCGAAGAGATTGCACAGATGCTCACCGACTACGAAGCCGACTACCATACCGGCATGGACATCAAGGCCATCAGCGAGGAAATCTACAAATATACTACGGGCTATCCGTTCCTGGTAAGTTATATCTGCAAACTTATTGACGAGCGTTTGGATAGGTCTTGGAGCATTGATTCCATGCAGCAAGCAGTTAAAATCATTGCTAAGGGCGAGAACGTCACCCTCATAGATGATTTATCAAAGAATTTGGAAAACAATGGTGAATTACGAGATTTCCTCTATTCGATAGTCATAAACGGACAAGAATACAGTTATACGATGATCGATCCGATGGTGCGTCTGGCTAATATGTTCTCCTACATCCGAGAGAATCAACGGCACAAGACAATGATCCATAATCTGATTTTTGAGGAAGTCTTGTTCATGTATTTCGGAAACAAAACCATGCGAGAACAAGGAATACGCATCTCACCCTACATACTCAATTATGTTCAGAATGGCTGTCTCAACATGGAGCATGTGGTTACCCGATTCCGCGATCTCCTAACGGAGGAATATCGCGACAGCACCGTACCCTTCCTTGAGCGTGAGGGAAGGCTGCTGTTCCTCACTTTCCTCAAACCAATTATCAATGGAATCGGCTTTTACTACGTGGAGCCACAGACGCGCGACAACCGCCGCATGGACTTGGTTGTGACATACGGCCAGCAGGAATATATCATAGAACTGAAGATTTGGAGAGGCGACAAGTATGAGGAAAGCGGTCGTGACCAGTTGGCAACTTATCTTGCTACCCGCAACATGGATGAAGGATATCTCGTCACCTTCGACTTCTCAAAGAACAAGCAGGATGCCGAACCTCAATGGATTGAATGGAATGGGAAACGCATTTTTGAAGTGATTGTTTGAAATGAAGCAAACACCAATTACGACAATCGTGAACTATTGATTAACGTGAGTGTGGGAATTCTATCAACACAATGCGTGTACTTCAATCGGCTTCAGAATGAATGCCGAACTTTCTTATCGCTCAAGAATCGTTTGAGTAAAAACGTCAGGAAATATGGGAAGGTATAGAATTTGCCGTTCCATCCGATGTTCTTATATCCAAGTTTGATGCCATAATGAATGTCTGGGAATGAATTCCATTCTATCAGGTGCTGAAGTGATGGAGTAGCTCCATCGTTGGCTTTTACTTCTACAGGTATAAGCGAATCGGCATCTCTGACGAAGAAATCCATTTCCAAAGCAGGATTATTACGTTTATAAAAATACAGTTGTTGATAGCCAGACTTGACGAGCATTTCCCCTACGATATTCTCATATATAGCTCCTTTGTAAGTTCCGAAATTGCGGCCTGCCCTGAGATCTTGTTGCGCTTCTTCATCCAAAGATGCGATGAGCAAACCCGTGTCATGATAATACAATTTATATGAATCTGGATTATAATTACCTTTCAATGGCAGTTCGACATTGCTGAGACAATAACACACGTTCACTACGCCAGCCTCCCTTAGCCAATCTACCGAGCCGACATATTCCCTGCTCCTAGCACCCCGAGCCACCTTAGTTATCTGGAATTTCTTATTCTCCTTACCCAAGAATGTGCTGATATGACTATAAACGGCCAAAACCTTCGCCTTGTCGATGGCCAAAGCGTATTTTGTGATGTCCTCCTCATAATCCTTCAACAACTGACGAAGTAGTTCCAGAGTTCCACCAAAATGTCTGTTATGCGAATACATGCTGACCACTTCTGGCATACCTCCTATCGTCATATAATCCCTGAAAACATTCATGAGCGTATCAAATTCCAATTTTGAGAATGGTTCAAGCGAAATCATGTGCTCATAGAGAGCTTCGACTTGATCGGATGAATAACCCATTGCCCAAAGAAACTCCTCGAAGTCCAATGAATGCATTTGGTAATCCTCCTTATAACCTACGGCATTCGATTCTATTTCCTCATAGTATATTCCCATAAGAGAGCCACTACAGATGACATCATACCTGCCATCTTCGCAAAATGACTTGAGAGATGTGGCACAATCCGGGCATTTTTGCAATTCGTCGAAGAATATCAGTGTTCTCTGGGGGATAAACTTCCAGGAAGGGTCAAGCAAACTAATATTTTTTATTACAGAGTCCACGTCAAACCCATCGTCGAAAATACGCAGGTAGTTCTTGTCGAGCACGAAATTGATTTCAATCACAGACTCATAATGTTTCTTCCCGAAAGTTCGCACAGAGACCGTCTTACCTACTTGTCGCGCTCCATTGATGACAAGAGGTTTACTCTTTGGATTACTAAACCAGTTCTCCAAATACGCATCTATCTTTCTTTTAAGCAGTTCCATATTATAAATCACATTTTTCGGGCGCAAATATAATAAAAAATCACATTTTTTGCAAGAAAAATAATGTAAAAATCACATTTTTTGACCTTTATTTATGTGAATAATCACATTTTTTGAAAAATGCGAGGTATTTGCCATAGAAATGATGCCTATTGGGGTCAATGGGAATGATTTATCGCAGCATACAGGTTTGGCAAACGAAATCTTTATTCTTTTGTAGGAGCATACAGTTTTGGTAGATAGAATCTGTATGCGACGATCGCGGCATACAGTTTTGGTAGATAGAATCTGTATGCGCCGATTGGAGAATACATATTTGATAGATGAAATCTGTATGCGCCGATTGTGGCATACAGTTTTGGTAGATGGATTCTGTATGCGCCGATTGCGGCATACAGATTTTATAGATGGATTCTGTATGCGTCGATTGTGGCATACAGTTTTGATAGATAGATTCTGTATGATCCGATCGCGGCATACAGTTTTGGTAGATGGATTCTGTATGATCCGATCGTGGCATACAGATTTGGTAGATGGATTCTGTATGCGTCGATTGGAGAATACATATTTGATACACCAAATCTGTATGCCGCGATTTAAAATAGGTTATTCCGCTTCCGGAGCGGGCAATTCCTTGCGCGACTTGAGCTGTGCAGCTTTTTCGAGGAGTTGCTTGCGTTCCTTCGAGGATTGGTTGAACGGATACCTGCCGTTGCGGATCACGGAACCATTGCGATAGGCGTATGGAGTGATGCCCAGGCGATGGCGAAAGACCGAAATGAGGTAGTTTACGCTCCTGAAACCAGTACGCTTAGCGACCTCGTCCACCGAAAGCTCGGGATCATCGAGCATATCGAGGGCTTGCATTATGCGCCAACGGAGGATAAACTCCTGCAGGGGCAGGCCCACCAGCAACTGCATGGCGCCACTGAGCCACACCAGCTTCACCTTCAGAAGAAGGGCGATGTCGGCGGAGGAGTGCGTCGTTGAATGTTTGACGTAGTCAACCACGGCATCGACAATAATTTCACCTGTGGGAGCCCCATTGCTCTTGTAGAGCTCCTCTACAGAACTGACTGTTTTGATTTCAATCATTTGTTTGTTGTTTTTAGGTTAATACTAGGGTTATGAGCATACGCTCGATCACTCATTTTGTTGAAACAGCGTCCGCGCGTTTTCGCGCATCGGCCATGTTTGTCCAAGCTTGACCATGCGTGCCTATGCTTGAACAGGTAGGTCCACCAGCTTACTCTACCTTGGACCTCTCCCTTTCTCTGCCTCTCTGGATTCATCCATCACACACTCTCTTTTTTTCAACATCGCTTCTTGTCGAGAGAAATTCTCTCGGAAATAGTCTTAGTGGGGCGTAGCCTACCCCGCCCCCCTTTGAGGGGGGGAGGGGGGGCTATAGCCCCGACTATTTCCTCCTGGGAGAATTTCTCTCGCCATCGCCTTGTTCATCTGCTATTCCCCCTACTTTCCCCTCCCCCTTAACCCTTCGTTTATTTATAAGAGGACAAAGTGGACTGGAAGCTAGAGAAGCTATAGGAACTGGTGAAGGGTCATCAGTCGTAGAGGGCGTGCAGATCTGTCTGGCTTAGGGGCTTATCCTTCGAACTGTAGATGTTGAAGGTTAGGCGTTTCCTATGCCGATAGATGATGTGCTGGAAGCGTTTACGCCAATCCCAGGACAGGAGCTGGTAGTCGTTGCATTGGCGTGTGAAGCCAAAGAAACCGATAGGGATAAGACTCTCTGCTGGAGCATTCAGGTCTTCGTGCAAGACGTTGTTGCAGCACCTGCATAGCGGGTGGGACGTGACTCGCACGAGACCTTGTTCCTTGACAGACTTATTCAATCGTACTACGGTGCGACTGCTGCGGTTGATAGCCTTGCCCAAATAGTTCACTGACAAGACCGTCTTAGCCGCATGAGAAGAACTTCCTTTGAGGGGAAGCCCCTTCGTTTGTAACTCGTCGGCTCGGGTCTTGGCATTGATATTGGTCAGGAAAAGCAACTGCTGCATCTCCTTCTCAATCTCTGTTATACGAATCTCACTACGACTGCGATAAGACACCTTGGCGACGCTCATCTCCAAGCTGAGCTTTCCATTCTTCATGGTCATCCAATGGCCGTACATATTCTTCAACGAACGGGCGACTATGATTGTCCGTCCGTCGTGAAGATGCTCCACACGGAAAAGGGGGTGCCCCTTCCACAAGGCCTTGAGCAGTAACTCGGCCTTTCGGTAACCAATATGGAAGTCATGACGGAATTTGTGCTCAGACATGAAGATGTACGTGCTGCTGGGACTGTAGCATTTCATGGCTACACTTAGTGCCGCAAGGCTAAACTCCAAGCGGTCTTTCTTGACCTCCTGAAGCAATGCCATAGGCACATTGATAGCGGACATCGTAAGCACATTAATCTTACGATTAGTACATGATTTTCGCATGTCAGAGTGAGTCGATTACAGAAAAGACGATCTCGTTTTTTTAGGTTTATTTTATGGTGCAAATATAATGATTTTTTTTGATATTTCCAAATTTTTTGGCCAAAAAATATAGCAAAAAAACACCTCGTTTTTTGACCTATTTTTAAACAACAAATCGTGGCTACAGATGCGTGTAGCCACGATTTTAGTCTCAAAAACAACCGCCGGAAGAGAGGGGTTCAGACCCCCTATTGACATGTCGGGATGTCAATCATAAAAACGTTATTCATCGAGTACAAAAGTATAACCTTCTGATGCCTCTTTTTCGAACAAGAATGACCTTTCCCGAACCTGTCTTTCTTTGGAAAAATACTACTTGCCCAGACGGACTTCATCGAGGAAATTCACCATCTTCTGCAAGTTCTCGGCAGAATACATACCCATGCCGTGACCGCCTTCGGGCTCGAAGGTTGCCTCTGATTTCACACCGGCAGCCTGCAGCAGTTGATAGAACTTCATGCCCTGACAGCAAGGCACCACATTGTCCTTTTCGCCATGGAAAATGATGATGGGCACGTCATTCTCGTCGATATAGTTGATTGCGCTCAAGCCGAGATACTTGTCGGGCTCGTCAGCCAACTTGGTACCACCCAACAATATATCTTCGGGGCTAGATTCGCCAAAAGCCATGTGTTCTCCACAATCCATATTGGTGAGATCAACAGGGCCCGACCAGTCGCATGCTGCATTGACAAAACTGCTCAGCTCAGTGTAGTTACCCACAGCACCTTCGATATCGACTGTCTCCTTACCTACTTCAGCAACCTTCACGCCATTGGTAGTGCCACATACAGAAGAGAGGTGACCACCCGAAGAGAAGCCAGAAGTAGCGATGAAGGATGTGTCAAACCTATATGTTGCAGCCTCGCCGCGTACGAAACGAATGACTGCCTTGATGTCATTGATTTGTGCAGGCCATTGTGCATCCATACTCGAACGATGGTTAGGGCAAACCACTGCATAACCAGCATTGAGCAGAGCCGAAACGATGGTGCCCAAGTCGGCAGCACCCTTGCTGCTGTTCGAGAACCATGCACTTCCGTAGATGTGAACCACCACGGGATAGCTATCCTTCTCCACTTTGGGAAGATAGATGTCGCAAGTGTGATAAGCCTGGTCATCACCCGCATAATTCACATCCTTCCATTCCTGGGATGTCTCCAATTTGGTTTGCTGCTGGAAGCCACCAAAGCCCCCGAAACCACCTCCTGGCTGTGCCATTAGGCTTGCAGCACTCATGAACATTGCTCCAAGTGCCAACGATTTCAAATAGTTCTTCATAAGTTTATATAGATAATAGTGAACAACAAAATTAACTTCAGTTGATAATAAACCCAAAAGGAGCAAACCACTTACCTGAATTCCCTCAACTTCTCGACATATCGCCAGAAGTAGATGAAGGGGTTAAATGGTATGCCGTGTTTGTGAAAGGCACGAATATGGTCTTTCATGATCCGATAATGGCTCTCCAATCCTTTGGTTGTTGCCCCACCGATGCGCATAGTCACCCAATCCTCCTCAACATAGAAGATCTTGATGCGATTCAGATAGATGAGCCGCAGCAAGAACTCGAAATCGGCTGCCACCTTATAGTCGAGATCGTAATAGCCGTACTTCTCCAGACATTCGCGTCGCAGATAAAATGTTGGATGAGCCGGGATATAACCCATCCGCATTCGCTCGGGCGTAAACTTCTTGCTGCTATAGTAACGCACTATCCTCTTTGGATCCTTCGGCGAAACATAATGAACATCGGCATAAACCGCATCCACATCGGGATGTTGGTTGAAGGTGCGGGCAATGGTGGAGAGGATATCGTTGCGGGTGAAGAAATCGTCGCTGTTGAGGATGCCAACGACATCGCCCGTAGCACGACGGCATCCACGATTGAAACCATCGTAGATTCCTTCATCGGGACAACTCTCCAACTTCAAGCGATCGCCCAGTCGAGGTGAGAATTCCTCGATGAGTTCCAACGTGCCATCGGTACTGCCTCCATCCTGGATAATCAGCTCGTAGTCATCGTAGTCTTGAGCCAGAACGCCTTCAATGGTGCTGCGCAAGGTGCCAGCACTATTGTAAGAGGATGTCACGATAGAGATTTTCATCGATTGTTTTGGATTAGCGGGTGCAAAGATACAGAATATCCTTGAAAATACAAAATAATTTACAACATAATTAACAAATAACAATTAACAAATAACAAATCCTTTGGTTTTATTGCATACCTTTAAAATAATTACTAACTTTGCACCCGATAGAGAATAAACACCTAACAACAAATCGAATGATCAAACAAACGATTCTACTCCTGACAGCATTGCTCATGACTCAGACATCGTGGGCACAACTAAAGACCGGCCCCGTCAGACAAGATCCCTTGAAGCGGGAATATGTAGCGCCGTTAGGCACAGTCACCATACGCCATGAGAAGGACTCTGACGGAAAGATTTGCAGCAAAATCAATGCCCCTGACGACATCACAATTGTCGGACAGCAACCACGCACTCCGATTATGGGATGGAGTTCATGGAACACCTATCGTGTCAACATCAGCGACACGCTCATCAGGAAACAGGCCGACGCGATGGTGGAAAAGGGTCTGAAGGACATGGGATATACCTATATCAATATTGATGACGGATTCTTCGGCTATCGCGATGCCCTGGGTGAGATGCATCCACATCCCCAGCGCTTCCCCGATGGCATGAAAGTGGTGGCCGACTATATCCACGCGTTAGGTTTGAAAGCCGGCATCTATTCCGATGCGGGGTATGTGACCTGCGGCAGCATCTACGACAAAGACAAGAATGGTGTAGGTTCGGGTCTCTACGGCCATGAGGAGCAGGACGCCAAACGCTACTTCCGCGATTGGGGCTATGACTTTATCAAAATAGACTACTGCGGTGCAGGGACAGAACTTGACCTTGACGAGCAAGAGCGTTATACCACCATCTGTCGAGCCATCGAAAAAGCCGGGCGCGATGATGTGGAAATCAACATTTGCCGTTGGGCATTTCCCGGCACATGGGCCAAGGATGTGGCCGCCTCGTGGCGTATCAGCAGCGATATCCGTGACCGATGGAGTTCGGTAAAATACATCATTGAGAAGAACATGCCGCTTTCGGCCTATTGCCGCGACGGGCATTTCAATGATATGGACATGCTCGAGATTGGTCGTTCGCTGACAGAAAGTGAGGAACGTGTACACTTTGGCCTCTGGTGCATGATGTCATCGCCCTTGCTGATAGGTTGCGACATGACTACCATTCGAGAGAGGTCGCTCGCTCTTCTGAAAAATGAAGAGCTGATAGCCCTCAACCAGGACAGACTAGGAGTTCAGGCTTATCCTGTACAAAGTGTTGACGGGACCTATGTTTTGGTCAAGGACATTGAGCAGCTACGTGGCAACGTTCGTGCAGTAGCACTCTATAATCCTACGGACACATTGCGTCGTATCACTATAGCCCTTTCGGAACTGGAATTGGGTGGCAAAACCAGGTTGCGCAACCTCTTTACCCACAAAGACCTTAAGCCCGTCGGCGATGCTATCTCCTTCGACGTCGCTCCTCATGACGTAATGATTCTTCGTGCAGAGGCCGAACAACGATTGGAGCCAACCCGCTATGAGGCCGAGTGGGCCTATCTGCCTTTATATAACGACCTTGGAAAACGCAAGAAAGAAATATGCTATGCAACAGACGAAAACGCTTCAGGCGGAATGGTGGTTCACTATGCCGGTGGCCGCCAGGAAAACAGTATCGTGTGGGATAACGTATGGTCGGATGCAGGTGGGCAATATGAAATGACCATTACCTATAAACCTGAAGAAAACAGGGGAATGGAAGTCGTGGTGAATGGCGAACGTCAAGACGTTTCTTTGTCAGACACCAACACCATCACGACAACTATCACTTTGAGAGCCGGGTATAACACAGTGGAGATGATCAGTGCTACCACTTGGCTGCCCGACATAGACAAATTTGAACTTAGTCAAAATCATATCGTTTATGAAAAAAAGTAGTATCATTTCAGCAATCCTGGCCACAGTCATGATGATGGAGGCTGGGGCGTTGCAGGCAGAAAACGTCCTTGCACGAAGCTTGAACAATCAAGGCAGAAATGCCGAAAGCAAGTTCCTGATTCTTGGCGGTGAGCTGAGCAACTCGGCGGCCACGTCGGTGGAAGACATCGACGAGGTGCTGCCGCGCATGAAGGCATTAGGACTCAACACGGTATTGGTGCCCGTCTATTGGGAATTGATGGAACCTCGGGAAGGCCAGATGGATTTTACACTCGTTGACCGGATGATCGATGTGGCCCGACAGCAGGAGCTGAAGATAGTGCCGCTCTGGTTCGGAGCGTGGAAGAACTCGATGTCGTGCTATGCTCCTGCATGGTTCAAGCGCGACGTGAAGCGATTCCCTCGTGCGGTGACAGCCGAAGGCAAGCCCTTGGAGATAGCCTCGTGTTTCAGCGACAATGTGTTGCAAGCCGACCTGAAGGCATTCTCGGCGCTGATGCAACACATTGCAGAAAAGGATCCCCAATGCGAGGTGGTGATAATGATGCAGATAGAAAATGAGATAGGTATGCTGGAGTCGGCACGCGACCACTCAGCATTGGCTGAGAAAGCCTATAAGCAGCCCGTGCCGCCAACTTTGCATGAAGCGTTGGGCATGAAACAGCGAGGCACGTGGGCCGAAGTGTTTGGCACCGATGATTATGCCGACGAGAAGTTCATGGCCTGGCACTATGCCTGCTACGTGGAGCATCTGGCCAAGGCTGCCAGACAAATCCACGACATGCCGCTCTATGTAAATGCCGCCATGAACAGCCGTGGCCGCAAGCCCGGCGAATACCCTTCGGCGGGTCCGTTGGCGCATTTGGCAGACATCTGGAAAGCCGGTGCTCCCAGCATTGACCTGCTTGCACCCGACATCTATGACACGGGGTTCAAGTCGTGGGCTTCGCAATACGCCATGCCATTAAGGCCTCAAGAGGACAGCCATGTGAAGAACCGCCTCTTCATTCCCGAAAGCCGTTGCTGCGAGAACAGCGGGGTACGTGCCCTTTATGCCTTCGGCGAACATCAGGCCCTGGGCTTCTCGCCATTTGCCATCGACCAGGCATCGCCTAAGGAAACAGCGTCGGTGACCCGGTCGTATGGCCTAATGTCGCAGCTATCCCAAGTAAAACCGCAGAACAGCTGGGGACTTCTTTTCGATCAGGAAGACCGTGAGCGAATCATCGACGATGAAGGTGTGGTGATGACCTGTCGGCATTTCTTTACCCTGCCATGGGATGCACGCGCAACCGATGGCTCCACATGGCCCGAAGGCGGCGCCATACTCATTCGCTTGGGCAAGTACGAATATCTGCTGGCAGGCTGTGGCGTAGTGGTTGACTTCAAGACACGTACAGAGAAGAATCAGGAACAGCAGAAAAAGCTGGGCGAAGACGGTTTTGCCGAAGCGGGGGCTGCCGCCCAATCAGCAGCAGCCAAATTCACGGGTTCTCGACTGGGGCTTCTTTCGGTCGATGAAGTTGCCATCGACGCCCAAGGACAGATGCAATACCTCCGTCGTCACAATGGCGACCAGAGCCACCAAGGCCGCCACGCCCGCATCGGCGTTGACGACTGGAAGATACTGCATATACGCCTCTACGAATACAAATAAAAACTGAATCACCTGTCAATGACTGACAGGTGATTCAGTTTGCTTTTAATTTCTTTATCCTGTTTTTCTGGTATTAGATTTAAGGTCCCAAAGAAACTACTTTTGTTGCGTTATTTAAGGTATTGTGTTATGGTTGTTTATTTAAGGTGCTGCAAAGATACGGCTTTTTTCGACTTATTCCAAATTTTCGTTAAACTTTTTTGCTGCGCAATCGGTTGCGCTAATGCATTTTTTCACACAAATATGTTGTAGAGCATGCTTTTCGGACCGTTTATTGTGAAAAATTAGGTGTTTTTTGAGACAAACTGTAGAATTTTGTCAGCATCGTCAGGATGGAACCAACTGATGGAAGAATCTCGTTGAAACCAGGTCATCTGCTTCTTGCTATAGACACGCGAATTATGGCAAATACGCTCCTTGGCGCGTTCGAGAGAATAGACTCCTGTGAAGTGGAGTAACATTTCCTTCAGGCCGACAGTATTCAGCGCCGAAGGCAAGAGATTAGGAATAGATTGCTTCTGAGTCGGTCCCGGATTACGAACGACCGAAGCGAACTGTTCATCGACCGACGACTGATAACGTTCATAAACGCGGAACGTCTCCTCGACAAGACCCTGCTCGAACATCTGCTCGACACGCAAATCGATGCGACGATACAACTCTTCTCGATCGCGTCGCAAGCCTATCTTCACCACACGGAAAGGGCGTTCCTTGCTTCGACCTGTGCGGAACGTACTGAAAGGTCGTCCTGTGGTCAGACACATCTCCAAGCCATGAATGACGCGCTGGGGGTTCTGGCGATCCACGGTATCATAATACGTAGGGTCAAGTTCCTTCAGTTGCAAAAGAAGGGGCTGAAGACCTTCTGCCTCGTACTGCTGGCGAAGTTGTTCGCGTATTGCGGAATCGGCCTGTGGCATATCGTCGATACCCTTTGTCACCGCATCGATATACATCATGGAACCCCCCGAAAGGAGATAGTCGGCAGGAGATGATGCGAGGAGTTGCATGACATCGGTCTCATACTGTGCAGCACTGTATGCATCATCCAAACTGTGTGTACCCACAAAGTAATGACGCACCCGGGCCTGCTCTTCGGTTGTTGGCGCTGCGGTACAGATAGGTATCTCGCGATAGATCTGACGCGAGTCGCAATTGAGTATAGACACACCCAATTGCTCAGCCAATTGCAAGCTAAGTGCAGTTTTTCCAACCGCAGTAGGACCTAAAAGGACGAAAATTGTCATCATTTGCTATTTTTTCGGTCAAAAAATTGGAAATTTGACAAAAACCATTTATCTTTGCGGCGTTTTTTCTTTTCTATTTTATCACGAATATGCGAATTTGCGATTTTTGTATGAACGAGATACTTAATACTATCAACAGTTATCTGTGGGGTTGGCCCATGATCGTGCTGCTGGTCGGCACACACCTCTTCCTCACTCTACGTCTAAAGTTTCCCCAGCGTTACATTGGCAAAGCCGTCAAGTTGTCTTTCCAACGTGATACAAACTCGAAAGGCGACGTTTCTCAATTTGCTGCCCTTGCCACCGGCTTAGCTGCCACCATTGGCACGGGCAACATCATCGGTGTGGCCACGGCCGTCACGATGGGCGGACCTGGTGCCATCTTCTGGTGCTGGGTCACGGGCGTCTTCGGTATCGCCACCAAATATGCCGAAGGCCTGCTGTCAATCAAGTACCGAATAACGACGAAGGACGGCACGATGCTGGGTGGACCGATGTACGCCATCGAGCGCGGCATGGGCTGCAAATGGTTGGCCATATTGTTCGCCCTCTTCGCCTTCCTTGCCACCTTCGGTATCGGATGCACCATTCAGAGCAATGCCATCTCGACGATGGCTGCCGAGAGCTTCGGATGGAACACGACGTGGATTGGACTCATCCTTGCCATCCTCATCGGTTCGGTGGTCATCTTCGGTGTGAAGGGTATCGCCAGGGTTTGCGAACTCCTCGTGCCTTTTATGGCTTTCTTCTATGTATTAGGCTGCATCGTCCTGCTGTTCCATAATGGCCAGTATATCGGCGAAGCCCTCTCTGTGATCGTCAAGAGCGCCTTCTCGGCGCAGGCTGCTACAGGCGGATTTGTTGGCTCGACCATCATGCTTTCGATGCGTTACGGTATTGCCCGTGGCCTCTTCAGCAACGAGGCAGGTCTAGGTTCTGCCCCTATCGTGGCTGCTGCCGCCAAGACCAAGAATCCTGTGCGTCAGGCCCTGGTGTCGAGCACATCGGTCTTCTGGGACACCGTCATCATCTGCGCACTCACCGGCCTTGTGCTTGTCACTACCATCTTGGCCGATAATGGTGTCGATTCTTCGGCATCGGCAACACTCACCCGTCAGGCCTTCGAACAAATCCCCATCGCCATCGCAGGCTATAACGTAGGCGGCATTCTGCTGAGCATCGCTATCTTCACGTTTGCCTTCAGCACCATCCTGGGGTGGAGTTATTATGGCGAAAAGGCATTGGAATACCTTTGTGGAGACTACGGCAAGGTGGGGCGATACATCTTCCGTGTGCTCATCACCATCGGCACATATTTCGGTGCAACAAATGCACTCGAAGCGGTGTGGAACTTCGGTGATGCCGCCAACGCCCTGATGGCCATCCCCAACCTTATCTGCCTCCTCGTGCTGAGCGGT
>JAFYZW010000030.1 GCA_017548545.1 Bacteroidales bacterium | reverse complement strand
TGGATACTCTCGATGTCGTTGGGCGAGAAGTCGCGGATTGTCGTACCCACGGGCACACCATCGACCACATAGAGTGGAGCCGTGCTGCCGAACGAACCGATACCACGGATACGCACCGATGGATCAGCGCCAGGCTGGCCATCGCTGGTGATCTGCACACCAGGAACCTTACCCTCCAACATGGTAGAGATATTCGAGTTGGAGGTTCTCTTCATCTCCTCTGCATTCACAATGGCTACCGAACCGGTCAGGTCGGCCTTCTTCTGTGTACCGTAACCGACGACGACAACCTGCTCGAGGATCTCACTGTCGGAAACCAGCTGAATAGTGGGGATCGTTGTACGGCCATTCACTGGGACATCCATGTCCTGGAAGCCCACATAGCTCACTTCGAGGGTAGCATTGGGGTCAACGCTCAACTCGAAGTTACCGTCAAGGTCGGTAATCGTACCATTGGCAGTACCCTTCACCTTGATGGTCGCACCGGTGAGTGGCTCACCTGTGTCGTCAACAACTTGGCCCTTAACTTTAATGTTAGGAGCCGGTGCCTCTGAGGCCATAGCTGATGTAGGATGAATCGCTACGCCGCCCATGGTACTCAGACCAAGCATCAATAAGAATAGTTGCTTTTGCATTGTAACTTTAATTTTGTGTTAATTATATAAATGTGTAGTGAGTTGTATATTCATCAGAAAACGATTTGCACAAACAACCTTATGCCCCACACAAGTGAGACAACAGGATCAGTGAATGTCATTATGTCATAGCTGTGTTAAAGATGTGTGTATTATTGTTGTTAGTTAAATGGCCATATTAAATCGCCAAAAACTAAGCGCAAAGATAAAGATATTTTTTCAAATACTACAAATTTTTAACAAAAAAATGAGTTATTAAACAGAAAAAGAGGTGAAAAGCGACAGTTTTGTCCCGAAATAAGCATTTTCTTTTCGTAAAAATATGATATTTCGATTTATTTTTCTATCTTTGCATCGTTATTTCGATTATTACTCATGTATCAGACACATTATAAAACGCACATTAAAATATTATTACAATGAAAACAAATTCTATTTACTTTGCCCTCTTGGCTCTGGGGACAATGACCCTCGCCTCGTGTGGCAATCAGTCCGTCACCCCCACCAGCGAATTGTTGGTCGAAGCCACACAACCTGGCGCCGAGATCAAGAACACCATGTATGGCATCTTCTTCGAGGATATCAATTACGCTGCCGATGGCGGTCTTTATGCCGAGATGATCAAGAACCGCTCGTTCGAGTTCCCGCAGGCTTTGATGGGCTGGCAGGCATTCGGCAAGGTGGAAGTCCGCAATGATGGTCCATTCAAAAGGAATCCCCATTATGTTCGCCTTTCTGACCCGGGCCATCCTCACAAGCGCACAGGTATTGAGAACGAAGGTTTCTTTGGCATCGCCACCAAGGCTGACGCCGTCTATCGCATCAGTCTGTGGGCACGTTGTCCAAACGGAGGAAAGAGCACTCTGCTCCTTTGGCTCACCGATAACGACTCGATGGGCGAAACCCAAGAAACTGCCTCTGCCCGTATAGATGTCGAGGGCAAGGAGTGGAAGAAATATACCACCGAGATTACGGCCAAGGTTACCGCCGACGACCTGGCCTTCCGCATCTTCCTGCGCGGCTTCGACGAAAAGGAACCCATCGTGACCACCGACCTTGAACATATCTCGATGTTCCCGAAGGACACTTGGAAAGGCCGAGAGAACGGCATGCGTAAGGATCTTGCTCAGGCACTTTGCGACTTGAAACCCGGTGTGTTCCGCTTCCCCGGTGGTTGTATCGTCGAGGGCACCAACCTCGAGCAACGTTACCAGTGGAAGAATTCAGTAGGACCCGTCGAGAACCGCCCAATAAACGAGAATCGTTGGGAGAACACCTTCCCCTATCGCCTTTATCCCGACTATCACCAGAGCTACGGCCTCGGATTCTTCGAGTTCTTCCAGCTTTGCGAGGACTTTGGTTGCGAACCGCTACCTGTTATCAGCTGCGGTTTGGCATGCCAGTTCCAAAACGAAATCAGGGATGAGGCCAAGGTGCACGTTGCCCTTAAGGACCTCAAACCTTATATTCAGGACGCACTCGACCTCGTAGAGTTCGCCAGTGGCGATGTCAGCACCGAGTGGGGAAAGGTTCGTGCCGAGATGGGGCACCCTGAGCCTTTCAACCTCCATTACCTCGCTGTAGGCAACGAACAGTGGGACTATGATGAAGCGCATGGAGGCAACAATCCAGCTTTCACCTCACGTCTGAAACTCTTCAGCGATGCCCTGCGTGCCGCTTATCCCGACCTGAAGCTCATCGGCACCACTGGCCCCAACTCCGAAGGCTGGGACTTCGACTTGCTGCAACCACGCATGAAGGAACTCAAGGTTGATCTGTACGACGAGCACTACTACCGCAACGAGGAGTGGTTCCTCAGCCACGGACATCGTTATGACAACTACGACCGCGAGGGTCCTGCCGTCTTCGCTGGCGAGTATGCCTGCCACGGCAAGGGCAAGAAGTGGAATCACTTCGAAACTTCACTTTATGAGGCTGCCCACATGACGGGCATCGAGCGTAACGCCGACATCGTCCACATGGCCACTTACGCTCCACTTTTCGCACATATCAAGGGCTGGCAATGGCGTCCCGATATGATCTGGTTCGACAACCTCCGCTCAATGAAGTCCGTGTCTTACTATGTGCAGCAACTTTACTGTCACTACAAGGGCACCAACGTCCTGCCCATCACTCTCAACGGCAAGGTTGCAGCCGGTGACGCCGACCAGAACGGAGTCTTTGCTTCGGCAGTTGTTGATAACGGCTCTGGTGAATACATTGTCAAGGTAGCCAACACCAGCGATACCGACCAAGCTATCGCTGTACGCTTCAATGGCCTCAAAGGCATCAGTTCCGCCCGCCAGATCCTGCTCCACAGCGATGACCTCGATGCCGACAACACTCTCGACGAGCCCGAAAAGATTGTCCCGGTAGAGAGCAGTATCTCGGCCAAGGGCAATGCTCTTAACGTCACACTCAAGGCCAAGACCTTTGCAGTATATATTGTCAAGAAGTAAGTCTTTTCTATCGAAGTACTCGGAGTGATCGGAGTTTTCCGATTGCTCTGAATGCTCCGAGTATTCTGAGTGCTCCGATCACACATTATTATATAATATATGAAACCTCTCCTATTTTTAACGCTCTCTCTTCTCGCTCTGCCATCATTAGCCGACACCGTACTCACCGATGCTGACCTTGTGGGGGCCTATCATACCAAGAGCTACAGTCAGCGCATCGTATGCCACGATCCATCGGTCTTCATGGACACCATCAACTTCGAGAAGACCTCTCCACGCTATTACATCTATGGTTCTCACCTCGGCGCAGGCTACACCTCCCCTACCAGCAATTACCAGAACTGGACCGCTTTCGGCAATGGCGAAACCAGCAACTGCTCTCTTTTTGCCGACCTCAACGGCAATCGCGTCAACTACTCGAGTGCCTACAATACGCACGCTATAAAAAAAGTGAAGAACCATCAGGGCAACGAAGTCGATTTCGGCAACTTCAATGCCCACGACTGGCAGTACAAGGGCTACAACATCCAAGGCAACCAATGGGCGCCCGACGTGATTTACAACCCCACAATGAAAAAGTGGCTGATGTATATGAGCATCAATGGTGACCATTGGGCTTCGGTCATTGTCTGCTTGACCTCCGATTCACCTCAAGGTCCATGGATCTACCAAGGCCCCGTGGTCTTCTCAGGCTTCCAAGGCTCTTACGACCACAATGGCTATACCCATACAAATGACTACAAGCACACCGACCTCGAGATAGCCATCGGCGAACAAACGTCACTCCCACAGCGCTACAACGTAGGAGGCAACTGGGGGCAATATTACCCCAACTGCATCGACCCCTGCGTGTTCTACGACGAAGAAGGCAAACTTTGGATGAGTTATGGCTCGTGGTCGGGTGGCATATTCATCTTCCAACTTGACCGGAACACTGGCCTTCGTGACTACACCATCACCTATCCCCTGCAGATTAATGGTTCCAACTCCTCATCCACCACGGCCGATCGCAACATGACCTGCGACCCCTACTTCGGGCGAAAAATTGCCGGCGGATACTATGTCTCGGGCGAAGCATCCTACATCGAGCATATCGGCAACTGGTACTACCTTTTCATGAGCTACGGAGGTCTTGTGGCCAATGGTGGCTACCAGATTCGCGTCTTCCGCAGCGAGAAGCCCGATGGACCCTATAAAGACTGCTGCACAGCCGCCGGACAGTCGGCCATCTACAATAGCTACATCCTCAATTATGGCCGCAACATCGGTCGCTGCATCGGTGTGAAGATTCTGTCCAACTACCAGTGGGATACCATGCCGACTGCCGAACTTGCCCAAGGGCACAACTCGGCTATCGTCGATCATGAAGGCCGTGCACTTCTGGTTTATCACACCCGTTTCAACAACGGCACCGAAGGTCATCAGGTGCGTGTCCATCAAATGTTTGTCAACGAGGACGGATGGCTCGTCACTGCTCCCTACGAATTCAGCGGCGAATCCGTTTCGACAGCCGAAATCGCAGCTTCGCAACTCTATAGCGCCGACGAAGTGGTTGGTGACTACCAGCTGATTGCTCATCCCTACAACCAAGACACCGACAACAAAGCCTACGAGACGCCTGCACTTATCCACTTGAATAGCGATGGTACCGTAAGCGGGCAATACACAGGCACTTGGGAACTCGTCAGTGGCACAAGTTACATCAATATTTCGCTCAAGGGTGTCCGCACGGGTGCCAACCAGATTGAATTCAAAGGTGTGCTGACTCGTCAAACCATCGACTATACCGACATCTCCGCACTCTGCTTCACCGCGCTCAGCTCGAACAGCGGTTACGTTTCGGCCTCCAACCAAACCCGTGGC
>JAFYZW010000029.1 GCA_017548545.1 Bacteroidales bacterium | reverse complement strand
CGATTGGGCCAACTTTTCGGCCGCTGCTGCATATCGTTTGGCCATGAAGTCGTTGCCCATGTGCGTCTCGATGTCGCCCAACATCTGATAGGCCAGGAGCAGTTGCAGGTCGAGGATGCTCGTGGCTCCATCGGCGGCAGGTTGTGGCACACCCATCGACCACCCTGGATTGTAACACCAGTCGGTGAAGTTCCATCCTGGGAGACCGCTCACGCGACCATCGTCCAAAGTATAGCGACCGAAATAGTGGAGGATTTGTTCGGCACCAGGCACAAGGTCATAGACGAAATCGGGATCGTTGCCGTACATCAGATAGTCGTGCAGGGCATAGATGTAATGCAGGGCGTAAGGAGTGATGTACTGCGGCAATTCCGAAGGGGCACGTCCCATGGTGATGCCCTCGGCATTGCGGCTCATATCGGCTTGATGCAGGTAATTGCGTACCAGACGATCGTCGCCCGCATTGTAGAGCGAAACAAGTGCCTGGATGCGCGTATCGCCCAGATACTGCAGCTGCTCGTAATAGGGACAGTCGGTATAAGTCTCGATGGCACAAAGGCGGGCCGTGCGCCATCCTATTTCCAACATTGTGCGGAGCTCCTGATTGTCGGTATCCAACGAGGCCTTTTGCTCGAAGGGGAAGCCCACAAAGGTGCTCGACACATCGTCGATGTGTAGCGCCTCGTCTTTGGTTTCGACGTGAAGGTTCACGTAGCGGAAGGTGCGCCAATCGAGTGAGGTGAACTGTTGGCCATCGCGGCCGCTGGAGATAAGTACGTCGTGGCGACCTATCATCACCTTACCCTCTGTCTGGTTTCGATTACCTTTGGCAGGTTCCCGTCGCGGATCATCGGATACCGGAGCCTCATAGAGTGCCTCGGCATATTGAATGGTGATGGTCGAAGCTCTACCCTTTGAGAAACGTAGGTTAAAGTAGCCATTGGTGAGTTCCTGCTGATCGAGCAGGATATCGACAGTGGTACCTGCCGGGATAACCACTTTGGCTTGTTGTGTCGGCCAGTCCTTAGGCAGCTTCAATCCGCCATCGCGACGCACCGCTGATATACGTTTCTCGAAACGCTCGACTTGTGGCAGTGTCGAAGCCACCAGGGGATGACCCATATATACACCTGTGCCACTCGCGTCGTCATGTGGAGCGCCTAGAGCGTAGGGATGGGCAGCTTTCCAGTCGGACAACGTATTGTCGGGGTTCTGCCAGTCGGCTATCGACAGGTTCATATCAATCTGCTCTCCCGCACCCAGCGCATAGTAGCCTGGCACGCGCTGACGCAGCGGAGTGTAGCCCGGATCCTGGATGCACTTCCACGAGCCGTCGGTATCCAGGACCGTTGCTGCACCTTCACCCATCAAGATGAACCCCGTTTGAATAGTAGCATTGGGTACAGGCTTGTAGGGTCCTTCGTTCCATACCTGTGCAGCTACCACGTTGCGACCCGCCTTGAGGTAGGGAGCGATGTCGATCGTTTCGTAGTTCCAATGCTTCGCGTCGTTGCGCGCAGGACCGAGTGAGGCCAGTCTGCCATTGACAAAGAGCTTGTAGCGCTGATCGGCCGACACATGAATCCTGAACTCCTCAGGCTTGGCTGTAAGGTCGATGTCCTTACGGAAGTAATATACACCGTAAGCGTCACGATCGGAGTCAGGCACTTCGATCCAGGCGGCATTCCACTGCTCCTTGAGCATATTGAAATGCTCACGTTGACGGGCACGCTCGATCAACTGGTCAACAGGAATGCCCCATTGGGCAACAGCTGGGAGAGATACAGCGAGCAACAGCGTTGAAATGATTTGTCTTGAGATGTTCATATCCCCTCATTTTGATGGGTTACTGATGATATTCGAGTTTCTTGGTCTCGGTGTTGCGCGAGAAATGGCGCCAGAAGTCCCAGATGAGGCGTGCGGCTGGCTTGAAGTTCCAATGACCATAATTGTTGATGGCCATAATGCGGATCATCGGCTTTCCCCCCTTGTAGAGCTGTCCGAACTCGATGGTGATGTCCTCGCCCTTGCCTGTATGGATTTGATCGCGGTCTCGTAGGGCAAAGCCGAAGGTGGCGTCAATGGAAAAGTCGAGGTCGCCCGTAACTTCCATATCGTTCACCGTTTCATAGAGGCGCCACACGTTGAGGTATGGATTGTCCTTCCAGTTGTCCTTGTTGTAGAAGCGAATCACGTCATCATCGGTGCCCAGCACCGAACAGTAGCCTACTTCGACGAAGCCACGCTTTTGACGTGCCTCGGCCATGATAGGCTCAATGCCGTAGCCGTAATAGCCGGTTCCGTCACCAGCGAAGATTCCTCCTGAGTGGCCTGCCACGGCGGCAAACAAATGAGACTTGCGTATGCCCAGCATATTGCTTGTCATCGCTCCTGCCGAAAGGCCTTCGCAATAGATGCGCGATGCATCGAGTTGAGGATATTTCTTCAGAATGACGTTGATGGCACCTTCGATGCCATCGAGGCCCATAGGGATATAGCCATGACTGCCCTGCCATTCCATTTCGACAACCATGAACCCTTCTTCGGCTGCAAGCTCCACGAAGCCCGATGTCTCGCTCTGCGTACGGGGGTCATTGCCATGGCCATGAAGGATCACTACCAGCGGCACTGTTCCTTTGGATGCTTCCTTGGCCTGCTTTGGAATATACTCATACCACAAGTATTTGTCGGGTTCGCCTTGACCACCTGCGCGATTCATGTCAACGATCGGGAATTCCACCACGTTGCGCTCGATGCCGAGCTTGTCGAACATGGGGAACGACACGAGCTCGAAGTTCTTGATGCCTTCGG
>JAFYZW010000028.1 GCA_017548545.1 Bacteroidales bacterium | reverse complement strand
TCTTGAGCACCGAAGCAAGGAAATCGGGGTCGGCTGTGTCAATATCCTCGGTCCACGATTGCAGCATGATGGTGTCGAGCTGTTGCTTTGCATTACGATGCACCCAATAGAGCTTGGGCAGCATGTCGCCACTTTGCCGGTTGTCCTTCATGACCACGAGGTTCAGTGTGCCCAATTCGACGCTATCAAGCAGGGCGCGATGCGCTTGACGTACATTGTTCTCGAGAAGCGAGGAAAGGTTGTTGTCCCCCACCATGTACATCAACACAGTGTGGTCGGCCACCTTCTCGTAGTCGATGGGCTTTTCGTCGTCATGATCTTTGCAAGACGTACATACTGCGATGGCAAGCATCGCAATGACGCCTGATATCAGATGGAAGCGAAGGTGCTTGGTGGGATACATTATATTTATATATGTATAGTCTTGTTGAGGAGGTAATAATCGAGAATGGTCATTGCCGCCATGGCCTCGACGATGGGTACGGCGCGCGGTAATACGCAGGGGTCGTGACGGCCACGAGCCTGCAAGGTAGTTGCCTTGCCTTCGCAGGTGACTGTGTCGATGGGTCTGAGGAGAGTCGCCACGGGTTTGAATGCGCATCGGAAATAGATGGTTGCACCGTTGGAGATTCCCCCCTGGATGCCGCCACTGTGATTAGCCGTTGTCTTGAGCTGTGGGACGACACCCTCTTCGACCACTGAGGCCGGCAGGAAGGGATCCATCATCTCGCTGCCGCGACAACCGCACTGGGCAAATCCCAACCCGTATTCGAAGCCCTTGCATGCATTGATACTGAGCATGGCGGCACCAAGGGCTGCATTGAGCCGACCAAAGACGGGCTCGCCGAGACCGGCAGGAACGCCTTGGATGACGCAGGTGATGACGCCGCCGATGGTGTCACCTTCGGTCTTAACCTGATGGATGAGATGTTCCATCTGTGCCGCCTTCTCGGCATCGGGGCAACGGACGGCATTCGTCTCGATGAGCGTCAGGTCATATTTCGTCCAGTCGTTGTCGAGGCAGATATCGCCCACCTGGCTCGTATATGCCTTGATGTCGATACCCAGTGTGCGTAAGGCCATCTTGGCAAAGGCACCACCCACAACGCGGCTCAACGTCTCGCGTGCCGAACTGCGGCCTCCTCCACGATGGTCGCGCAAGCCGTACTTCTGTTGATAAGTGTAGTCGGCGTGGCTGGGACGATAGAGGTCGCGAAGGGCATCATAGTCGGATGACTGCTGGTTAGTATTACGCACCTCAAAGGCGATGGGTGTACCAGTGGTTGTGCCTTCGAATACACCCGACAACAACTCGACGTGGTCGGCTTCACTGCGACCGGTAGTGATGGCAGATTGTCCGGGACGGCGACGTGCCATCTCGGACTGAAGGAAAGGCATATCGACCGCGATGCCTGCGGGCATGCCGTCGATAATACCACCCACAGCTACACCGTGGCTCTCGCCGAAGGTCGTCAGTCGGAATATGTTGCCGAAAGTATTCACCGCCGTTGGAAATTATTTATTGCAACCTCCACAGCTGCCACCTTCACAACCTCCTCCGCAGTCGCTACCGCAACCACTGCAGTCACCACCACAGCCGCCAGTCATCTGACGCATGTATTCGATCTTGTCCTGTTCGGTAGCTTCACGAACCTCTTCGACTTTGCCCTTGAAGCGCAGATACATGCCGGCAAGCGGATGATTCACGTCGCAAATCACCTCCTTGGCGGTTATCTGTTGCACGGTGGACTGGATGATGTCGCCATTCTGATTCTGGAGGGGCACCTGAGCGCCTTCCTTTACCATGTGGGAAAGGAACTTGCCGGTCTTGGGGTCGCAGAAAAGGTGCTTGGGCAGAGCGATGACCTTTTCGTCGTCGTATTCGCCGTATGCCTCGATGGGAGCGAGGGTGAAGTCGAAACTATCGCCCTTCTGCTTGCCTTCGATATTCTTCTCAAATCCTGGAATCAATTGTCCTACTCCAAAGATAAACTCAAAGGGATGACCTTCGCTGGTCTCCTCGATTTCTTCAATTACCGGCTCTTCTTCGGGACTGTCCGGTGCCTCATAGCCTGTCAGCTGATAAGATACAGCCACATGCTTGCCTTGTTCGATGATCATAATTGTTTACATTAATTAATATCGGGTGCAAAGATACTAATTATTTCCAAAATCACCAAATTATTGTAGAATTTTGTCTTTTTTTTGGTTTATTCTCTTTTATGTTTGGCAAAAATACCCCTATTTGTCATTTTTTGACAGCAAATCTACTTTTTTCTTTACAGATTATTTGGAAATATAAAAAAAAGGCTGTATTTTTGCGGCAATAATTGTGCGAACCATGGGAAATATTTATTCCTAGTCGTCATTCATTCTTCACAAAAACATGGAAGGGCAAGATCTCTTAAGCCTCGTAAAAGGACGTAACTACAATGCTGAACTCCGCGCCGAATTGGCCAAGTTCGGCCTTCGACGTATCAGTAGCAGTCAATGGATTAGCAAAGCTACAGCAAACAAGTACGAATTGGTATTGACCGGAGACGGTGATGAGAAAACTGTATCGGGTGTTGATGTGGTTGAGAAGGACCAGCGTATCCATTTGATGGATGTCAACGAAATGCCGGCTATCGCTGATGGATTGGCTAATGCCAATATTGCTGTACATCACAAGACTCTCGGAGCCATCCGTCGCCAGATTGCAGTAACTTATTCCTTCATTGATTTAATTGACCGATGGAATGCAGAGATCGACATGAATACTCCCAAGGGACAGGAGTTGAAGAAGTTGACGGGTGGCAAGTTCCTGAATTGGTATGACTTCCTATTTCTCCCTGATCCATTGGCTAGCGGAGACTATCTTTTCGGTAACATTCAGTACGGAAAGGCTGCGTCGATACATTCCTGGCTGGACCTCCCCGATGGCAGCTACCTCGTGCCGACTGACGGTACGGATGAGGGCGCCCAGAGATCGCTGGAATGCGGACTGAAATTCCATGCCATGGAGCGAGAGCAATTCGCTACAGCTGCCGCTGCCGGACAATATGCCATCAAGGCGCTCAACAACAGCAAGACCACCTATGCCACGGCGATCAAGAAGCTTTTGGGTAAGGAGAATGGATCTATTTCGCGAAATGACTTCTATCGAAATGAGAAGGGCGAGATGTGCCGCATCGTGGTGAGTCGTACCGATGCGGGAATGGCAGTGACCGATGTGCCTGTTATGCCCACAGTGGCCGAATGTATCGATTCGCTATTGTCTCCATTTATCAAGGCCAGGGCGTTTGAGACCATCGGGAACGAAGAGGGCTATTAGACCCTGTCGCTCCTGTCGTAGAAGTCATGGGCTGACTTCTCTGACTTTTGATAACCATCCTTATTCCGGGCATCTTCTTCGAGGTGCTCGGAAATTCTTTTACGCGACCAATTAAGCATCTGGAAGCAAAGGTAGATGAGGAGAACGAAGAGGAAGCCCGAGATGCCGGCTGAGCTCTCGACATTCATGTACATCAAGATGAAGTCATAGAGCGTATGGGTGATAACGGGAGCTGCAAGGGCCCAAAAGAGGTGGCTGAGCTTGTTCTCGTTCTCGAACCAGAACTTGGCGAAGAAGTAACCCATGAAGACGCCGTTGTAGTAATGGCAAGGTACGGCGAGCAGTGCACGCGATACACTCACGCCAAACCAGCTCGACCCGGCTCCAGCGATATATGCCATGTTCTCAAAGCCGGCAAATCCCATGCTCACGCAGACGGCATAGACGATACCGTCCATCTTCTCGTTGAAGTAGGGATTATTCCTGACTACCAAGAAGAGCATGATGAGCTTAGCCAGCTCCTCGGGGATGCCAGCTCCGAAGAGGGCGAGGCGGAATGCTCCCGCCATGGTACTGTATTGTTTGGAGAAGAGGCCTATGACTTCGAAGGGCGAGCTGAACAGCATCGACACGAAGATAGAGGCAACGCCAAACAGGATGGCCCGCTTGAGTTGATCGAGAGGTTCGGGTTGCAGGAAGTCAGCCTTGTAGATATGATAGACAAGCACAGCGGCAGGGAGCAGGCCGGCAAGGATAAAGAGGAACATGGGAGCGGAGATGATCAGTTAACAATTAACAAATAACAATTAATATATTTATTGGTGGCAAAGATAAGCAATTCTTTCCATTTGGCCAAATTATGGGGGATTATTTTAAATTGTGTGCATCTTTTTTTGGCTGGAAGCATTTTATTTGTTATTTTTGCACCGACCTTTTCGAAAAAACAAATCAATGATACAACAACTACATGGCTATTGGCCTAGAATCGGCGAAGGCACCTTCGTGGCCGAAACGGCAGCTGTAATCGGCGACGTGGTGATAGGCAAGGAGAGCAGCGTTTGGTACAGCGCGGTCATCCGTGGCGATGTCAATCGGATTCGCATCGGCGACCGCGTGTCAATCCAGGACTGCACTTGTCTGCATTGCTCTGAAGACGATGGATTTATCGAGATTGGCAATGATGTGACCGTGGGTCACAACGTGTGTCTGCATGGCTGCAAGATTGATGACAACGTGCTCATTGGCATGGGAGCGACGGTGCTCGACAATGTGCATGTCGCGTCGGGTTCAGTCGTCGCAGCGGGTGCATTGGTGCTGACAGGAACACAGATCGGTCCAGGCGAACTGTGGGGTGGAGTTCCTGCTAAACTAATCAAGAAACTCGATCAGGAGGCTATCGACCGAATCATTACACCGATGCCGCAACATTACCAATATTGGGCAGCTGAATACTTGAAGGAACAAGCCGCCATGGCTCCCGATCTCAGTTTAGACTAAACATAGATGTTATCTGCGAATGCCAAATGACAGAGACTGAGGCAGAAATTTGTTGTCTTTTGGGAAAAAGGACGTTCATTATTTTGTCAATTCGGGAATTTTCACTATCTTTGCGCCGCTAAACAGAGAAAGTTGTCACGTGAGTGACGTTAAAGATAAGGCGGTTATAGCACAAGGGCTCCACCTCTTACCATTCCGAACAGAGAAGTTAAACCTTGTAACGCCGATGGTACTGCGAAAGCGGGAGAGTAGGAAGCCGCCACCTTACAGGAGTCTGGACAGCTATAGTCCAGACTCTTTTTTGTAAAATAATGGAAGAAATACAGAATACTACAACAACCAATGATGCCTCAAGACAGTTCTCTTCGTTCGAAGAACTTGGCATCCATTTCCCTCTGCTCCGTGCCATCGAGGAGCTGGGTTACGAAAGGCCCATGCCCATCCAGGAACAGATCATCCCAGTAATCTTGAGCGAAGAAGGTCGCGACGTGGTCGGACTGGCTCAAACAGGTACAGGCAAGACTGCCGCCTTCGGTCTGCCCCTTCTCCAGAATGTCGATATTGTTCCCATTTACAGCGATTATCAGATCAAGAAGGATTTCAAGACCGGCAAGTGGCTTGATCCCGAGGATGCACCTCAGCCCCAGGCCTTGGTTCTTGCTCCTACCCGTGAACTCTGCCTGCAGATAGCATCCGACTTGCAGGACTATTCGAAATATCTGCGTGGTATCGCCATCCTGCCCGTTTATGGAGGTTCGTCAATAGGCAGCCAGATTGGTGCCTTGAAACGTGGTGTGCATGTCGTTGTGGCCACGCCCGGACGTCTCATCGACCTTGTAAATCGTGGTGCCGTGCGTCTTAATGAGGTGAAGACTCTCGTGCTGGACGAGGCCGACGAGATGCTGTCGATGGGCTTCCAGGAGGATATCGAAACCATCCTTTCGAACCTGCCCGAGAAGCATCGCACCATGCTCTTCAGTGCCACCATGCCCAAGGCCATTGCCGAGATTGCGAAGAACTACATGCACGATCCTGTCGAGGTGACCATCGGCCATCGTAATGAAGGTGCCGCCAACGTGAACCACGTATATTACCTCGTGCATGCCAAGGATAAGTACGCAGCCTTAAAACGCATTGTCGATTTTTATCCCAGCATCTACGGCATCATCTTCTGCCGTACCAAGTTGGAAACACAGGAGATTGCCAAGAACCTGATGGATGAGGGTTATAACTGTGATGCCCTGCATGGCGACCTGTCGCAGGAACAGCGCGATCTGGTGATGCGCAAGTTCCGCACCCGCCACCTCCAACTCCTTGTAGCTACCGACGTGGCAGCCCGTGGTCTGGACGTCGATGATTTGACGCATGTCATCAACTACGGTTTGCCCGACGACATCGAGGTTTATACCCATCGTTCGGGACGTACGGGACGTGCCGGCAAAAAGGGTACGTCGATATGCATTGTTCACATCAAGGAGCGTCGTCGTCTGAATGACATCGAGCGGATGATTGGTAAAACGTTCGAGAAAGGCTTGATGCCCACCACCGAGCGTATCATCGAGAAGCAGCTCTTCGGACTGGCCGACCGTCTGGAGAAGGTCGTGGTCAACGAGGAAGAGGTCGAGAAGTATCTCGATCCGGTATTGAAGAAGCTGGGTTGGCTTTCGGCCCATGACCTTGTTAAACGAATCGTCTCGTTGGAATTCAATCGTATGCTCGAGTTCTATAAGGGGTCGGAGAACCTTGACATCCCCGAGGAGAGACCCAAGCGTGAAAAGAAAACTCCTTCACACACAGGTGAAGAAGCTCGCAATGCTTCGTATGCACGTATCTACAATGGAGCGAATACCCAAGCCGAGCAGGGGTATGCTCGTCTCTTCATCAATCTGGGCAAGCGCGACGGAATATTCCCGAAGCAGCTCATCGGACTGATGAATGCCAATGTTCACCACCGCATCGAGATGGGACGTATCGACCTGCTGACCAACTTCTCGTACTTCGAGGTGCCGGAGCAGGATGCACGTTTTGTCATCAAGGATATGAATGGTGCTGATTGGCACGGACGAAAGGTAGTGGTGAGCCCTGCCAATGAGGAGCCTAGGGCCGAGGAGAAACCCTCCAAGAAGAAACGCGCCCAGCGTTTGGAGGAGGTGGAACACCTGCCTTTTGAGAAGTTCCGTGGTGCTAAGGGGAGGAAGAGAGGGCACTAATCTCTCCATCTGCCGTTTGGATCTTCAGCAGGGATCCTTGGGGCACCGAGGAAGCCGACTTGACGGCATGACCGTTGAGTCGGGTGACGCTGAAACCGCGCTTTAGGATGTTGTCGGGTTGTGCCATTTGGATGGTCTTCCCGAAGAATTCCAATTTGTCGTTCTCGCGTTGCATCCGTTGCTGGATAAGCATCCGAATGTTTTGTCCCTTCATATCCAAACGGCTGATTTGCTGGGTGAGTGTCACGTGAGTGTTGCGCACAGCATTGCCTAAATACTGCAGGTGTTGACGCTCGTCGTCCATCCTTTGCTTTAGTTTGTCCTTGATCTCTTCCTGGAGGTCGAGGACTTTTTGCATCTGTTCGGCCATCGCGTCGATGAGGAGTGCTGCTGCAGCAGTGGGAGTCTTCACCGATGTGTGAGCTACATGGTCTAGCACTGTCTCGTCGCGGTCATGGCCGATACCCACGATGATGGGGAGAGGGAATTGGGCTACGTTGAAAGCAAGGAGATAACTGTCGAACGATGCCAGGTCAACGGTAGCTCCACCGCCGCGTATGATGACGACGACATCGAAGTATTCCTGCACTTTATAAATCCGTTCTAGGGCAGCAATGACTGAAGGCTCGGTTTGTTGTCCTTGCATCGTGGCAGGGAAGAGGTGGCAGTAGAACTTCAGTCCCTCCGTGTTGGTCGAGAGCTGTTTCACAAAGTCGCCATAGCCAGCAGCGCCCTCGGCACTGATGATGGCAATACGACGGGGGAGGAGGGGAAACGGTAGCTCACGATTCATGTTGATGACCCCGTCGTCGGTGAGTTGCTTGAGTATCTCGCGGCGGCGACGTGCCAACTCGCCAAGGGTATAGGTCGGATCGACATCCAGAATGTTGAGGCCCAAGCCGTAAAGCTCGTGCATCGTGACCTGAGCGAGGATCATTACCTTGAGTCCGGAGGCAAATTGTTGTCCCGTTTGCTCCAAAAAACCGTCACGAAGGAGCCACCAGCGGTTTGCCCAAATCATTCCCCGCACCGATGCCAGCGTCGTGCCACGCTTGGGTTCCTTTTCGATGAGCGTCATGTAGCAATGTCCATTGGCGGCTACGTGCACATCGGAAAGCTCCGCAACGACCCAGACGGGGTCTGCGAAGCTCTTGTTTACCACGCCAGCGATGCGCTGGGTTAGTTCATGAAGTGACAACGGGTTCTTCTCTCCCGATTGAGCCTTAGTCCTATATGCCATTTGCCGGGATTATTCAAACCGTTCCATGCGCCTGCGCACATAGTCGGCGAGGAATTGTGCAGTATTTTCCTCACCGCCCAACTTGGTCACATCGACGCTGAGGTCGTATGAGTCGGCCTGTCCCCATGTCTTGTCGGTGAAGAAATCGTAGAAGCGCGAACGCTCGCGGTCGTTCTTGACAATCAGGTCATCGGCCTCTTCAGCGGTGATGTCCCGTTCCTTGCAAAGGAAACGGATACGGTATTTGTAAGGTGCGTGGATGAAGAGCTTGATGAGATTGGGTTCTTCACGGAGGATGTAATCGGCAGTACGGCCCACGATGAGACACGATTTTTCAGCAGCCAACTGTTTCAAGGTGTTGCTCAACTCCACAAAACTTTGGGAGGAGCCAAAGAGGTGGCTCGTGCCGATGCGTCCCGCCAGGGCATAGTCGAAGAAGCCCGGTGCCTTTTCGTCATGTTGGGCCACATAGTCGGGGTCAAGACCACTGTTGCGTGCAATCTCGGCGATGAGTTCACGGTCGTAGTAGTCGATGCCAAGGATTTCAGCCAGTCGTTTGCCTGTCTGCTGGCCACCGCTTCCGAACTGGCGGCCTAAGCTGATGATTACTTTTTTATCAAGCATGGTATCCGTTTTTTGTGTTTCAATGTGGCAAAGTTAGTGGAAATTTTTTGTTCTTCCAAATATTTTACTCAAAAGTTTTGGATTTATTGAAAATTTTAGTATCTTTGCCCCGAATTAGACGAAAAGAAAGTAAATCAAAAAACTAAATAAGTAGAAATGTTAGCAGAAATCACCTGGACTGCCAATCCAGTCATCTTTCAGGTTGGCTGGTTTTCTTTGCGCTGGTACGCCCTGATGTTCATCGTGGGCTTCTTCATTGGTATCAAGATTATGGAGTGGATCTATCGGCGTGAGGGGCTCGATCCCGAGCGTGTCTATTACCTTTTCCTGGCCACGTTTATCGGCACGATCATTGGTGCGCGTCTCGGACATTGTTTCTTCTACGACCCCGACTATTATCTGGCACATCCTCTTGAGATCTTCAAGACCTGGAAAGGAGGACTCGCCTCGCATGGTGGTACTATCGGTGTGATACTCTGCGTGCTCTATTATGCCAATAAGGACCGTCTGTCGAAGCTGTGGCTCCTGGATCGCTTGTCGATTGCTGTGGCTCCTGTGGCGTGTCTGATTCGAATGGGTAATCTGTTTAACCACGAGATTTACGGACACGAGACTGCTCTGCCTTGGGGATTCCGATTCATTCAAAACATCCCTCAGTGGGAGCATGGTGCTGACCCCATCTTCTGCAATCCCTCTCATCCAACGCAAATCTACGAGGCCTTGGCCTATATTGCTGTCTTTTTCATCTGCTGGTACCAATACAAGTTCACTGATTCCGGTAAGCATCGCGGCATCATCTTCGGCACGTTCCTGGTAGGCATCTTTGGCTCTCGATTCTTCATCGAGTATCTGAAGAACGTGCAAGAAGCCTTCGAGGAAAATATGCTGCTCGATATGGGCCAACTCCTCTCCATTCCGTTCGTTATCCTGGGCATCTGGCTTATCTGGCGCGGCATGAAATCACCTGCAGTCGAAGGACATAGCCCTGTAACCCATAAGAGATAGTGTGAAACCCCTTAATCCCCCTATACAATGAATTACAATGAAATAGGCAAGACCGGTATGAAGGTCTCGCAGCTTAGTTTTGGAGCCTCTTCTCTTGGTGGCGTTTTCCACAGTGTGAAGGAGGCCGATGCTCTTGAGGCTGTCTATATGGCCGTCGAGTTGGGCATGAATTTCATCGATGTAAGCCCCTATTATGGCCACTATAAGGCCGAGACGGTGCTTGGCAAGGCGCTCAAGGAGATACCTCGTGGCAAGTATTACCTTTCGACCAAGGTAGGACGCTACGGCAAGGATGGCGTCAACACTTGGGACTATTCTGCCAAACGTGTCAAGGAGAGTGTTTTTGAGTCGATGGAGCGTCTTAATATCGATCATATCGACCTCATCAATGTGCATGATATCGAGTTCCAGGCCGATCTGCCGGGTGGATTGCAGAAAGTGGTTGATGAGACCCTGCCTGCCCTTTGCGAACTTCGCGATCAGGGTGTCGTGAGCCATGTGGGCATCACTGATCTGCAGCCTGAGAACATAAAGTGGGTCATCGAGCATGTGCCAGCAGGAACAGTGGAGGCAACGCTTTGCTTCTGTCACTATTCGCTTAACGATGAGTTGCTGAACGAGTATTTCGACTTCTTTGAGCAGCACAATGTGGGTATCATTAACGCTTCACCACTCTCGATGGGACTCTTGAGTTCGCGTGGAGTGCCGGATTGGCATCCAGCTCCCAAGTCGCTCGTCGAGGCATGTCAGCGCGCAGTGGCCCATTGCAATGCCAAAGGTTATCCCATCGAAAAGCTTGCTATCCAGTATGCCATCTCGTCACCCCATATTGCCACCACGCTCTTCTCTTCGGCCAATCCCGCCAATGTGGAGAAGAACTGGCTGTATGCCGAAGAACCCATCGATTGGCAGCTCGTCAAAGAGGTGCAGGAGATCATCGGCGACCAGATGCGTGTGCGTTGGAAGAATAGCTAATACTTTCTTGCTAATCCTCAATTGTTAATTGTAAATTATTAATTGTTAATTATTTATTGTCCATGGTAATTATCGATGCTCATAGTCATCTGTGGATGCTTCAGAATACGATAGTCGATGGCCAGCCTATCCGCACTCTTTCGCCCAATGGTTCGCGCAGCACATTCTTCGGCGAAGAGGTGCAGATGCTTCCTCCGTTCATGATCGACGGTCAGAACAGCGCCGAGGTCTTCCTCAGCAACATGGATTATGCTCAGGTGGGAGGTGCTGTGGTGGTACAGGAGATCATCGATGGCATGCAGAACGACTACCTGCTCGAAGTGATGCAACGTCATCCCAATCGCTTCTTCTGCTACGCGATGCCAGAGCTCCGTCCCGTCCAGCGTCGTGCACGTGGTCTCATGGATCCTCTGACTCAGACTAAACAACTGTTCGAGAACGGTTTTCGTGGCATTGCGTTGCCTGGTCATCGTTTGTTCGCCCCAGGTCAGCTCGAGATCAACAGCCCCGAGATGATGGAGGTCTATCATTATCTCCAGGACAACAAGGGCTTCCTATCGATATGTCTCTACGATGGAGATTATCACGTCAAACAGATGGAAGAGATTATCCAGACCTGTCCGCGTCTAAAGGTAGTTATTGGGCATTTCGGTATGGTCACACGTCCGGGTTGGCAGGAGCAGATCAAGCTGGCACGTTATAAGAACGTCTATGTGGAGAGTGGTGGCATCACATGGCTCTTCAATTCAGAGTTCTATCCTTTTGTTGGAGCTGTGCGCGCCATCCGTGAGGCCATGGATCTGGTGGGAGCCGACAAACTGATGTGGGGCTCCGATTATCCCCGCACCATCACGGCTATCACTTACAAGATGTCGTACGATTTTGTGCTCAAGGACCCAGAGCATCTGCTGTCTGAGGACGAGAAGGCGAAGTTCCTTGGCCTAAATGCACAGAATCTGTATGGTTTCGACAAGATTCCTTCATTGCCCTATATCAAGAACATGTCGGAGTAGTTTTTTCTCTAGGCTCTCTAGCTTTTCTAGAAACTCTAGATATTCTAGATTCTCTAGAGCCTCTAGAACCAATTAATTCACTATTAAGAAAATGAAAGCTTTACAAATCCCCTCTTTAAAGAAGATTCAAGTCATTGACCTTCCAAAGCCCGAAGCTGGTCCCGGTCAAGTGTTGCTCAAGCTCAAATATGTAGGCTTCTGCGGCAGTGACCTCAATACGTTCCTCGGTCGCAACACCATGGCCAAGCCCAACGTCATTCCTGGCCATGAAATCGGCGCTGTCATCGAGGCTGTTGGCCCCGACTGCCCTCCTGAGTTCCAGATTGGTCAGGTGGTTACGGTCAATCCTTATACGAACTGCGGACATTGTGCATCGTGCCGCAATGGCCGTTACAACGCATGTCAGAACAACGAGACACTCGGAGTGCAGCGAGATGGTGCTATGCGTGAATACATAGCATTGCCATGGCAGAAGATTATCCCCGTAAAGAACATCACTCCGCGTGACACCGCCCTCATCGAGCCTATGTCGGTGGGATTCCATGCTGTGAGCCGTGGACAAGTGTCGGACATCGACACGGTGCTTGTTCTTGGTTGCGGCATGGTAGGTCTTGGAGCCATCATCCGCAGTGTGCAACGTGGCGCTACCGTCATCGCCGTTGATCTGAGTCAGGAGAAGCTCGACCTTGCCATCAAGGCTGGCGCTGCCTATGGCATCAATTCGACCAAGGAGGATATCCTCACCAAAGTGATGGAATATACCGATGGAATGGGGGCCGACGTGGTGATCGAGGCTGTTGGCTCGCCGATAACGTATGTTTCGGCCATCGATGCTGTTTCGTTCACTGGTCGTGTGGTTTGCATCGGCTATGCCAAGAGTGATGTGGCATTCCAGACCAAGTATTTCGTACAGAAGGAGCTCGACATCCGTGGTTCACGCAATGCTACCCCCGACGACTTCCGTGCCGTTCTCCATTACATGCAGCAGACCAAGATGAAGATGGATCCCTTTATCAGCGGTATCATCGAGCCCGAGGAGGCTCAGCAAGCCATGGACGCATGGGCTGAAGCCCCTGGCAAGGTCTTCCGCATCCTGGTGAAGTTCGAAGAATAATCTCTTATTTGTTCTATTCTGATAAGTACAGATAAAACTACTACAAAAGCCTTTCCGAGATACTGGAAGGGCTTTTTTGTTTCATATAGTCCACTTTGTATTGACGATTTGGTATATTCCATCGCGGCATACAGATTTGGTGTGCGAAATCTGTATGCTCCAACCACAGCATACAGATTTCATATATCAAAT
>JAFYZW010000027.1 GCA_017548545.1 Bacteroidales bacterium | reverse complement strand
GCTGATGATGACCTTCCCGCTCACCTATCTGCTCTATCGCTGGGGATTGCCGGCCTATTGCTGCTATCTTTCGGCCATTGCCATGACAACGCTGATGCTCATCATCAAGACCGTCATTGCATCGCGCACTTTGGATGGCTATCATCTGAACTTTTTCCGCGTCATCCTTACCAAGTGCATCCCAGTCACCTTGCTGACCTTCCTCCCCATGATTATGCTTAAGCATTGGGTACTACCTGGAGACAACTACGGCATCATGTTGCTTGTCGTGTTCATCTGCTTCATCTGGTCGGCAGTCATCGTGTTTGGCCTGGGTTTCAACCAAGGCGAGCGCGATACGGTGCTGCGCAAACTTCATCTCAAACGCTGAATCTTAAGACACATGTTCATTAGTGCTTTTCTTCCATACATCATCATCTATGGTCTTGCTGTCGTACTGATGGCAATCAGCATGCTGTTCTATGGCAAAGAAAGGTTGAACAACTATTTCTTCTGGATGGCATGGCTGGCTCTTCTGATCTTCGTTGGGCTTCGCGATTCATCGGTTGGTTCCGATACGGCCAATTACCTCAGTTCGTTCCATCATCCCGAGGCTGGTTATGGTGAGCATGGCGACACCGACCCTGGCTTCATGGTTTATCTCTATCTGACCCATTATCTGTTGTTCGACAACGGCACGCTCTTCCTGATGTTCACCGCCCTCGTCGGATTGGGAGGCCTCGGATATGTCACCCGACGCAATTCCGCTATGCCCTTGTATTCGATGGTCATCTTTGCCACCTTTGGCACAGCCACCATCTTTCTCTTCCATTATCTAAGTGCGGTGCGTCAGACATTGGCCGAAGGATTGTTCCTGATGACGGTATTCTTCTATCTCGGGCCTCAAAAAGACGAATTGAGACTGTTGGAACTCAAGGAGAATGGTACAGAGATTACACCCGAGAAACGCGACGAAATCATCCCCGACCGCAACCTGAGCCTTGCGATTATCCTGTTTGTGATCGCGGCCTTCATCCATGGCTCCACATGGGCCATGCTTCCTGTGCTCTTCATTGCACGCTACATGACTTTCAAGCGATGGATATGGGCGCTCATCCTTGTCGGCAGCTATGCTTTCGGTGTCCAAAACTTCATTTCGGTGCAGGATATTGTGGGAGCAATTTTCAGCGTCTTCGGACGCTCCTCCGAAAGCTATCTTTCCAAATATGGAGGATATGCCACTTTCGGGCATGGCGATGTAGAAGTCTCGCTAATCAATTCCAACATGTGGCCCTTCACCATCCTGGGACTATACATCATTCTTCGTGCCAGCGAAAAGTTCATCAAGTCCCAGTGGGTGATCCTTTTCTTCCTTTCCGTGATTCTGAACAACCTCTTCAACGACAACATCATCTGGAGTCGCCTCTTCCTATATCTTTCCCTCCTCTGTGTGTTCATTGTCCCCAACGTCGTTGCCATACAGAAGCACCGATGGATTGACTACGGGTTCCTGGCTTTGTTTACAGCCTACTCTATCATGCGAGCCTTCAAGATGTTGTTAGCCCAATGGATTGATCCCTTGGGCAATGTGGTCATACCCTACGAATTCACCGACTTTACAATCTGATCATGATGAAGAAGATATATTATACACTTCGCAACCTCATTTGGATGCTCTATTTCCTCCCTCTTTGGGCGCTTTTGAGGATCCATCCGCGTCATACGTTCTTCATGGCCGAGGAACGTCATTGGCTGGAGAATCTCTTTCCGAACAGAGTCGACACCCTCGACGCGAAGTTAGAACTCTATCGCCAGCGGGAATATCGTACCATGGTCTATTATCGTCTTGGCGAGGTGCACCGTCTCGTATCCTGGTACATTCCCGCCCAATATGCGTGTACCATCAACTGTCCGGAAATCGGAGAAGGATTCATCATCCATCATGGGCATAGCACCCGTATCGGGGCACGACGCATCGGCAAGAATTTCGAAATCTGGCAGAATGCGACCATCGGGCACCAACATCCATCCGACCTCCTGCCAGCGATTGGTGACAATGTCAAAGTAGGATGTGGAGCCATTGTCGTCGGTGGCATCACCATTGGCGACGGGGCCGTCATTGGTGCGGGAGCTGTTGTGGTCAAGGATGTGCCGGCCTATGCTGTCGTAGTGGGCAATCCATCACGCATCATCAAATACACCAACCAGCCTGAATAATGAATGTCCTTTGGTTCTCGATAACTCCCGTGGCAACAGGTGACACTCGCGAAGGTTGCTGGATCAATGCACAAGCTGCACTGATCGGGCAGTTCTGCCCTGACATCACGCTATCGATAGCCTATATGGACAATCATGTGGAACGAAGAGTTGTGGATGGTGTGACGTGTTATGCCATGAAGCCCGAGTACAAAGGTGCCTTGGAAAAGATTAGAAAAGCCGTTCATCATCCCTATTCCGAATGGAGAGCCATTCGTCCTTCGGTGTTGAAGGTGATTGAGGAGGTACAGCCCGACCTCATCTGTTGCTTTGGCACAGAATGGCCTTTTGGACTCGTATCGTCCGAAGTGAAGATACCCGTTGTGATTCACATGCAAGGGCACAGGGGTAGATATCTCAAATCATGGTGGATTGTTGAACCGGACAGTCAACTTTTCAAGCTTCATCATTACAATCCTATCTTCATGATCAAGACCATGGTGCGTCACCATTTCGAGCACATGTCAGTCGGACGCGAAGCTCAAATCATGAAGCAAAACCATTACTATCTGGGACGCACAAACTGGGATAAGCAACTCGTGACACGACATGCCCCAGATGCCCGGTATTTTCATTGCGAAGAAGCCATACGCGGCACCATCGTGAACGCCGACAAACGTTGGCAACCACAGAACGGTCAACTGAAGCTCGTTACAATCAGCAGTGCTGGTGAACTCAAGGGCAATGGCTTCATCCTCAAGACGGCAAAGCTGCTCAAGGATAAAGGAGTGGATTTTGTGTGGAAGGTAGCTGGAAGAAAGGACATATTCAAGAAATTTGAATTCTACACCGGCATTAATCATGAGCAAGTTAACGTAGAACTGCTCGGGCTTATCGATGCCGAAAAGATAGCCCAACTTCTTGCAAGCAGTACGGCATACGTCCATACTGCCATCATCGACAATTCCCCCAACAGCCTGTGTGAAGCGCAACTGATGGGATGTCCCGTCGTGACAACGCCTGTGGGTGGTATTCCCCAACTGGTCACAGATGGCGAAACAGGGCTCTTTGTACCATACGATGAACCCGAAGAATTGGCAGGCTGCCTCATCCGTCTTCACAACGACGTTGATCTCCAGCATCATCTCTCAGAACAGGAGATGGCAGTTGCCAATCAACGACACGACGGAGCATCCCTCGCAAAACGTCTGCACGAGATTTACAACGAAATCATCGACACATATAATATATAATGTCACAACTAGCCATCATCATACCCATCTATAAACCGGACTTTCTGCATGAAGCCCTGGAAAGTCTTGCAGCTCAGACATGCCAGGACTTTACGGTCTATGTCGGTGATGACTGCAGCCCCCACCCGTTGTCTGATATCGTGACGCCATTCACGAAAAGGATAAATCTGCACTACACACGCTTTGAGCACAATCTGGGAGCTACCGACCTGATTGGGCAATGGGAAAGATGCATTGGCCTTGCGAAAGATGAGGAATGGCTATGGATGTTCAGCGACGACGATTGCATGGATAGTAGCTGTGTGGAATACTTCTACAAGATGCTCCAACTACATCCTCAGCATGACCTCTTTCATTACGACGTAACGGTCATCGAGAGTGATGGCCAACCGACTACCGACCGGCATTTCGTCAAGGAAGACTTCCCGGAATGGCTTTCCGCCAAAGACTTCCTGAAGAAGCGACTCAAATACCGCATCAACAGTTATGTGGTGGAGTATGTCTTCCGTCGGAAAACCCTCGATGCCATTGGCGGCTTTGTTCGGTTCCCGTTGGCCTGGTGCAGCGACGATGCCACGTGGTACAAAATGGGCAAAGGATCTGGCATCTTGACGATTCCCAAGGCCCGTGTCTATTGGCGCAAGAGTGACACCAATATTACGCCCAATCGCAGTAGCGACATTCAACGTCAGAAGATTAAGGCCGTGAAGTCGTTCCTAAGGTTATGCAGGCAGGAACTCGGTATCTCCGCACTCCCTACCATACTCAATTATTATCTGCATGCCCTTTACCAGGCACGCGCATTATTCCGTTTATGATATATCTGGTCGATACTATAGGCACAGAAACTGGCATGCATCTCTATGACCAGTCGTTCTGCAATACGCTCCAGAACAAGGGCGTAACGGTGCGTGTGCTCTCAAACTACACTACGCCAGATGGTAAGCAGAAGGCACTCTTCCCCAACTTCTATCATGGCGGCAAACTCTTCATGATGGTGAAGTTCGCTTGGAGCCTTTTCCTCTTTGCCCTTTTCCGTCTTTTCCATAGCGGCACCTATGTTTATCAGTCATTCGGTTTGCGAATGATTGACCAGCTCTTCATTTGTATCATCGGAAAAAAGAATCTCTATGTCATTGTCCATGACATCTTCGAGATTACCGGCGTCGAAGGGAAAGACCCTCGACAGGAACAAAAGATGGCGTTCTACAATGCGCACATTCCAGCGGTGGTATGCCACAGTCATGACTCACAGAAGACTTTGGAAAAGTTGGGATACACAGGACGTATCTGCTACTATCCGCACTTCAGTTATGAATTCTCGAAGGAAATCACGCCGGCTAAGGTTGCTCATGAAATAAAGGATGCCGTCGTTCCGAATAAAACCAATTTCCTCTTCTTCGGACAACTGCGTGAAACAAAAGGTATAAAGATACTCCAAAAATCCATCGACATTCTCAGGCAAAAAGACTTTTCAGGCAACATCATTATCGCGGGGATTGACAAGGAGCACTTCATCGATTCGCAGAAGCAGCCTCACTTCGTTCGAACCATCCTGCGCTACATCAACGACAGCGAACTCAACTTCCTGTTCAGCACGTGTCAGTACGTTCTCCTGCCCTACACCAAGATATATCAAAGCGGCGTACTAGAAGTGGTCATTTATTTCCACATCCCAGCCGTGATGTCCGATATCCCCTTCTTCAGCCAAATTCTGGACGAATACCCCAGCTTTGGAGAAAAGTACACCCCCAATACGCCCGAAGCCTTGGCGCAAAAAATGCTCGAGATATCTCAACGCGAAAGCCAGCAGCAAGAATACTTCTCCACAACGGATATGGCCAAGTACGAGAGTCTGCATGATCCAATTCATCTTATCGCCTTCCTGAATGAGGGGAAATAATCAGAAGAACCATGTTTGAATACATCAAGCAACTGCTGCGGTCCAACGTCTTCTATCAGCAGCATATACAGTCCTGGGTCAACGACTCTCGCTATTACATACGCAACCGGCGTATGTTCCGCACCCTCTATCATGACACCCCCAGCGAGAACCCCTCTGCCCGAGATACGCTATTCTTCATCCTTGATCCCAAACAACGGCACCCCGGCTTTGCGGACCGGTTGAAGGTCTTCTGTTGTATCGACTACATCGCCGAACAGAATGGATACAATTTCAAATTGGTATTGGATGATGATTTCCCGCTCGAAAAGTACCTTCAGCCCAATGAAACAGATTGGAGAGGACGTTATGAGATGCTCAGCCATTCTCGCAAAGATGTCCGTCTGATTGCCTACAATGGCGGGAAAGCCGAGATACCAACGCTGTCGAAAGACATTTGCCAATATCACATCTACAATTATATCGGCCTCGATGTCCTACGGCGCACGCAAGGAGAACGATGGCGAGAAACCTGGAATAAGCAATTTCACCACCTGTTCCGTCCTACCGATTACTTGAATACCCTTCTTTCCCAATATGCGGAGTACCCTCTCAAGGGTTATGTGGCCGTGCACATACGCTTTGTCAATGCCCTTGATCAGATTGAGGAAGGATTCTATAACAAACTCGAAGTTACAGAGCAGAAGCAACTGATTAACAAATGCCTCGATGCCCTTCATTCCCTGCAGGAATCAAACCAACAACCGCTGCTGCTCTTTTCCGACAGCGAACGTTTCCTCCAGATTGCAGCTGAACATAGGTTCCAGCGCATCAAAGGAGGCAAGGTGGGACATATCTCATACTGCAGTGAAGCTTTCGAAAAGACAGTCTTGGATTTCTTCATGCTGAGTCGTGCCTCGCGTATCGTACGCATTAACAGCCCGCTCATCTATGGTTCTACTTTCCCTATCTATGCTTCATTCATGGGGGAATGTCCGATCTTCGAATACAGCCTCGAAGACATGACCTTCACAAAACTGCCCTTCTAAATTCCAATGACCAGGTATATTATCATCGTGCTCATCCTTCTGTTTCCTTTGCTGACTCTGGCCGAAGGAAAAGAAGCGTCTGTGCAGATGCTCGAATATGTGCTGACAACAGAGACAGCTGTAGGTTCAGGCGACTACACCGCCTATTACCTCACGGCCAATCGTCACGGCATCCTCAATACCGAGGCCAATACGGCCTATATGCGCGCCGCGATGAAATATGGTTACAAACGTGGGAGATGGAGCATAGATGCCTGTATTGACGCACAGGTCCAGGCCAACGCCTACAACAAATACTTCATCCAGCAGGCCTATGCCGACCTCACCTGGTCGTGGATCACCATCGGTGCTGGCAGCAGGGAGTTTCCGCCCTTACTGCGAGATGTCCGACTCAGCAGCGGCAGTGTCATCTGGAGCGGCAACAGCCGTCCCATCCCTTCCTGTTATCTCATTACTCCCGATTTCGTCACCATCCCCGGCACTAAGCGATGGGTGCAAATCTACATCGAAGGCAGCTATGGCAAACTGTTCGACGATGACTACAAACGTGACAGATATGCCATATATCGTGTCGGCAAGACAGGACAGGCCGAATCGTTCCTCACCACCGACGTGTGGTTTCATCAAAAGAAGGTACACCTTCGCTCCAATCCCAACAAGCCCATCGTCTTCTACGCAGGTTTTGACCATGCTTCATATTTCGGTGGCACTTCCTACAACAGTAACTTCCAAGGCGAAACCATGTCTTTCAAACCCCATCTGAAAGACTTCTTCAAGGCATTGTTCATCTCCTCGGGCGACAGCAACTCCCCCACGGGTGACCAGGTCTTCTTCTACGGCAGCCACCTCGGTGCCGAGTGTTTCCGTATCGATTACCAATGGGGCGGGCAAGACAAGATGCAGAAGCGCGCGAGCATCTTCTTCGAGAACCTCTTCGAAGACGGGTCGAGCATTGCCAAGTTCAATGGATGGGACGGACTGTGGGGTATGGAGTTCCGCAACAAACAGCAGGATGCATGGGTACAGGGCATCGTCGTTGATTATTTGCAAACCAGCAACCAGAGTGGTCCCATCCATTGGGACCGCGAAGATTATGCAGATACATTTGGTGAAGACTTTGGCGAAGGGCGCTCACCTGGAGCCGACGATTACTATAATAATTATTACTATGCCGGTCATTGCTACTACGGTATGGGCTTGGGTACCCCTATGATCAAATCCCCGGCCTATAATGCGGATGGGTATCTTCGCTTCACCGATAATCGCATACGCGCCTGGCACCTTGGTATCGAGGGATCGTTACTTAAAGCTAGATTGTCTAGATTTTCTAGAGCATCTAGATTATCTAGAGATTCTAGAGGCTCTAGGGCATTTAGCTTCTCAAGAAAGCCGTCACTAGGCTATCGCGTCCTCACCAGCTATCGGCGTTCCTGGGGCACTCCATTCGTCCCCACTTCCAAGATACGCGACTCCTTCAGCGCGATGTTCGAGCTGAATGCGAGCTATCGGCCATGGACAGCGAAGGTGGCTTACGGCATGGATCATGGCGACCTCCTTGGCAACAATCACAGTTTCAATTTC
>JAFYZW010000026.1 GCA_017548545.1 Bacteroidales bacterium | reverse complement strand
AGTTTCGTAAAAATCGCCGTCTTTCAAAATTGGAATGTCAGTTTGCTCAGTAGGACTGTCCTCCCAATAATATTCGTCTAATTGTGAGGATTTTCCATAATAATTCTCTAGCTTTTGAGATAAACCAGTTTTAAGAATCTTCTACTCATTAGCAGATGCTTTGGCAATATGTAAGATTTTTTCCTCTGAATTATATATGAGCTTAAAATTGCTTTTTCTTCCGTTTATCTTAATTTTTATAGGAATGGCGTTGCCTCTATATAAGTAGACATAGCATATAGCATCCATTCCACCATAGTATTCGCTAACGGCTCTAAAGAAATCTATGAAAGTGTATAAATTCTTCTCTTCAAAATCATAGTTTTTGGAGAAATACGTATCATATTTGAAACTAATAATCTTGGGTAAATCGCATAAATATGATTCGTGTTCTTTATCTGTTATGGTATTTTTATATCTTGGATTATATTTGGATAGTATTTCTCTCTCATTACTGATACACTTTTCTAAAGAGCACCTAGTCATTAAGTGAATTGGTTTATCAGAACTCTCAAGTGCTGTCATAATTAATTCGTTCGTACGATAGACTTGAGGAACTTTAAATAACGCTGTCCCATCTTTTTTTACGGCTTTTAGATAATATGCGTACTTCGTCATGGGATCTTTCCCTCCAAGATATTTTCCGTAGAGGCTTTGAAACAATTCTTCGACAATCTTGTACATATAAATATAAAATTTTAATTAGTATTAAAATCGTTAAAAGTTATTGTTTTAAAATCGATTCACTAGTTTCACTAAGGTTCATAATAATCTGTTAACGGCTGGTTTTCCTTGTTGTTTTGAATTGGGTAACCATAGGTTACAGAATTAGAATAAACAGTATATTAAAGAAATTGCGTTCTTCGACTTTCTTTAAAATAATAAGACTAAAAAGAGTAACATGAGACAAAAGAATTGTAGCAACGCCGTTGCTACAATTAGCATTAATCTCATCTTCGGCGTGTAACTCCTCTTTTACATTTAGTGAAATACTATACTTGGTTATAAACATGGTTTTCCTATGGCTTCGCTAGGCCCGTCACTAAACAGGCCTGATACAAGTAGAGACGTAGGTTGAAAGATGATGAAACTTCATATTTCGGGCTGCAAGATACGAAATTTTTTTGACATAATGCGCAATCAACTGGAAAAAAAGTGTAATTTGAGTCAATTTTCATAATTCAACCGATTGCACGAGGACAAAAAACGTGGGAGGATGATGAAAAATCGAGGTATAACCAATCTTGGCCAGGAAAGGGTATTCTTCGGTGGGAGTATGACCAAAGTTGGCCAAGAAAGGATATGCGACGATGGAAGAATGACCAGTTTCGGCCAAGAAAAGGTATGCTGCGGTTGGATGGAGTACTCTGACGGCCGACAGAGTGCTTGCTCCGGTGGGAGCATAACCAATCTTAGCCGAGAAAGGGTGTGCGGCGATGGGAGAATGACCATTTTTGGCCAAGAAAGGGTATGCCGCGGTTGGATGGAGTACTCTGACGGCCGATAGAATGCTTTCGCCGATTGGAGCATAACCAGTCTTGGCCAAGAAAGGGTATGCCACGATTGAAGAATAACCAATCTTGGCCGAGAAAGGGTATGCCGCGATTGGAGAATAACCAATCTTGGCCAAGAAAGGTCATGGTGACGTTGGAGATGGGTCATTCCTCTTTCGGAGCGGGTTTCTCATTGCGGGAGCGAAGTTTTTCGGCATTCTCGATGATGCTCTTTCGCTGATGCTTCTCCTGGTTGAACCGGTAGTTGCCGTTGCGGAGGACGGAGCCGTTGCGATAGGCGTACGGGGTGGTGCCGAAACGGGTGTGGATGGCAGCGATGAGGTTCTTCTCACGTCGGAATCCGCAGCGACGTGCCACCTCCTCGACCGAGAGGTTCTCGTCATCGAGCAGATCGAGAGCCTGGCGCATACGCCACTGCATGATGAACTCCTTGAGGCTGACGCCCACGAACAGCTTCATCGTCTCGTTCAGGAAACGCTGATCGACGTTCCGGTAGAAGGCGACTTTTTGTGCGGAATGACTGTTTACTCGCTTGACATAATCGACGATGGCATCGACGGCAATCTGTCCGGTGGGAGCCCCTGCCGTGTTCCAGAGCTCCTCAACTGTGGTGATTTGTTTGATGAAAATCATACTGTTTTGGTGTTAATGGGTTAATAATAATTGTTTTTATCACTAATTTGTGAATTATCGAATGCTCTACAAATTCTCTTGGAAATAGTCTTAGTGGGGCTTAGCCTACCCCGCCCCCCTTTGAGGGGGGGTAGGGGGGCTAAAAGCCCCGACTATTTCCTTCAGGAGAATTTGTCTCGCTATCCTCTTTCTCTTCCTTCTTATCACGAATTAGCGAATTATCGATTTTTTATGTCAAGCAGTCTTTATCTGTCGAACTGTTATCGAGAGTCAACTTCTACACAGTCAATTCTTTAATTCTCAAATTCGTGATAAAATATCGTCTTACTCCCTCTTCTAGACCCTTCGTTTATTTATAGGATGACAAAGTGGACCCGAGAGCAATTAACAATTAATAATTAACAATTAACAATGTCTGCTTGTCGAGTTCTTGTCTACCCTTCCTTAATCATAGAGAGCGTGGAGATCGGTCTGGCTCAGGACCTCGCCATAACGGAGGACGAGGTTTTGAGTCAGACGGCGACGATGGGCGTAGAGAATGTGCTGGAAACGATGGCGCCAGTCCCACGAGAGGAGTTGGTAGTCGTTGCAGCGGCGAGTGAAGCCGAAGAATCCGATGCGGATGACCTTGCCGACTAAGTCGGGTGGCAGGGTGTGGAGTATGTCATCGCAGCACCGGACGAGCGGATACTGGATGACACTGATCACACGCTGCTGACGGGCAGTCTTGGTCATTCGACTGACGGTGCGAGGGCTGCGTCCTGTTGCCTTGGCCAGGTAGTTCACTGACAAGATGGTCTTTGCCGCATGAGAAGCACTTCCCGTGAGGGGAAGCCCCTTCGATTGTAACTCGTCGGCGTAGGTCTTGGCACTGATGTTGGTCAGGAGAAGCAGTTGGCGCATCTCGCTTTCGATTTCTGTGACGTGGAGGTTTTCGCGGGTGCAGCACCTTACCTTTCCTACGACCATCTCAAGGCTCTTGCGTCCGTCCTTGAGGATGACCTTGGAGGCGTACATCTTCTTCAGCGAGTGGGCTACGATGATCGTCCTGCCGTTGGCACAAGTTGTCATCTGGAACAGGTTGTTGCCTTCGCGGATGGCATCGAGGAGATTTCGTGCCTTGGTGTAGCCGAGGTGGAAGCCTCTGCGGAATTTCTTCTCACTGGTGAAGATGTATGTGCTGCTGGGACTAAGGCACTTCATGGCTACACTGAGGGCGACGAGGCTCCACTGCAAGGGGTCTTCCTTGACCTCCTGCAGCAGTGCCATCGGCACGTTGATGTAGTCCATTGTCAGTACTCTTGGTCTCATTGGTTTTTATTTTGGGTCGCTGCGCTCAAAATTATAAGAAAATTAGTTTTAAAATTATCAAAGGAAGATTGTACCAAAATAGTTGTGGTCAATTTCGTCCCTTTCTTCTTAAAATTTTTTAATTCAATTTTTATATAATTTTGAGCTGTGCGACCATTAATTTCTCGTTGCAAAGTTACGAAAAGGAAATTTGGCACTGTCGGGTTTTGTCGGTTTTTGTCAGTTTTTGTCGGTTTTCGGGACAATGCTTTTTCTCGCTGCAAAGTTACGAAAAGGAAATTTGGCACTGTCACCTTTTGTCACCTTTTGTCACTATTTGTCACCTTTCAGCAAATTGCTTTTTCACGATGCAAAGTTACGGAAAAGAAATTTGGCAGTGTCCAGCTTTGTCCATCTATGTCCATTTGTGTCCATTTATGTCCAGCTATGACATGGCAATGCCTCATTCCCTTTTCGCTGCAAAGTTACGAAATCGAAAATTGGCACTGTCCAAATTTGTCCAATTTTGTCCAAATTTGTCCATTTTCCGGACATTGTTGGGATTTGGAGAGAGTTTGAGGACGTATGATAATAATGCAAATTAAAAGTGGCAAACTAGAATGAGATGGAAGTAGAAGATACTCAGATAAGGAAAAAACAGCTCCAAAATTGGTGTAATCGTAGATTAAGTATTACTTTTGCCTTGGAAACACATAAAAAATGAAACCTCTGCCACAGAATGGCACAAAAAGAATGTACGACAAATATCTATAAGTTATGGAAAACGATTTTAGCTATGAAGGCATTCGAAGGCTATGCTATCGTCATAGAAATGAAATCATTGAAATTCATGAACGCCCTCATCATTTTATTCTAAATTTTGATAATTTGTATCTGAAGCTTGAAGGTAGGGAAGTTCGGTATATCGACCCTCTCGGGAGGTATAAATTTACCAGATTCGGTCATTTCTACTTCGACGATAATGGTGTGATGATGTTGATTACAGACGATGAAGAATACACCCGATTTCATCGTCCTGGTATTCTTTCCCATACCCTTTGGTCCACAGTCTCCGTTATTTATGCAGGCATAGATACAAGGATACTGGACAATCAAAATCGACCTATCTTTACAGGAGACATAGTAACTGATTTGGATAATCATGTAACATCGTACGTGCGGTATTTTCATCCCACAATTCCAGGGTTGGCAGGCGATAATTGCGAATCACAATACAGACCTGGTCTCACGTGGCATAAAGAAGGATCTGTGTTCAGTGGAATCAGTCGCAAGCAATTTGAACATTTTGACCTTTATGCCTTTGACTGGCCAAGGAATTCATTTTTCCAGAATGGAATGAGTCCAGAAGAAGTGAAAGAGAGAGCCAAGACTGCAATGGAAGAGCCTGTCTTTGCAGATGGTCTTACGCTGACAAAACCCAAACGAAGAATCTATACAGATACAATAAATGAGGCGATTCAGGATGGATGTGTAGTCGCTTATTTCAGAGGTAATTCGCCTTTTGACGATGGCACACCAGGTTACGTGGTATTTTGCGACAACCTCCCTCAAAAGTATAAAGGAGAGTGCTATGAGATTATGATAAACAACTGGCATAACTATCTGAAAACGATGGAACCCGTTATCAAAAAGTTCCTACTATATGCCCATAATCATCCGGAAACCACTTTCGTTCTATGTGACTTTGTTCGAGGTTTAGAAATACCAAATGACAACCTTTCTACTATTGCCCTCATGTTCCAAGATTGGTTCTCATACAACATCCCCAATGTGGTATTGCCAGGATGGATATTTTGGCAAATTGGTCTTGACGAGTGTGTAGGAAAAGATTAACGATAAAGACAATCAATAACGCTAAAACATTATCGCTATGGAAACAAAAAGCAATGAAAAAAACTATAACGAAAGGAGCGAGAAACAGTCAGAAAAAGCACGATTAGGTGCAATTGGTGAAAACTTGGTTGCCGTAAATCTGATGGAACAAGGTTGGGATGCATTCAATGCTAATTGTTCTATTATAAACTATAAATCTATAGATCTCATATGCATAAAGAACAACGCAATTGAGAGCTATGAAAAAGGATGGAAACCATCGATCTCACTAATTCAAGTCAAGACGTCTTTTGAAAACAATATTCCTGTCGGATTTAGTCTTAAAGAAGCATGCAACAAGAATTATCTTTGGAGAATGGTAAAAGGACCATATGTCTTCGTAAATGTAAGTAAGGATAAAATAACAAACAAAAACACCTACCGTTATTTCATTTTGTCAAGAAGTATGGTCGTTGAGTTGATTTATATTGCACATGACTATTACGTAAATGTTTTTCATAAAAACGAAAAGTTAAAAATGACTGCACCTGCGGGTTTTAATATTAGCTGGTTGGAAGGGAAACCAGAATTCTCCCCCAAAAATAAAACCCATTTTGGAAATCCTATCACTAAATCGTGTGAAAACGAGTGGAAGAACATCTGGGAAGAATAAATTTTCTATATTTTTTTTGGATTGTGTTAAGAAAGTCTTATCTTTGCCTCTACAAGAAAGCTGACGATAATGAAAAGCAAATTTATTCTTCCCTTTTTGGCTCTATTTTCGAGCATCAGTCTCTTCTCGCAGGTTTCCAATGATATACTGATTGAAGCATGGAAAGCGGCGGAGACTGGCCAATGTTGCCGAGCAGGCACGGCGTGTCGTGTTCAAAACCAAGGAGGCTGAACTATCGGTGTTTTATACCACAAGTGGAGAAGAGAGAGAGATCCACAAGGACGCAGTCGGACGCTTCGTCTTAGAGCTGCAGGCGGGCGAGTCGGTGGTGATGATTGTACAATAAGTACAAAAAAACTCCCACCTTTTTGGCGGGAGTTTCTGTTATAACTTAACTAAATGGATTAGGCTGATAGGGGAAAGCTTGTCATGTGAAAGGGACATTCAGGTAGAAGTCGCCAGCTTTTGCATTAAAAGAGGAATTACCGAACTGCCATTCGCCGGTCTCGACTGTCAGGTATCTGACGTAGTCGGGGGTGTAGCGATAGATGTATCGGTTGTTGGTACGAGACATTTCAAGTTTTCCGACTCTCTGTGTAGGTGTTTTACCTAACTTTGAAAAAATGAATCCCGTGGCTAAGCCAAGAGGAACCCATCCTATTCGATTTTCCATGTTACTTTAATTTAATATAGTGTCCGTTGCTGACTGGTACTGAACGGACGGTATTTAGGTTTGTTAATCATGTATTATGCGGTGCAAATATAAGAATAATTCTTTATGAATCCAAATAATTTGGTTTGTTTTTAACAAATTTATCCCAAAATTGTTTGCATTGAACGGAAATTTATGTTATATTTGCACTCGAATAACCAATATTAAGCGTTGCAGCACATGAAAAAGTGGCTCTTCACATTGTTCATTCTTTTAATTACGACTACTATGGAAGGCAAGATCAGACGTCCGGCTGTGGCTGGACAATTCTACGCAGGCAGTCAGAAACAACTGCTTGCCGATGTCAACAATTGTTTCGAAGCATGCAAGGACATTCGGCCGATGCCGCGTGTGCAGGCTGTCATCGTGCCTCATGCAGGATATGTATTCTCGGGAGCGACAGCAGCCTCGGCTTTCAGCTGCATCGATCCTGCTACCCAGTATGAACACATCTTCCTGCTGGGCCCCAGTCATCATGTCTATCTCGACAAGGCTTCGGTAGGAGCGGAATACGACGCTTACAATACACCCTTGGGAAATGTGAAGGTGGATAAGGAACTCGGACAGCAGATCATCTCGTCGAACACCATCTTTACCTGCGATGAGCGTGCGCACAACAAGGAGCATTGCCTGGAGGTACAACTCCCTTTGCTGCAGGGACATTTCAAGGAGATGCCTCCCATCGTGCCCATCGTCATTGCGACGCAGAATTGGCAGAAACTGCAGGAGATTGCTGAAGCCCTGTTGCCATACTTCAACGAGAAGAACCTCTTCGTGATCAGCAGCGACTTCTCACACTATCCTTCGTACAAGGATGCACAGAAGGTGGATGGTGCCACGGGTGATGCCATCAAGACGGGCAGCGTCATGAAGTTCATCGAGGCGCTTGAGAAGAACGAGAACTTGGGCATCCGCAATCTGGCCACCAGTGCCTGTGGAGAGGCGGCCATCGCCGTGCTCCTGATGATGTGCGAGGATAGCAAGGGAATACAGATACATCACATCCGCTACTGCAATTCGGGTGATTCGGATTATGGCGGACATGATCGCGTGGTGGGTTATCATGCCTTCGCCTTTACGAGGGAAGAGAAGGGCGCACGTGTGCCTACCGTGCCTGCATTTGAGGAAAGGGAGGCCTCTCCCCAGCCCTCCCCTCAAGGGGAGGGGGCAAAAGACGAGGGTAATCCTGAGACATCGGGATTTCAGTTGTCGGATGATGACAAGGCTATGCTCAAGAAGATTGCGTACGAATCCATTCGCCTTTCGTTCTATGGCAAGACCTACAAACCGGAGAATCTCTCCCCAACCTTGAAGATGAAATGTGGCGCTTTTGTGAGCCTGCACAAGCAGGGAAGGCTGAGGGGCTGCATCGGACATTTTGGCGAAGATCATACTCTGGGTGAGATAGTGGCCCAAATGGCGAGGGCTGCAGCCTTCGAGGATCCACGTTTTAACAGCGTGCGGGAGTCAGAGCTTGACGACATCGACATCGAGATTTCGGTGCTCACGCCAATGCGGCGCATCAAGAGCCTCGACGAATTCGTGCTCGGCAAGCATGGCATCTATATCCGCAAGGGCTGGCGTTCGGGCACCTATCTGCCCCAGGTGGCTGACGAGGTGAACTGGTCCAAGGAGGAGTTCGTCTCGCACTGCTCCGCTGAAAAGGCCGGCATTGGATGGGATGGGTGGAAGAATGCCGAGCTATATGTCTATGAGGCTATTGTGTTCTAGCCGATAGGAGCCCCAGGAATACTAGATGCACTAGATACTCTATAAAAACTAGAAAATCTAGATAATCCAGAAAGAAACAATGAAAGAGTGCAGATATTACCAGAAGCTGGATGATGGGCGAGTGAAGTGCCTGCTCTGTCCCCATGGATGCACCATGGGTGAGGGGCAGCATGGGCTGTGCGGGAGCAGGAGGAACAAGGGAGGCGTGATGGTGAGTGACGTCTATGGCAAGCCGTGTTCGTTGGCCGATGATCCTATTGAGAAGAAGCCACTCAATCGGTTCCATCCTGGCACAAGATGCTTGTCGTTGGCGTGTACGGGCTGCAATTTCCGATGCTTGAACTGCCAGAACAATGAGATTTCGCAGGCGTTGCCTACTGAGGTCGATCACTATAACTTGACTCCTCAGCAGATCGTAGAACTGGCTGTGCAGCACCATATCCCAGGCATCGCTTACACCTATACTGAGCCGCTTACCTACTTCGAATATATATCAGACATCGCCACGCTGGCCCATGAACATGGCTTGTGGAATATCCTCGTCTCGGCAGGATATATCAACCAGGAGCCGATGAGGGAACTTGCTCCGCTCATCGATGCCGCCAATATCGACCTGAAGTCGTTCTCGGACGATATCTATCATCGTGTGAGTGGAGGACATTTGCAGCCAGTGCTCGATACGCTGCAGATTCTGCATGAGGCGGGCACACACCTCGAGATCACGAACTTGCTGATTCCCGAAGTGAACGACGACATGGACATGATACGCCAGATGTGCCAGTGGCTCGTCGATCACGATATGCAAGATTGTCCTCTCCATTTCAGCCGCTTCTTCCCACGTTACAAGATGCGGGATAGCTACCCTACACCGAAAAATACCCTCCTCAAAGCACGTGATATTGCGCTTGAGGAGGGCATCCGGTGGGTGTATCTCGGGAATATTTGATTACTTTATCTTGATTACTCCGTCCTGAATAACCATTCCGCCATGGTCACTATTGACTCTTTGACCCCATAGATTGTAGGTGGGAGAATTGGAATGGGAGTCGGGACGTACTTCAGAGATGCCCTCCTCGTCGCTTGGCCACATCTTGAGAGCATAGATCAGCATGTCGCCTGTGGTAGCAATAATCTTTACGGTGCTGAGGTGATTGGGATTCACTTCAGCCTCGACCACATTCGAAGCCACATTCTTGCCTTTGGCATCAGGGCCTTCGACAGTCACAGCTTCACCCGTTTCGACATCGGTGACGGTGACAGTGAGGTTGGTGGCTGCTCCACCCGTGCCGCTGTAGTAGAACTTCACGCGTTTGCAAGCCTGGAGGAAGTAGGTCATGTTCTTCTCGGTACCCACCACGTAGGAATAGCTCGAGCCATCGCTGCCCGTAGGCACGAAAGGATAGACTCGCTCGTCGGTCACCGGGTCGATGAACGCACGTATGCCACTGGCTGCATTCTTAGCCTGCACCTCGTTGGCTGTGGGGTTGTAGTACTTCATCCACTGGTCGTATCCGTCACGTATCTGCACCTTGTTCTTGTTGCCTTTAACCCCCTCGGTGTCGAGGAAGATGCAGTCGGGCGATAGCAGGAGCTGCCATTCGTAGCCTTCGGTAGCCACGGGTTTGTAATAAATGGTATCGGCGGGTGCGGACTTGTAGAGGCGTACGGCATTGAGCGTACTGTTCCCGTCCGTGAGAGGCGCATCGAGGGCGAAGGTTTGGTTAAAGTCGAGCATGTGGGTGACAAGCGAGAGGGCACCTGTCGCGCTCTTGTATTCCAATCTGGCCATTGCACACTCCTTCAAGTAGTACGTCATGGCATCGTCCTTACGGCTGATCCATGAGCAGTACATGTCCTTGACCTGCGTCGAGCCGTAGTCGCCCACGGTGCCGAGGCTATCGGTGAAGAGCACCGAAGCGACGGTGAGGTATTCGCAGTCATAGCCGGGAGTCGATATGGGTGAATGGTACTGTCCGCTGGGACGGCTGGTTTCGACGACCTCAGCATCGGTGGCCGTGAATGTGATGTAATCGATGTGGGCACGACTCTCGTTGAGGCCACCATTGACATAGCCTGCCACGAAGTCGATGCGGATGGGATCGCCCTTACGGAGATAAACGGTGTGGCGCGTCTGACGTGTGCTGAACTTGTATTCCTGGTCACTGGTGAGCCATGCGTCGATGAGCTTGTCGCCCACGGTAACACCGATGAGGTTGGGACCGAGGGTCTGGTCGTAGGATGTGGTCGAGATGGCGTAGGTGCCTTCCTCGCCATCCCAGATGCCCATCAATGCGCCAGGACCCTGATCGCCTACGGTAGCGGCATAGCTTGACGCACCACCCAGGTTCTCGAAGAAGGCGATGCCCGAGCGGTACATCAGCTCGGCCTCGTTCTTGCCTGGGAGCAATGTCTTGGCAGGGGTCGAGAACGACCATACGTCGCCTGTCTGCTCCGTGCCGTCGGCCTTCACGGCATCGACGCGCCAGTAGTAGGTCTTGCCCAACAGGAAGTCATATTTCGTGCTCGTCAGCGCAGTGGTCTGGTCGATGAGCGCAAGGGCGTCGGTGGTTTCGCCTACATATACCTTATAACTTGTGGCATCGAAAGCAGGACACCATAAGAGCTGCATATTGGTGCAGAAGGCAGACGACGAAGATGGCCAACGCAGCCACGGACGAGTATCGCCATCGGCAGGATAAGGTTTCGTTGGAACTGCGGCAGCTGTGGTGAATTGTGAGATGGGCGATGAATGCTCGATGCCATCGACGGTGACGATGACTTGCCAGTAATAGGTCGTCAGGGGTTGGAGCGCGATATCTTCAATTGCAGTTTCGACGAGATTGTCGCGCTCGGTGCCGATGAGCACACGGGAAGCGGTCACACCCTCGATGCTGCCCCATGTGAGGCGGCGGTTAACCGACACGTCGATGGCACCATTGCCCGGGTTGAGGATGGGCTCGTATTCGAGACCTTCCTTGGGTCCAACGCCATCGGGTGTGGTAGCGGGGACATCCTGGGTTTCGTTGAGGTCGAAACCATAATTGTAATAGGTAAGAGGGTCGTAGCTGATGTCGGTGAACCGTTGGGAATAGTTGTTGCCGGGATTGCCCTTGGCGAAGTAGGAGTTGCGGTCGGTGAGATAGCCGCAGTAGGGTAGGACGTCGGAGTACTGGTTGTTGAATGGGTGGTTGGCCGTGGCGGTGAAGTAGTTGTTCTCGGAAAGCACCTGTGCCTGCGAGTGGAAGCCGATGCAGTAGCTTGAGATGTCGGTCCAATAGCAGTTATAGACGTGGGCGCGACCGTAGCCGATGCGCGGATTGCGCTGCACGTTGTTGGCAAACCAGCAATGGGAGTAGGTGACATGTTCGCGGCCATAGTCCTCGAAATGACATGTGCCCGAATTGACGATCGATACCTTGTCGTGATCATGCAGCTTGGTCCAGCTGCACGTCATGTAGTCGGAACCGAGGGTGAAGTCGAGCAGTCCGTCGTAGGAGTTGGAGAGGTCGCAGTGGTCGATCCAGATATGGTGACAACCACGCATGGCGATGCCGTCCTCACGTCCCTTGGTGAGGATGATGTTGCGGAAGATGACGTTGCTCTGGTTTTTCATGTCGATGCAGATTCCATTGAGCGCCTTGCCGGCACCGGCACCGATGATGGTCTTGTTGGAACCTACCGAGATGGCGTCGTTGAGATCCTCCATGCCGCCACCGGTGATGTCGGCGTCGAGGATAATGACGTAGGGGGCGGGCCCCTGCACGTACCGTTCGAACTCGGCGCGCGTGCTGACACGCACCACGGGGCCTGTGCCACCGCCGGTGATGCCGTCGTTGCCAAGGTCGGAATAGTTGACGAAGCCCACAGGGCCATTGCCAAGTTGTGCCACGGCCATCGCCGTGCTACAGATGATGAGCGTAATGCTTGCGAAAAGGGTTCTCATGACAGTGTGTGTTTAATAAATGATAGTCAGCTATAAGAGTTTGCGCTGCAAATATAGGGAATAATCTGATACCGTGCAAATAAAATGAACGAAAAGTGCGGAATTTTATGTTTTTATTTGTTTGGAAGTGGACGAAGAGGAGGTGATGTTCAATGTTTTTTGATGTATTCCGAAGGTGATATGCCGAATTCGGCCTTGAAGCAGTCCCTGAAGTAGTTCGGGCTGGTGAAACCTGTAAGGTAGGCTGTTTCGTTGATGTTGTGCAGGCCTTCGATGAGTAACTGTCGTGCGTACTGGAGACGGTTGCGGCGGATGTATTCGTTTGGGGATATGCCGGTGAGACCTTTCACTTTACGATAGAGCGTAGAGCTGCTCATGTTCATCTTGTCGGTGAGGAAAGTGATGTCAAGTCGGTCAGAACTGATATTCTCGGTGATGGTGAGATTGAGTTTGTCGATGAATTGCTGGTCAAGCGCACTAAGTGATGGAGAGGTAGTCTCGGAGGTGGGAGTATCGTTTGAACTTGACAATGTTTCTGCCTTGTCTCGTCCGAGTAGTTCGGCAAGGCGCCGGCGTGAGGCAAGTAGATTCTGGATTCGACTCTGAAGAAGTTTGGCGCTGAACGGCTTGGTAAGATAGGAATCTGCTCCGCTGTCATATCCCGTCTCCTTGTCTTCGAGAGCATCTTTTGCAGTGAGAAGGATTACCGGTATGTGACTTGTGCGTATATCGTTCTTGATGGCCTTGCATAACTCGATACCGTCCATAATGGGCATCATGATATCACTGACGATGATATCTGGGATATGTTGCAATGCAGAATCAAGGCCTTCTTTACCATTTGAGGCCGTAATGACATGATAATTGATATCGAATGATTCAACGACATATTGTCGTATATCATCATTGTCTTCGACAACGAGCAGTACAGGACGTTGGTCCTGGTCAGACTCGGCAGCCAGAGGGGAAGGAACAGATACTGTAGCAATAGACTTGCTGTCGGATTCATCCTTGTGCAAAGCGTTTGGATAACTGTTGCCCATCATGATACGGAAGATGAAACAAGAGCCCTTATTCACTTCGCTTTCGACTTCGATATCACCCTCGTGAAGTGTGGCCAGCGACTTAACGATGGCTAACCCAATGCCTGAGCCAGAGACCTGATGTTCTCCTTCCGCCTGATAGTAGCGTTCGAAGATATGAGGGAGCGCATCCTTGGGGATGCCATATCCTGTGTCAGACACTTTTATTTCGGCATATTCTTTCCCCTCACGCAGCATCTTCTGGAGAGAAATATTCACGCTTCCCTTTGCAGTATATTTCATAGCATTGGAGAGGAGATTGTTGAGGATTGTAGTGACGACATCCTCGTCGAAATAGATATTGGGGAATTCGTCGGGTATCTGAACGTGAACCTTGACTTTTTTGTTGCGATTCAACTCGTCATAATGCAATCCTACTTCGCTGACGACTTTGCGCAGATCGCCCTTTGCTACAGACAACCTGCGGTTCTGCGTCTCGGTTTTTCGGAACTCGAGAATCTCGTTGATAAGATCGAGTAAGCGTAACGCGCTGCTATGGATTGTCAGCAGTCGATGGTGATAGAATTCGGAGAGTTTATTGTCGTTGACCAGATCCTCGAGAGGCCCGATGATAAGCGTCAGAGGAGTGCGCAGTTCGTGCGTGATATTGGTATAGAATCTCATTCGCTCATCATTGAGGTGACGCTCGTCCTGTCGTTGCTTCTCTTCGGCCTTGAGATAAGTTTCGAGTTTGAACTTTTGCAGATAATAATAGATGATGACACCCAGGATGACAAGGAAGATGAGCACGTACCCCAGGATGGCCCACCAACGCATATAGAGCGGCGGAGCTATATAGAAACTTGTCTCGGCTATGCTGTTGTCATCCCAATCACCATTGCGCAGACGTGCCTTGACCTGGAAGGTGTAATGACCAGACTTGAGATCGCGGAAGGTAACACGGGTGTCGCCCAATGTGTTGTGCCAATCTTCATTGAGTCCTTTCATTCGATAGGCATACTCCACAAGGTTGCGTTGGGCATAATTTGCTACCGAAAAGTTGAATTGGTGGTAATTGTCGTCTGTTTCGATGGAGTTGATCATGACGGGGGTGACCTGGCTCTCTTTAGAGATGAGCCGTGGATTGAAGTAGCAAATGCCATTGGGGGAGGCAAAGTAGAGCGTGCCGTTGGCAGTCATGCAAGCAGAGCTTTCGACAAAGCCTCCATTGGGCAGACCATTGTGATAGTCGTAGTTGGAGAATCTTTCACTGCCGGGGAAGAAACATGAGATATTGGAGTGGGTACTCACCCACATGTTGCCAAGCTGGTCCTGACAGATGGCGCGGATATGTTGGTCAAGGAGACCTTCCTGCTTGCCAAAATTTCGGATAAGGGAAGGTCGGGATGAGTCTTTGATATAGGCCAATCCGCCACGTGTGGCAATCCAGAGCCCACCTTCGGTATCCTTAAAGATTTGGTTGATATTGTTATTGCAGAGTCCGTTTTCTGTGGACAGATGTTCACATAGGTTGAGCTCTTGGTCGTAGATAAAGATGCCACTGCCGAATGTGCCTACCCAGATGCGGCCAAGCGCATCTTCCTGCAAGGCAAAGATGACATTGTTGTAGTTGCGCATTACCATGTTTTTCACCAGATGAGCACTGTCGCGACTCAAGAGATGGACACCAATCTCGCTACCTATCCATATGCGCCCCTTGCTGTCTTCGAGAAATGAATGAACATCAATATAATCCTCTTCGAGTGGAATCTTGTGGAACGTGCCAGAGGATGGGGCGAAACGCAGAACACCCACATCGTCAATGCCCAGCCATACGTTGTCGTGGCTGTCGCAATAAGTGATATAGGTCTTGCCAAAGACACGACCCAGATAGGGTTTGAGGTCCCATTGTCCAGTAATCTGATTTTCGTTAACACAATAGAGCTTGCTCGATCCGCCGATCCACACGTTTTGCTTACTATCGGATGAAATGCCGTATGCAAAGCGGATGGGGTTTTCGCGGCCGCTCTTGTCGCTTTTGTCGTGCTCATTCAAGATGTGGAAGGGTGTCGCATCGCTTTCGATGACATCAATACCTGTACCATAGTGACAAATCCATATATTTCCATATTTGTCTTGTACAATGCTGCGAGGATGGGGTGAAGACAACTGGCTATTGGTGGGTAAGAGATATTGCATTCTGACACGGCTGACATCGCGTGTGGCAAAATCGTTCAGGTCCAGAATGGTGATGCCCCCTGGTTCGGATGACATCCATAGCTTGCCGTCCTGCATCAAACAGAGCCCCATCACGTTGTCCCCGCTGGTGTCCATGGCGAAACCATTGGCCTTGCAACATACGGTAAAACGTCCTGTGACGTAGTCGAAGAGAGCCAGTCCGCGATTGGTGCCCACCCAAATGTTCTGATATTGATCGACCTTGATGATGCGCACGTTGTTGCCGGGCAAACTGTTGGGGTTACCGTCCTGATGGATGTGCCAACGGGCCGTCCGTTTGGCATAATCGAGCACCCCCAAGCCATTGTTGTTATATCCAATAAAGAGGCGGCCGTATCCGTCGTCGAGGAGATAGCGTATCCTGTTGTGTCCAAGGCCCTCAATGTCGTCGGGAGAATAGGTAGTGTATCGACCTTTTCTATCGTTATGTTGGATAACTCCATCGGTGAAACCCAACCAAATGCCACCATCAGAGGCATCGGTTGCGGCCAGCACATTGATTGAATGGAAGAGTGTTTCCTCGGGATGTCTGCTGACTTGCAACGTGCGACAATCCACTATCGACAGGCCTCCGCTGGTGAATAGCCATATCTGCTCGTCGGTCTTGTTGTAGTAAATGGTGGTCGCCATATTGCCAGGTATTTCGAAATTATCCGACGTGAACGACTTGCAGCCATCGCCAGTAATCCGATTGATGCCTGCTTCGGTGGCAATCCAGAGGGCTCCGTAGTTGTCCTCGGCCGACCAGAGTATAAAGGAATTGGACAATCCGTTCTCGATGCCGATATGCGAGAAGGTATAGGACATCTGCTGGTCGGCATGGAGCCTAGGTGCCGGAAGAAGGTTGACCAATAGGACAAGTAAAATGTGGAGATGTAGCGCGTGGGTTTTCATAGGGTCTGTGTTTTGTGGTGCAAAGATATGGAAAATTTGTGAAATAAAGTGTTAAAAAGTATGCAATGCATGATTTTTGAGGGAGGATGAATGATAATCGGTGGTGCAAATCATTCAGAATAGAGAAAAAAACGGTTTTGATTGGAAAATGGTGATTTGTGAAATAAATGAGTCTCCCCGCTTTTCGGAAAATGCGCTACCTTTGCAGCGTCGAATTTGAGGTGTGCTCCACTGTAGAATTGAGAAAACGCTTATACCTATTTATATATATCCAAACATTAATCCCAATGAAAATGATGAATGAGTATTTCACCCATCGGAAGAAGGCTGCAGCCGCGCTGATGATGCTTGCAGGGCTGATGACCGCTGAGCCTCAGATGATGGTAGCAGCTGTGACAGAAGTGTCATCGCTGTCGGCAAGTCCAGCCAAGCAGAGAATCACCGGTATCGTCAAGGATGCCTTCGGAGAACCAATTACAGGTGCTTCGATAATTGAGAAAGGAACCCAGAATGGCATCACGTCGGACCTGGACGGCAATTTTGTGCTCAATGTGAACGAAGGAGCTCAGATTGTAGTATCCTTTATCGGTTATACGTCACAGACACTTCGTGCCAGCAGTAATATGACCATTGTGTTGGAGGAAGATCGTCAGGTGCTCGACGATGTGGTCGTGGTCGGTTATGGTACGATGAAGCGCAGTGACCTGACGGGTTCGGTGTCGTCGCTTTCTCCCTCACAGATTACTTCGGCATCGAATACCAATGCCTTAGATGCCATGAACGGCAAGATCTCGGGTGTCAACATCACCCACAATGCCGCTCGTCCTGGCGGTAGCTTCAATGTTGTTGTCCGCGGTTTAAGTTCGATCAACAATAGCAACTCGCCCCTTTGGGTTATCGATGGTATTCCTTCCATGTCGGATGCCAATGACCTCAACCCTGCCGACATCGAGAAGATCGATGTGCTGAAGGATGCATCGGCCACAGCCATCTATGGTTCGCGTGGTGCCAATGGCGTCATTATCGTTACCACCAAGCGTGGTCAGGAAGGCAAGGTCAACATCAATTATGACGGATACGTAGGTGCACGTGTAGCCAGTCATCTGCCCGACATGATGAGTGGAGAGGAGTATGTGCAGTGGCGAACCGACCTCTTCAAGGTACAAGGCAAGAGCACCGACCGTGCGAATGCAGAGTTCTTTACGGAAGACGAGTGGAAGATGATAGACAGCGGCAACTACACCGACTGGCTTGACCTCACACTTCGCACGGGCCTGCAGTACAGCAATACCATTTCGGCATCGGGCGGCAACGCCGACGGCACTTTCTCCATCAGCCTGGGCCAGCTTCACGAAGAGGGTACCGTCGAAGACCAGGACTTCAACCGATACAACTTCCATGTGGCAGCCAATCACAAGTTCCTCAAGAAATGGGAGGCTGGCGGCAGCCTGTACTTCACCTATAGCGTACAGAACGAAGGCAGCTACGAGACATTGCGTGAGGCTTACCGCCTGTCGCCTGTCGGCACTCCTTACGACGAAGAGGGCAATCTGAAATATAATGTATGGCGCAATGACGGTTGCACCAACCCATTGCTCGAAAGCAGCGCTGACGGCGAGCATCGCGAAAACAAGCGCTATCGCACCTTTGGAAACATCTACTTGCAGTTCAAGCCAATTGAGGGACTGACACTCAAGACCCAGCTTTCACCACAGATGCTCTACAAGCGCGGCGGCGTTTATATCGGCCCGAATGCCAAGAACTCGACTGGCAAGGATGCCAATGTCTCAGCCGAGCACCACACAACGCTCTACTGGTCGTACGTCTGGGATAACCAGATTACCTACGAAAAGCTTTTCGGCAAGCACAAGTTGACGGCCAGCGCCGTGCAGAGCATGCAGATGGAGAGCTGGGAATATACCGACCAGACCGCCAAAAACTATACTTACAATAGCCTGTGGTACAATCTGGATGCCACCTCGCTAAGCAATGTGACCAAGTCGGCTACCGACTATCAGAAAAGCACCATTGCTTCGGGCTTGGCTCGCATACAATATGGATATGACGATAAGTACCTGCTCACCATGTCGGGGCGTGCTGATGGATCTTCGCGTCTTGCCGAAGGCAACAAGTGGGCCTTCTTCCCCTCGGCTGCCATTGCATGGCGCATCAGCGAGGAGGAGTGGATGAAGCGCTTCGACAACGTCAGCAACTTCAAGCTTCGCGTGAGCTATGGTGTGACGGGCAACGATGCCGTGTCGATCTATGGCACCCAGTCGGGCGTCAGTGCCAAGAACTACGACTTCGGTGGCACGGTGCAGACGGCTTACTTCAAGAACAGTCTTGCTAACAGCGACCTCTCGTGGGAGAAAACATACGAAATCAACCTCGGCGTGGATTATGGGTTCTTCAATAACCGCATCAATGGTTCGGTAGATGTTTATCAGCGCGATGCCAAGGATCTCATCATGAAACGTCAGTTGCCCAGCACCAGCGGCTGGACGTCCATTTGGGACAACATCGGCTGGGTACGCAATCGCGGTATTGAGGTTTCGCTTAACACTATCAACGTGAAGGCTGCAGGTTTCCAGTGGGAGAGCAACTTCATGTTCACCACCAACAAGAATGAAATCAAGGAGCTGTATGGCGGTACGCAGGACGACATTTCGAACAAGTGGTTCATCGGAGAGGCTATCAATGTGAACTATGACTACAAGTTCGACGGCATCTGGCAGCTCGACGAGGCCGACCAGGCTGCCAAGTACGGACAGAAGCCCGGCCAGGTGAAGGTCGTGGATCAGAACAACGACGGTGTGATCAATGCCGACGACAAGGTGATTCTGGGACAACGCTCGGCAAAGTGGATGGGCTCAATGACCAACACCTTCACCTATACCAACGGAAAAATCGGAGACTTTGACCTCTCGATCTATATCTATACCCATCAGGGGGTACAGCTTCAGGATGCCTTTGCATCGGCATTCATGACCTATGAGGGCAACTACAAGCATGTCTATGCCGACTATTGGACAGAAACCAACCCTTCGAACACAACGCCTCAGCCTGGCAACAAAGGCAAGTATTTCGACCAGTCGCGATACGTGGATGTCTCGTTTGTTAAGGTAGGTAGCATCTCGGTGGGCTATAGCCTGCCCAAGAGCTTGCTCCGAAAGATGCACGTCAACAGCTGGAAGTTTTATTTCACTACCAACAACCCCTTCACCTTCACCGATTATAAGGGCTTTGATCCTGAGTGGGCTACTCAGAACACATGGGGTACGGTAACAGCCTATACCACATACCTCTTTGGTACTAAACTATCATTCTAAAAAATTGAAGTCTATAAGTATGAAAAAGATATTTCTTTATGCTGCAGTGTGCAGCATGATGGTGGGCATAGCCACCTCGTGCGATGAATTCCTAAAGGAAGAAAATCTCAGCAACATCAACTCGGATGAATACTTCTCGGATGCAACAGGCTATGAAAGCCTCGTAAGCGCTGCTTACGCTTCGTTGCGCAGCATCTGGCAACACGAGCCTTGGCTCTTCTGCCTTGGTGTTGACATCTATACGCGAGGAGAGAGTGAGCTGGTCAGCGGAAGCTATGGCAACCGCGACGTGATGAGCAGTGAACTCAATGAATACGCTACACTCGATGCTGAAAACAGTTACGTGAGAGCTTTCTATACCAACGTATATTATGGCATTCAGGTGTGCAACACTGCCATTGCCAAAGGCACTGGTGTGACTGGAATGAATGCCAACACCTTGTCTCAGCGAATAGCCGAAGTGCGATTCCTGCGAGCCTATTACTATTATCTTCTTGTCGAGCAGTTTGGCGACGTGGCCATCGTTACCGACGAAATACGCACAGCGGTCACCGACTTCCCACGCCAGCCGGAACAAGAGGTCTATGCCTTCATCGTGCAGGAGTTGAACGAGGTTGTAAATGCGCTTCCCGTTCGTCAGGGCAACTATGGCCGAATCACCCAGGGCGCAGCCAAGCACCTTCTCTCGCTGGTCTATCTGACCAGAGGTTATAAGAGTTATGGACAGAGCAGCGACTTCTCGACAGCTGCATCACTGGCCGACGAGGTGATTGGCAACGGTACATACAGGCTGCTCGACACCTTTGCCGAGGTCTTCACTCCAGGTAATGAAGAGAATGATGAGATCATCTTCTCGGTTCAGTATGACCCGAATTCATTGGGCAGCCAGTATGGTGGCAACGGACAACAGAGCCTTTTTGGCTTTGAGCTTTGGAACAAGGTAAGCGGAGGCTTCGAGAACGGAAATCTGACACACGGCTGGAAGAAGAATCAGTTCATGTGTACGCAGTTCCTCTACTCGCTCTACGATACGAATATTGACAGCCGTTATGATGATACGTTCAAGAGTGTCTTTTATGCCACACAGGCATCGCCTAGCATAGGTTTGGAAGTGGGCGACCTACGCCTTTACTTCCCGACCTACGACCAGCCTTTCTCGTTAGAGGATTCCCTGGCTTTCATGGCCGAACACCCCAATGCCATCATCGTTACAAAAGAGTTCTGGAAACAGGATATCGAGAATATGGGAGGCCGTGGTATGAGTCCAATGGTATGGAAGTTCTTCGACCCCGAAGCATCATGGCCTGGCAATACCACACAATATTCGGGTACGCGCGATATCTTCCTTTTCCGTCTGGCCGACACTTATCTGATGGCAGCCGAGGCTTATTTCAAGGCGGGCAATGCCGCAACGGCTGCCCAGCGCATCAATTCGGTGCGTGAGCGCGCAGCAAAAAACGGACATGAGTCGGCGATGGACATCACTGCAAGTGACGTTACACTTGACCTTATCCTTGACGAACGTGGACGAGAGTTGGTAGGTGAATACAAGCGTTGGATGGATTTGAAGCGTACGGGAAAGCTTATTGAGCGTACATTGAAATACAACAAGCTGACCGCCAAGATCAATAAGATGGATGATCACATCCTGCTGCGTCCAATTCCGCAGTCGGTGATAGACCAGAGCAATGGCACAGTGACTCAGAACCCAGGATACTGATTCTCATTGGTAGTTTGTTAAAATATGTGTGTGGGGGTGGGAATTTGCAATAGTTTATTCTCACCCCGTTTCATCTAATTTCCATTGAATTCTCTGTTTTAATAATCTTTATTCCCCATTGAGATTACATTTCCTTTTTTTTTAGCGAAATAACTACCATTATTTTTGATTATTAAAAAAAATTTATATATTTGCACCGGAAAATACAACATGAAAAAGATTATTGGCATTTTGTCCCTTGTGTTAGGTGCGCAGCTTTTCCATTCATGTATGGAAGCCTCCCGGGTGGAACAAGATACTTACACCAATCCGATTTTAGGGGGTGATTATCCTGATCCTACCATTGTGCGTGTGGATTCGGATTATTATATGACGCATTCATCTTTCAATTACCAGCCCGGTCTCGCAGTTTTGCATTCCCGGGATTTGGTACATTGGGAAGCTTTGAGCTTTGCATTAGACCGTTATCTGGGATCGGTATGGGCTCCTGATATCTGTTATTACAAAGGCAAGTATTGGATTTATTTCACTGTTGATAGTATAGGAGAGCCTTATTCCACTTGGATGGTTCAGACAGAACATCCTGAAGGCCCTTGGAGTGAGCCCGTGAGACTTGAGACGGGAGGTGGGATCGACCCCTGCCATGTGGTGGATGTCGAGACGGGACAACGCTGGCTATATATGAGTGGAGGTCATCGTATTGCGCTGAACCCCGAAGGCACAGAGACAGCAGGAAAGCTTGAAAAAGTTTATAATGGTTGGCCGATTCCATATGATTGGATCTGTGAAGGTTTTGCGCTTGAAGGGCCAAAGGTTTACCATGTTGGAGATTATTACTATTGGTTCAATGCAGAAGGCGGAACAGCTGGTCCACCGACGGCACACATGGAAGTGGTGGCACGCTGCAAAACGCTTGAGGGTCCTTGGGAAAATGCTCCCGGCAACCCTTTGGTGCACACTTATAGTGGTGTTGAGACGTGGTGGTGCAAGGGGCATTCCTCCCTCATCGATACACCCGATGGCAAGTGGTGGCTTGTGAGCCATGCGTATAAGAAGGGATTTGTCGGATTAGGTCGTCAGACGATTCTCGAGCCAATTGTTTTTGACAAAGATGGTTGGCCTGTAGCTCCATTAGGCAGCAATGTGGATCAGCCTATCTCTTTGCCTGTTCGGGACTTTGATGTAAACGAGTTTCAGAACCATCATGCGTCTCTTTCTGATTTCCGCATCGGACTGGATTGGCGTTTTTATAAGGAATATGATCCCAGTCGCGTTGTGAGCAATGAAAATGGCGTGTTGACTATCAAAGCTAAGGGTGCCACTCCGGCTGAAGCATCTCCACTGCTATTTATCGCAGGAGATGAAGCCTATGAATATCAAGTCAAGGCAACTTTGAATGGCGAAGTTCGAGTAGGGCTAATTAACTTCTACAACGAGAGATTCTATGCTGGTATCGGTTATGATATCCATTCACGTTTTAGTTGGAGACGTGCAGAAGAAAGAGCCAAAAGCAGGAAGGAAGGACCTTCGACCATCTGGCTCAAGATACATAACGAAGATCAGATTTTGACAGGATATTACAGCGAGGACGGAGAACATTGGCAGAAACAAGCTTGGGCCTATGAAGTGTCGGGTTATAATCACAACACTGCAGGTGAATTCCAGAGCCTGTTGCCGGGGCTTGTCGCTATTGGAAATGGCGAGGTGACGTTTGAGAATTTCGAATATCGAAAAATATAATGGAAGAATATGAAAAGAATCCTGTTTTTCGCTCTTATTTGTGCAATGACTGCCTTGGGGGCTTGCCGAACATCGAACGAAAAGTTGTCTGATGGCTCAGTTCTCGTAAATGGCGTGCCGTGGTATGACATCGATGGAACGGTGGTCAATAGCCATGGCTCGTGTATTGTAAAAGATGGAGGACGATATTGGCTGTTTGGCGAATATAAGAGCGATACGACAAATGCCTTTTCTGGATTTGTGTGTTATTCTTCGTCAAACCTCATCGATTGGCGCTTTGAGCGAGTTGTTCTGCCAGTACAGCCCGATGGTCTGATGGGGTCGAATCGTGTCGGGGAGCGTGTAAAGGTGATGCATTGTAAGAAAACACGCAAGTATGTAATGTTTATGCATAGTGACGACATGGGCTATATGGATCCGCACACCTGTGTCGCTATTGCAGATTCGATTAATGGTGTTTATGATTTCATTGGTCCACTCACTTATCACGGAGAGCCCATTCACAAGTGGGACATCGGAACCTTTCAGGACCAAGATGGTACGGGTTATTTGCTTGCTCATCACGGCCCAATCTATAGGCTTTCAGATGATTATTTGACTGCCGATACATTATACCTCGATCCGGAATTGGCTCATTCGGGCGAATCGCCTGCACTTTTTCGCCACAGAGATACATATTTTATAATGTATAGTAACCTGACCAGTTGGGAGCGCAATGACAACTTCTATTTTACATCTAAGAACATAGCGGGACCATGGAAGCGTCAAGGTCTTTTCTGTCCTGAAGGTACAATGACTTATAACTCTCAATGTACTTACGTTTATCCTATCATCAACGGAGACGACACAACATTCATCTATTTGGGAGACCGCTGGTCCTATCCGCATCAGGCTACAAGCGCTACGCAGGTTTGGCTCCCTTTGACAGTAGAAGGTGAAAGTCTTTCTATCCCGGAATTCTGGGAGGCATGGAATCCTGCTGCTCGAAAACCTGAAGACATGACTCGAACGACAGAAAAGGTGGGAGGCCTTTGGAAATCGAATGAGGCGGGCAAACAATACTCGATTCCGTTTAAGGGTCGTCAGGCTTTGATCTACGGCCACTCAGACAAGCACGGAGGGTATGCTCGAATTACCATCACTAATAGCAAGGGAGAGGAATATTTGAACACGCTCGTGGACTTCTATAGCTTGGTGCCTCATGATGGTTTGCTATATGTGTCGCCCGTTTTGCCAGAAGATCATTATACCCTTACAATCGCAGTGAATGGAGATCATACAGAATTCTATAACAAGAAAGGTAATCGTTTCGGCAGCGATGATTATTGGGTAATAGTAACTGAAATTAGAAGAAAATAATGTAATTTGAAATGAAAAGATTGACATTACTACTTTTCTCCATATTGTCTTTTACCTGGTGCTGGGCACAGGAGTATGAGGCCATTGAGATTGCGGATGTGCCCTTCGAGATGAATCCTATCCATGAGTATGTCTATCCGAACAGGGATTTCAATATCAGCAAGTATGGGGCAAAGGCCGATGGCAAGACCATGAACACGAAAGCCATCGCAAAAGCCATCAGGGCGTGCAACAAGGCGGGCGGTGGACATGTCGTCGTTCCGGCTGGAGAATGGCTAACGGGTCCGATACATCTGATGGATAATGTGGATTTGCACCTCGAAGAGGGGGCTGAACTGGTCTTCTCCGACAATCCTGCTGACTATCTGCCAGCGGTGTTTACGACATGGGAGGGTGTGGAGTGCTATAACTATTCGCCTTTGGTTTATGCCTACGAGTGCAAGAATATCAAGATCTCTGGCACTGGAACGTTAGCGCCGAAGATGAACCAATGGAAGGTGTGGTTTGCACGCCCCGAGGCACATCGTCGGGCCACGCAGGAACTCTATCGCTGGTGTTCGGAGCTGGTGCCTGTGGAGGAACGACTGCTGACCGACCTTCAGGAGAGCAACATGCGACCGCATCTGATACAGTTCAACCGCTGTCGCAACATAGTGCTCGAAGACTTCAGGATACGCGAGAGCCCCTTCTGGACTATCCATCTCTATATGTGTGACGAGGGTGTGGTGCGCGGACTTGACGTATATGCCCATGGGCACAACAACGATGGCATCGACATCGACATGACCAGCAACCTGTTGGTCGAGAACTGCCATTTCAACCAAGGCGATGATGCAGTGGTGATCAAGGCAGGACGCAATCAAGACGCATGGCGACTGAACAAGCCAACCGAGAATATCGTGGTGAGGAATTGCTTGGTTGAAGATGGGCATGTACTGCTCGGCATCGGTTCGGAGATGTCGGGAGGCGTACGGAACGTGTGGATGCACGACTGCCGTGCCGTGGGCGATGTGAAGGCTGTGTTCTATGTGAAGACCAACCATCGTCGCGGCGGTTTCGTAAAGAACATCTACATGGAGAATGCTCAGGTGAGGTCGGCCCAGCGACTCGTTGCCGTCGATACGGATGTGCTCTATCAATGGCGCAACTTGCCCGACTATGACACCGTATATACTGAAATTGACGGATTGCATATCAGAAATCTGGAATGTGATTCGGTTGGTATTGCTATCGACTTGAATGGCGACGAGCATCTCCCAATCAGAAATGTGGAGATTGCAGATTTCAAGGTGGGCCTGGTGACCAAATATGCTACTAATATAAATAATGTAGAAAATGTTTCGATCCGAAATGCTGACTTTGTCACTTCGAGGGACGGCATTTTAAGAAAAAAGTATTGATAATAGTAATATGAAGCACACATTTCCTTTTTGGATGCTTATTGTCCTTGGCTTGCTAACCGCTTGCGACAAAGGGTCGCGTCAAGGCTTCGTGGCGAATCAGGGTGAACCCATCTATCTCCAGTGCGATACAACCCATGCGGAACCCGTAGTGAAGACTGCGTTGGAGATGCTGGCTCATGATTTTGATGCTGTGCTCGATGCAGACTTGCGTATTGTTGCTGCCCTCGACAGCAATGCAGCTCAGGGGCATGCCATCGTGATGGGCGACGAAGCACTCGATGGCTGGGAGCATTTCCGTCTGGAGGTCAAGGAGGGCAAGCTGATACTGAACGCCTCAGATCCCCATGGCATTGCCTTTGGTCTGCTGGAGTTGTCACGCCAGTTGGGCGTTTCGCCTTGGGAGTGGTGGGCTGATGTCACCCCGAGGGCACGGGAAGATCTTCGCATCGCAGAAGGTACAAAGATCGAGATGGCGCCCGATGTGCCTTTCCGTGGCATCTTCATCAACGACGAGGATTGGGGACTGATGCCGTGGAGCACACATACCTATGAGCCAACAGACGAGCCTGGACGGATTGGTCCGAAGACCTATGCCCGAGTCTTCGAACTGCTGCTGAGACTGCGCGCCAACACCATCTGGCCAGCGATGCACGAGTGCACGGTACCGTTCTTCCTTGTACCTGGCAACCGCGAGACAGCTGCGCGCTACGGCATCTATATAGGCGGCAGCCATTGCGAACCGATGGCCTGCAGTGCAGCAGGGGAGTGGAGCCGAAGGGGAAAGGGCGACTATGACTATGTGCACAATGCAACGGAAGTCTATCGCTTCTGGGAGGAACGTTTGCGGGAAGTGAAGGACCAGGAGATACTCTATACCATTGGCATGCGTGGCGTGCATGATGGCGCCATGCAGGGAGCAAAGACTGTCGAAGAGCAGAAGACGGTGCTGACCAAGGTTTTCGAGGACCAGCGCAAACTCCTGGCACAGTATGTCAACAACGATGTAAGCGCGGTGCCGCAAGTGTTCATCCCCTACAAGGAGGTGCTCGATGTCTATAATGCGGGACTGGTGGTGCCTGACGACGTTTGCCTGATGTGGTGTGACGACAATTATGGATATATCCGTCATTTCCCGACCGAGGCAGAGGCTGCACGAGCAGGAGGCAACGGTATCTATTACCACGTTTCTTATTGGGGACGTCCGCACGACTATCTTTGGCTTGGAACCTTCAGCCCAGGTCTGCTTTATCAGCAGATGAGGCTGGCCTACGACAAAGGCATCCGAAAGATATGGATTCTCAATGTGGGCGACATCAAGCCGGCAGAATATCAGACAGAGCTCTTCATGGACATGGCCTGGAACATCGATAAGGTAAACAAGATGGGCGTAAAGGCCCACGAAAGGCAGTTCTATGCCCGTGAGTTCGGTGAAGTCTTGGCTCATGAGATACAGCTCGTGATGGAGGAGTCGTATCGGTTGGCGTTTGTCCGCAAACCGGAATTCATGGGAAATACTCGGACGGAGGAAGCAGATAAACGCTATTGGAGCACGGTGCGCGACCTGCCATGGAGTCGGAACTACATAGATCAGCGTCTGGCTGATTATCGGATGCTCTCAAACAAGGCAGAGGATATAGACAAGAGGATTTCTGCCGACCATAAGGATGCCTTCTTCCAGCTTGTGAAGTATCCGGTGCAGGCAGCCGACCAGATGAATCGCAAACTGCTCTATGCCCAATTTGCGCGACATGGCTTGATGGGGTGGGAACAGAGCGATGCCGCCTACGATAGTATTTCGAGCCTTGCGCGCGCGTACAATGCGGGTATTTATAATGAAGGCAAGTGGAGAAAGATGATGGACTTCATGCCACGATCACTAAGCGTCTTCGACCGAGTATCGCGTTCGACAACGGATGCGCCTTTGACTGAGGACATGACTTGGAGGGAAAAGTGGAACGGCGTGGATGGCCGAGGCAATTACCTGGCTTGCGAAGCACTTGGATATGAGAGTGGCGCCATCCAACTCGTGCCCAATGAGGCAGTAAGCTATGAGTTCGTTGTCCCGCAGGACGTCGATTCGATGGTCGTGGAGCTTCACCTCCTCCCTTCGCATCCTGTAGATGGGAAACATGCGGAGTTGGAAGTGACATTGGACCAGAGGGATGCCGCCATCGTGAACTATCGTACGGAAGGACGTAGCGAGGAGTGGAAGGAGAATGTTCTGAACAACCAGGCAGTAAAGATGCATACTTTTGCCATCAAACGTGGGGAAAAGCATACTTTGATGCTTAAAACACCTTACGAAGGCATCGTGGTGGATCAGATTTTCATACGATAATTGCTTACTCATTATTTTAAAAGAGAGCTCTTCACTTTCATTTTTTCAGGGAAGAGCACTCTTCTTGTGTCTATTTTCCAATTTCGAATGTTTATTTTGTCAATCGAAACTATCATTTTTGCCCAAAAAGGGGGTGCTTGAGCAACCGATTGCACGATTTTGGGTGTTTTTTGATTGAGTGAACGAAAAACCCCCTACCTTTGCAGCGTCAAAAGACAAAAGAAACTACAAAAAAGAAACAAAACTACTTTTATCGCGTTAATTAATTGCTTTTTATTTTAACAATTAAAAAAATTATTAAAGGTATGAAAAATCTTTTTATTTCAATGGGTGCCACAATGGCAGTGTATCTGCTGCTGACTTGGCTGTTTTTATCAATTGTGTTCTAATTGAGTCACTTTATTTACTATTTACTATTATTGTTTAACTTATTTAAGGTATTAGAAATTAATTATGAAAAAGATGATTATCGCAGTTGCAGCCATCATGATGGCCGCTGCAAACATAAATGCTCAGGAGAAGGTTGAAACTGTAAACAACGTAACTCCTATCAGCTACGATTTCAATATAAATATGCGTTCTTTGTCACGTTATCTGGACCTCACTCAGGAGCAGATAGAGGTGATGGAGTATGCTTCGGAGAACTTTGGTTATTCGATCAAGCGTCTGGAGCGCACAAAGGAGGAGAAGCGAGGCGCTCGTATGCAGAAAGCGCTTAACATCAACCTCGCATACGCCCACAAATTCCTTGATGACAAGCAGTATCGCAAGTACCTTGCTCTGATGAACAACTCGCTGAAGAACAAGGGTCTGGATACCCTGCTCAAGGAGGAATCGCTTGCTAGCAAGTAATCAATCAAGTGTCTCTTAATTAGTAAAAACAATTTTTATATTGAAGAAGCGCCCCAGTGTTCCGTTAGGAATGCTGGGGCGCTGTTCGTTAGCTCTTGCTGTCGGGTTTGAGTGGTAGATTGATGTGATCAATGGACATCTATGCCATCGAAATAGATTTCGGTGATGGCTGTGTCGTCGTACTTCGTTCCGGGATAGACTTCGAGGATAGTGAATCGGATACGGATAGGCTCGGTGCCTGGTTCGGTGCCTTCCTTGCGGTTCCAGCCGATTTCTCCCACGTCGAAATACTGATCAGCATAGACGTCGTCGAGATGCAACGTGGTGAACTTCTGCCCGTTGATGGTGACCTCCAATTTCTTGACACGGCCGTTCTGCTCCCATGCCTGACGGGTGCGGTAATATCCGTTGCAGACTATTATCGTGGTGATGCGCGGATTGTTGGCGGGAACCTGATATTCGATCCACTCGCCAATGCCATTGCCGGCTTTGCCCTCTACCCATGCGGATTCGTAGCTGAGGTCGGCGGCATTGTTGGCATCGTAGCTGAACTGGCCTTGGGATCGAAGGGACGACGAAGCAAAGACGGTGTCGTACTGGCAGCCACAATAGAAGCTGCAGCCGCCGCCGAGGATGTCGTAGATGTCGGCAAGGGTGTCGTCGTATTCGACAGCTTCGAGTTGCTCTTGCGTGATTTCGCCAGCCTCATACTTCGCGACCATCTTCTCGTAATTCGCCGCACGGTCGTTGAATTCCTGAATAGCCCTGGGTGAGAAGTCGTGGAATTCGCCTTTGGTGGGATAGAGGTCCTTATCGATAGGCATGGTAATGGTACTGATGTCCTGGGCCTTGAGTAAGGCGACATTCGTCATCAGGAGGAGTGCAGAAAGGAAAACCTTCTTCATGGGAACAATGTTTTAAGTTTCGTTGATGGTGATGAAGCGTAAGCCGCTTCTAATTTCGAGGGCAAAGATAGGGTATTTTTTGCATGTTTGCAACTTTTATGACAAAAATCTGCAAAAATCCGAACTCATGCTTGTCATTTTTGTGTATTGTGCTATCGGCGAGACCCCTTTTTTGACCAGAAGACGAAGAAAAATCCTCATGTCAAGACGTGGAAAAACTGCTGGGGAAATGGGGCGAAAAAGCCGTGCTTTTAAACTCAATTTGAACGAGTTAGCGTGTCCGGAATTTGGGCATTTTGGCGATTTCACCCTCGAAAATTGCCATGTGGATATGCCGAATATGCCGAAAAGTGAAAAAGTTTTAAAGAAATTGATGTGCAATCCATTGTTATTTAAATAATATTTTATACCTTTGCACCCGCTAAATCGCACGCGAGGGCTATGAGAGCCCGAGGTGAACGGATTTTGCATGAGAGTTAAACAAACAAATTATCGTCTAAAAGTAAAAACAAAATGCCTACTATTCAACAGTTAGTAAGAAAAGGTCGCGTAGTTCTGGAAGACAAGAGCAAGTCACCGGCCCTGGCATCATGCCCACAGCGTCGTGGCGTTTGTACTCGTGTTTACACCACTACTCCTAAGAAACCTAATTCTGCTATGCGTAAGGTGGCACGTGTACGTTTGACTAACGGCAAGGAAGTAAATGCCTACATCCCAGGCGAGGGTCACAACCTTCAGGAGCACTCCATCGTCATGGTACGTGGCGGTCGTGTGAAAGACCTTCCAGGTGTACGTTATCACATTGTGCGCGGCACGTTGGATACCGCTGGCGTAAATGGTCGTACACAGCGTCGTTCGAAGTACGGTGCCAAGCGTCCTAAGGCTGGTGCAGCTCCAAAGAAGAAGTAATCTGCGCAGAGAGAAAACAAGTTTCAAACCTTTTACACAAGTTGGTAAAGGCTCTTAAAGGTTGAGTAATCCCGCCCGCATAAACCCAGTGATGGACCAAGCGTGATAGGCAAGGATGAAGATTCCCAGCAAGAGAAACAACCAAACATTAAACAATCAAAACGAAATGAGAAAAGCAAAGCCGAAGAAGAGAGTTATCCTTCCGGATCCTGTCTTCAGCGAAGTTAAGGTAACCAAGTTCGTCAACCATCTGATGTATGATGGCAAGAAGAGCATTGCGTTCACTATTTTCTACACCGCAATGGAAATCGTCGGCAAGAAGATGGCCGAGAAGGAGGGCATCAGCGCCCTTGAGGTGTGGAAGAAGGCTCTCGACAACATCACCCCACTCGTCGAGGTTAAGTCAACACGTATCGGTGGTGCCACCTATCAGGTTCCTACTGAGATCCGTCCCGACCGTAAGGAGTCGATCTCGATGAAGAACATGATCATCTACAGCCGCAAGCGCGGTGGCAAGACCATGGCTGACAAGCTCGCCGCCGAGATCATGGATGCTTACAACGAGCAGGGTGGCGCATTCAAGCGCAAGGAGGACATGCACAAGATGGCTGAGGCCAACCGTGCATTCGCCCACTTCAAGTTCTAAACAGAGTCTTCATACATATTTTATTTTTATTATATAATATGGCAAATCCAAAAGACGCTGCATTGAAGTACACGCGTAACTTCGGCATCATGGCTCACATCGATGCCGGCAAGACGACTACTTCAGAGCGCATTCTTTTCTACACCGGCAAGACTCACAAGATTGGTGAGACGCACGACGGTTCTGCCACCATGGACTGGATGGCTCAGGAGCAGGAGCGCGGCATCACAATCACCTCGGCTGCCACTACTGCCTACTGGAACTTTCAAGGAGAAAAATATAAGTTCAACCTGATTGATACTCCAGGCCACGTCGATTTCACCGTTGAGGTGGAGCGTTCGCTCCGCATCCTCGATGGAGCTGTGGCAACCTACTGCGCTGTAGGTGGCGTTGAGCCTCAGTCGGAGACCGTTTGGCGTCAGGCCGAGAAGTACAATGTGCCTCGTATCGCCTACGTCAACAAGATGGACCGTTCGGGTGCTAACTTCCTGGACGTTGTCGATCAGATGCACGAGATGCTTGGTGCCAATGCTTTGGCAGTCCAGCTCCCTATTGGTTCGGAAGAGACCTTCAAGGGCATCATTGACCTTGTTGAAATGAAGGCCATCTACTGGCACGATGAGACGATGGGTGCCGAGTATGAGGTTGACGAGATCCCAGCCGACCTCGTTGCCGAGGCTCAGGAATACCGCGACAAGATCGTGGAGCAGGTAGCCAACTTTGACGACGCCCTCATGGAGAAGTACTTCGAGGATCCCGCTTCGATCACCAAGGAGGAGATCTATGCTGCACTTCGCAAGATGACCATCGCTCAGGAAGTGTTCCCAGTACTCTGCGGTTCGTCGTTCAAGAACAAGGGCGTTCAGCCACTCCTTGATGCCGTGGTTCGTTATCTGCCTTCGCCAGTCGATACTCCAGCTATCGTTGGTCATGATGCCAAGGATCCCGAGAAGGAGATCGAGCGTCATCCAAGCTACGACGAGCCGATGTCGGCCCTCGCATTCAAGATCGCTACTGACCCATACGTAGGCCGTCTGTGCTACTTCCGCGTATATTCAGGCACCATTGAGGCTGGCTCGTACGTTTACAATCCACGTTCGAACAAGCGTGAGCGTATCAGCCGTCTGTTCCAGATGCACTCCAACCACCAGAATCCCATGGAGGAGATCGGTTGCGGCGACATCGGCGCAGGTGTAGGCTTCAAGGACATCCGCACGGGTGATACCCTTTGTGACGAGAACAATCCTGTAGTGCTTGAGTCGATGGAGTTCCCCGATCCAGTGATCGGAATCGCCGTAGAACCCAAGTCGCAGAAGGATCTTGACAAGCTCGGCATTGGCCTCGCCAAGCTGGCTGAGGAGGATCCGACCTTCACCGTCAAGACCAACGAGGATACGGGTCAGACTGTTATCTCGGGCATGGGTGAGCTTCACCTCGACATCATCATCGACCGTCTGAAGCGCGAGTTCAAGGTTGAATGCAACCAGGGTCGTCCACAGGTATCGTACAAGGAGTCGATCAAGGGCATCGTTACCCGTCATCGCGAGGTTTACAAGAAGCAGTCGGGTGGCCGTGGCAAGTTTGCAGACATCATCGTTACCGTTGGCCCAGCCGACGAGGGCGTTACCGGACTTCAGTTCGAGAGCATCGTCAAGGGTGGTAATGTGCCTGCCGAGTTTATCCCATCGGTACAGAAGGGCTTCACTGCAGCCATGAAGTCGGGCGTTTTGGCTGGCTTCCCCGTTGACTCGCTGAAAGTCACCCTTGAGGACGGTAGTTTCCATCCCGTCGATTCCGACCAGCTCTCGTTTGAGCTCGCTGCCAACTTTGCCTTTAAGGCATGCTGCGAGAAGGCACAGCCCATCCTCCTCGAACCTATCATGAAGGTGGAGGTTGTTACTCCTGAGGAGTCAATGGGTGACGTCATCTCTGACCTCAACAAGCGTCGTGGTCAGGTTGAGGGTATGGACAGCACCCGTTCAGGTGCACGTGTCGTAAAGGCCTTCGTCCCACTCGCTGAGATGTTCGGATATGTAACAGACCTTCGTACCATCACTTCCGGTCGTGCAAGCTCCACAATGGAGTTCCACCACTATGCCGAGGTAGATAAGGGCAATGCCCGCAAGGTACTCGAGGAGTGCGGCGGTCGCGCTGACCTCATCAAGTAATCAAGGTCGTAAAGATCAATTATTAATTAACGTAAATTCTTAAAACCAAATATGGATCAGAAAATTCGTATTAAGTTGAAGTCTTTCGACCACATGCTCGTTGACAAGTCAGCTGAGAAGATCGTAAAGACCGTGAAGTCAACAGGTGCCAAGGTAAACGGCCCTATTCCGTTGCCAACCTTGAAGCGCATCTTTACTGTTAACCGCTCGACCTTCGTAAACAAGAAGAGCCGCGAGCAGTTCCAGCTCTGCGCCTACAAGCGTCTCATTGACATCGTGTCGGCTACCCCACGCACCGTGGAGGCTCTGATGAAGATCGAGCTGCCTTCAGGTGTTGAGGTTGAGATCAAGGTGTAATCACTACAACCGTATCGGGTAGGGGGAGGTGACCCCTCCCTCCACCTTCTAAACCGGGATAGACCCTGGAAAGGGGATATTTCGGCCCTAAATTATCGAAATACAAATCATTTTTTACATTATTAACCGCCTGTGGAACGTTTTCGGACGAAGACATTCCCGCCAGGCACAACAAGTAACTGAAATATGCCAGGATTATTAGGCAAGAAAGTCGGAATGACTTCCGTCTTCAGTGCTGATGGCAAGAACGTGCCATGCACTGTTATTGAAGTAGGTCCTTGTGTTGTGACTCAGATCAAGACGATCGAGAAGGATGGTTATGAAGCTGTACAGGTCGGCTTCGAGGAGACCACTGAGAAGCATGTCTCCAAGCCAGTGATGGGTCACCTCAAGAAAGCAGGTGTTGCTCCAATGAAGCACCTTGCAGAGTTTAAGGGTTACGAGAAGCAGTATCAGCTCGGTGATGTAATCACTGTGGGTGATCTCTTCGGTGACGTTGAGTTCGTAGATGTTGTCGGCACCTCCAAGGGTCACGGCTTTCAGGGCGTTGTGAAGCGTCATGGTTTCGGTGGCGTAGGTCAGACTACACACGGTCAGGACGATCGTCTGCGTAAGCCAGGTTCTATCGGCGCATGCTCTTATCCAGCACGCGTGTTCAAGGGTCTCCGTATGGGTGGCCAGATGGGTAATGTACAGGTGACTGTACAGAATCTCCAGGTGTTGAAGGTTATTCCTGAGCACAACCTCCTCCTCGTGAAGGGCAGCGTGCCAGGAGCAAAGGGTTCACTTTTAACGATTGAGAAGTAATGGAACTGAAAGTATTGAACAAGGAAGGTAAGGAAACCGGTCGTACCGTTGTCCTCAACGATGAGGTTTTTGGCATTGAGCCCAACAACCATGTAATCTACCTCGCTGTTAAGCAGTTCCTTGCTGACCAGCGTCAGGGTACCCACAAGTCAAAGGAGCGTAGCGAGGTCAGCGGTTCGACCCGCAAGCTCGGTCGCCAGAAGGGCGGCGGCGGTGCACGTCGTGGTGACATCAACTCGCCAGTGCTCGTCGGTGGTGGTCGTGTATTCGGCCCAAAGCCCCGCGATTACAGCTTCAAGCTCAACAAAAAAGTGAAGGCTCTCGCTCGTAAGAGCGCCCTCTCAACCAAGGCTGCAGAGAACGCAATTGTCGTAATTGAGGACGTTAAATTGGAAACTCCATCTACCAAAGCAATTGCTAACATCGTTAAAAATCTGCAGGTTGCAGAAAAAAAGGTCGCATTTATTTGCACAAGTGAAAATAAAAACGTACTTTTGTCTGCTCGAAACCTCAAGAAAGTCAGCGTCCTGCCAGCAGATTCACTCAACACCTATAGCGTGATGAACTGCGGCACACTCGTGATTTCAGAGAGCGCTGTTGAAACAGTTAACAACCTCTAAAGCAAGTAACAGACATGGCAATTCTGATTAAACCCATCGTAACTGAGAAGATGACCAAGATCACAGACAAGTCATCTGAAGCTCGCAAGAAGAAGGATGGTAGCGCTCCTGTTAACGTCGTTTATGGTTTCTATGTTGACCCCAACGCCAACAAGATCCAAATCAAGCACGCAGTAGAAGAGAAGTTCGGAGTGACAGTTGAAGCGGTGAACACCATCAACTACCCCGGCAAGGTCAAGAGCCGCTACACCAAGAAGGGTCTGCAGGTCGGCAAGACTGCCGCTTACAAGAAGGCCTATGTGACCCTCAAGGAAGGCGATACGATTGATTTCTACGCTAACATCAACTAAGTAACTATATTCACTAACTTCGGCCGCCCTCCGGGCGCAGCAAAGTTGTTCGAAAGCCCATCGCGATACGTCGGATGGTAACTCGGAACTTCAGCAATTGCGTTTTGCGACGGCCGAGAATGCTAAAACAAACAATGGCAATCCGCAAATTCAAGCCCACAACTCCGGGCCAGAGAGGCAAAGCTATTAGCGCATTCGATGAGATTACCGCTAAGAAGCCAGAGAAGTCTCTCACAGTCGGTAAGACCAAGACTGGCGGACGTAACAACCAGGGCCGCCTCACCATGCGTTACATCGGTGGTGGTCACAAGCAGTCTTACCGTATCATCGATTTCAAGCGCAACAAGGATGGCGTACCGGCTGTAGTCAAGTCTATCGAGTACGATCCTAACCGCAGCGCTAACATCGCCCTTCTCTACTATGTAGATGGCGAAAAGCGTTACATCCTCGCACCTAACGGCCTCAAGGTAGGCGCTCATGTTGAATCAGGTGCTGAGGCTCTTCCAGAAGTTGGCAACGCACTTACGCTTAAGGACATTCCAGTAGGTACAGTCATTCACAACATCGAGCTCCGCCCGGGACAGGGTGCCGCCCTTGTTCGTTCTGCTGGTAACTTCGCTCAGCTTACTTCAAAAGAAGGTGACTATGCAATCATTAAGCTCCCTTCAGGCGAAACCCGCAAGATCCTTGCCACCTGCAAGGCAACTATCGGTTCGGTAGGCAACTCTGACCACGCACTCGAGAAGAGTGGTAAGGCAGGTCGCTCTCGCTGGTTGGGCCGTCGTCCACACAACCGTGGCGTCGTTATGAACCCAGTCGATCACCCAATGGGTGGTGGCGAAGGTCGTCAGTCTGGTGGTCACCCACGTTCTCGTAAGGGTCTCTACGCTAAGGGTCTGAAGACACGCTCACCAAAGAAGCAGTCTTCGAAGTACATCATCGAGAGAGCTAATAAGAAGTAATTTTGAAGTAACACATTATTTAATATAATAATATGAGTCGTTCCTTAAAAAAAGGCCCGTTTATTAGCGTTAAGCTCGAGAAGAAGATCCTTGCCATGAATGAGTCCGGCAAGAAGGCTGTAGTCAAGACTTGGTCTCGTGCTACCACGATCTCTCCTGATTTCGTTGGTCACACCATCGCTGTTCACAACGGTAACAAGTTCGTTCCAGTATATGTAACTGAGAACATGGTAGGTCACAAGCTCGGTGAGTTCTCAATGACTCGCACATTCCGTGGCCACTCTGGTAATCGCAAGTAATATAGGGTCTTACTAAAACAATTCAAGAACAATGGCTAATAGAAAACAAAACTCTGCCAATAAGCTGAAGGAAGCCCGTAAGAACACCTATTTTGCTAAGTATAACAACATCCCAACCTCTCCACGCAAGATGCGTCTCGTAGCTGATATGGTACGCGGCATGGAGGCTTTCAAGGCTTTGGGTGTCCTTCACTTCTCCAACAAGGAGGCTGCTGCCCGTGTTGAGCTTCTTTTGAAGTCCGCTATTGCTAACTGGGAGGCCAAGACTGGTCAAAAGGCTGAGGCCGGCCAGCTCAAGGTGAGTGAAATCTTCGTTGACGAAGGTGTCACCATCAAGCGCCTTCGCCCTGCACCCCAGGGTCGCGCATACCGCATTCGCAAGCGCTCTAACCACGTGACTCTTTACGTAGATACAATTAACAAAGAAGCTTAATATTCTCTAACATGGGACAGAAAATTTCTCCAATTTCAAATCGTCTGGGCATCATCCGTGGTTGGGATTCCAACTGGTTTGCTTCCAAGAACTGTGGTGATACCATCGTAGAGGATGCTAAGATTCGCAAGTATCTCAATGCACGTCTTGCAAAGGCAAGCCTTTCCCGCATTGTGATTGAACGTACACTCAAGCTCGTCACCATCACTATCTGCACTGCCCGTCCGGGAATCATCATCGGCAAGGCTGGCAGCGAAGTGGATAAGCTGAAGGAGGAGCTGAAGTCAATAACTGATAAGGATGTTCAGATCAACATCTACGAGATCAAGAAGCCTGAAGTTGATGCCGCAATCGTAGCAAACAACATCGCACGCCAGGTAGAGGGTAAGGTTGCTTACCGTCGTGCCGTCAAGATGGCTATCCAGTCTGCCATGCGTGTAGGTGCTGAGGGCATTAAGGTTCAGTGCTCAGGACGTCTCAACGGCGCTGAAATGTCGCGCAAGGAGATGTACAAGGAGGGTCGTACCCCACTTCACACTTTCCGTGCAGACATCGACTACGCACTGGCTGAGGCTATCACCAAGGTAGGTGTAATCGGCATCAAGGTATGGATCTGCCGTGGTGAGGTCTATGGCAAGAAGGATCTTGCTCCAAACTTCGCCAAGCAGAAGGAAACTGGACGTCCACAGGGCGAAGCCCGTGGCGAGCGTCGTGGTCGCCGTGATGGCGAGCGTCGTGGCGGTTTCCGTAACAAAAAATAAATAATAACGATTTAGAAGCTTTAAAACAATGTTACAGCCGAAAAGAACTAAATACCGCCGTCAGCAGAAGAACAACCTCAAGGGCAATGCCCAGCGAGGCAATCAGTTGGCGTTCGGTTCATTCGGAATCAAGACGCTTGAGAATAAGTGGATCAATTCGCGTCAACTTGAAGCCGCTCGTGTCGCTATCACCCGTTATATGCAGCGTGAAGGTCAGCTCTGGTGCCGCGTGTTCCCCGACAAGCCTTACACTCGCAAGCCTGCCGATGTCCGAATGGGTAAAGGTAAGGGTGATCCGGAAGGCTGGGTAGCAGACTGCAACCCCGGTCGTATCCTCTTTGAGATTGATGGTGTGCCTTTCGAGGTTGCTAAGGAGGCTCTCCGCCTTGGTGCCCAGAAGCTCCCTGTCCAGACCAAGTTTGTCGTTCGTCGCGATTATGATCCAGAACTTGTCGTTCTCTAAAACAAACCACAACAATGAAGACTTCAGAACTTAAGAATCTTACAATTGAGGAACTGCAAGGTCGTATTGCTGAGACGAAGGCAAAGCTGGAATCACTTGAGTTCAACCATGCCATTGCCCCTCTGGACAATCCAATGGTAATCCGCACTACCCGTCGTGATGTCGCCCGTATGCTGACTGAACTCAACAACCGCACAGCCGCTGCTCAGGTTGAATAAGCATCCTCACAACTCAATTTTATTTTAGAACAGATTTTTTCAATGGAAACAAGAAATCTTAGAAAAACTAGAATGGGCATCGTCTCCAGCGATAAGATGGACAAGACCATCACCGTTACTGTGAAGTACAAGGAGAAGCACCCAATCTATGGTAAGTTTGTCAACAAGACAAAGAAATACCACGCTCATGACGAAAAGAATGAGGCCCAGGTAGGCGATCGCGTCCTCCTGATGGAAACTCGTCCGCTGAGCAAGACAAAGCGTTGGCGTTTAGTAGAAATCCTCGAAAAGGCTAAGTAAATATTATGATACAGACTGAATCTAGACTTAAGATCGCCGATAACTCCGGTGGTAAAGAGTGCCTCTGCATCCGCGTGCTGGGTGGCACTGGTCGCCGATATGCATCTGTAGGTGATATTATCGTAGTGACTGTGAAGAGTGTTGTTCCTTCTAGCGACATGAAGAAGGGTACCGTCAGCAAGGCCATTATCGTACGTACCAAGAAGGAGGTTCGCCGTCCTGATGGTTCTTATATCCGCTTTGATGACAATGCCTGTGTTCTTTTGAACAACGCTGGTGATATGCGTGGATCACGTATTTTTGGCCCTGTTGCCCGTGAGCTCCGTGCTGCTAACATGAAGATTGTTTCACTTGCACCTGAAGTGCTCTAATAACGTAAATGCAGATATGAATACATTGAACGTAAAGAAGGGTGACAACGTGGTTGTCAACTCTGGTGAGAACAAGGGCAAGACTGGTAAGGTCCTTTCAGTGAATGTTGAGAAGAAGACCGCTATCGTCGAAGGTCTCAACATCGTGAAGAAGAGCACCAAGCCAAATGCAAAGTATCCTCAGGGCGGCATCATTGAGAAAGAGGCTCCTATCCATGTCTCCAAGCTCAATCGCATCAATGAGAATGGTAAGGCTGTCCGTTCGACCGGTAAGGTTACCAACATTAAAATCAAAAAGTAATTAAGGAGGTCTAAATAATGGCAAATACTGCATCACTTAAGCAATATTACAAAGAGACCATCGTTCCTGCACTTACCAAGCAGTTTGGTTACACCACTGTTATGCAGGTGCCCCGTCTCGAGAAGATTGTCATCAACGAGGGCCTCGGTATGGCTGTTGCTGACAAGAAGATCATTGAAACTGCTATCGCCGAACTTACTGCCATCACTGGCCAGAAGGCTGTGCAGACTCTTTCGAAGAAGGACATCGCTCAGTTCAAGGTTCGTAAGCAGATGCCTATCGGCGTTCGCGTTACCCTTCGTCATCAGATGATGTACGAGTTCCTCGAGCGTCTGATCCGTGTGGCTCTCCCACGTATCCGTGACTTCAACGGTATCGAGTCAAAGCTTGATGGTCGTGGCAACTATACTCTCGGTATCACCGAGCAGATTATTTTCCCTGAAATCAACATCGACAGCATTCAGCGCCTGCTTGGTATGAACATCACTTTCGTGACTTCTGCCAGGACTGATGAGGAGGGCTATGCTCTGCTGAAGGAGTTCGGTCTTCCATTCAAGAACGCTAAAAAGTAAGATTAAGATATGGCAAAGATTTCAATGGTAGCCCGTGAGGTTAAGCGTCAGGCTCTTGTTAAGAAGTATGCTGCCAAGCGTGCAGAACTTAAGAAGCGTGCCGCTGCCGGTGACTATGAGGCCGTTCAGGAGCTTCAGGCTCTTCCAAAGAATGCTTCTCCAGTTCGCCTTCACAACCGCTGCAAGGTGACTGGCCGTCCAAAGGGATATATGCGTCAGTTCGGTCTTTCTCGTATCCAGTTCCGTGAGATGGCTTCTGCCGGTCTCATCCCTGGTGTCAAGAAGGCTAGCTGGTAATCCGGTGGACCCACACTCTCTCTGATACAATAGAATATCAGCGGGCCTAAAGACCCGCCGATATTTGCGTATATGTTTTTTTTATTAAATATTGTCCGGAGGTTCCGGATCAATTTAACAAACAAAATCAAATGACTGATTCAATTGCAGATTTTTTGACCCGTCTTCGCAACGCCATCGCCGCTAAGCATCGTGTCGTTGAGATTCCAGCGTCAAACTTGAAGAAGGAGATTTGCAAGATCCTCTTCGAGAAGGGTTACATCATGAACTATAAGTTCATCGACGATGGCCCACAGGGTACTATCAAGGTTGCCTTGAAGTATGATCCTGTAAACCACGTGAGTGCTATTAAGAGTCTGACTCGTGTATCCACCCCAGGTCTCCGCAAGTATGTGGGCTATAAGGATATGCCACGCGTCCTCAACGGACTCGGCATCGCCATCCTTTCCACTTCGCGCGGCGTCATGACCGACAAGGAGGCTGCTGCCCAGAAGGTCGGTGGTGAGGTGCTGTGTTACATCTATTAATGAAAGGAGGTATAAGCTATGTCAAGAATTGGTAAATTGCCTATTACTATTCCTGCAGGTGTAACTGTCACTGTGAAGGATAATGTTGTTACCGTTAAGGGTAAGAACGGCGAGATGAGCCAGGAACTTACTGGCGGTATCGAGCTCGGCATTGAGGATGGTAAGATCGAATTCACCCGTCCGAATGAAGAGAAGCAGACCAAGGCTCTGCACGGCCTCTATCGCTCGTTGATCAACAATATGATCATCGGTTGCAGCGAAGGTTTCAAGAAGGAGCTTCAGCTCGTGGGTGTTGGTTATCGTGCCAGCAACACAGGCAATGTCCTTGAGCTTTCCCTCGGTTATTCTCATGCCATCTACATGGTTCTCCCCAAGGAGGTCAAGCTGACCACCAAGAGTGAGCGTAACCAGAACCCATTGATTACCCTGGAGTCTTGTGACAAGGCACTGCTCGGTCTGATTTGCACCAAGATTCGTTCTTTCCGCAAGCCAGAGCCATACAAGGGCAAGGGTGTCCTCTATGTAGGTGAGGTTGTTCGTCGTAAGTCTGGCAAGTCTGCCGGTGCTAAATAATTAACCTTTTAAATTAGACGATTATGATTACTAAGAAAGAAAGAAGAATTAAGATTAAGCACCGTATTCGCAAGAAGGTTAATGGTACTGCCAGCCGTCCACGTCTGACCGTATTCCGCAGCAACAAGGCTATCTATGCACAGGTTGTCAACGACCTTGAGGGCAAGACCCTTGTATCTGCAGGCTCAAAGGGTATTACCGAGGGCAACAAGACTGAGGTTGCCAAGAAGGTAGGCCTGGCTGTCGCTGAGAAGTGTGCAGCTGCCGGCATCACTGAGGTTGTTTTCGATCGCAATGGTTATCTCTATCATGGCCGCGTACAGGCTTTGGCAGAGGGCGCTCGCGAAGGTGGTCTCAAATTCTAATAAATGACAGATATGATTCGAGTAAAGAATGCCAATGATATCGAGTTGAAGGACCGTTTGGTTGCTATCAATCGTGTTACTAAGGTTACCAAGGGTGGCCGTACCTTTACTTTCGCCGCTATCGTTGTAGTAGGTGATGGCAATGGTATCGTAGGTTACGGTCTTGGTAAGGCAGGCGAAGTTCAGGCTGCCATTGCTAAGGGTGTTGAGTCCGCCAAGAAGAACCTCGTTAAGGTTCCCGTACTCAAGGGTACTATTCCTCATGAGGTAGCTGCCCGTTTCGGCGGTTCTGAGGTTCTCCTCATTCCTGCTTCCGAGGGTACCGGCATGAAGGCAGGTGGCGCTATGCGTCCTGTTCTGGAGAGTGCTGGTGTGAAGGATGTCCTCTGCAAGTCGAAGGGCTCGTCCAACCCCCACAACCTTGTAAAGGCTACTATTCAGGCTCTCTGCGAGCTTCGTGATGCCAAGATGGTTGCTGAGAATCGCGGTGTTTCACTTGATGTTGTATTCAAAGGTTAATAAATTCCAGGAAAATTATGGCAACAATTAAAGTAAAGGCTATTCGCAGCCGCATCAACTGCCCTAAGACTGAGAAGTTGACCCTTGATGCACTCGGACTGACCCGCATTGGTCTGGTCCGCGAGCTTCCTGACAACGAGTGCACTCGTGGTCAGATTCGCAAGGTCGCTCATCTGGTCGCTCTTGTTGACTAATTAAAAAATCCCCGGGTGGGATATGGCGACAATAGGGAAACCAAGTCATATCCCCTCCATATCACTAACTTAATATATAAGTGTAAAGAATATGAATTTAAGTAATTTGAAGCCAGCCGCTGGTTCTGTAAAGACCCGTAAGCGTATTGGCCGTGGTGCAGGTTCCGGTCTCGGTGGCACTTCAACCCGTGGTAACAAGGGCGCAAAACAGCGTTCCGGCTATAAGAAGAAGATCGGTTTCGAGGGTGGTCAGATGCCTATCCAGCGTCGTCTGCCTAAGTTCGGTTTCAAGAACATCAACCATGTTGAGTATAAGGCTATCAACCTTTCAACCCTTGATGCCCTGGCAACTGCCAAGTCGCTCAACAAGATCGATGTTCAGACTCTTCATGAGGCTGGTCTTGTAGCCAAGAAAGATCTCGTTAAGATCCTTGGTAAGGGTGCCCTCAGTGTAGCACTCGAGGTTTCTGCTCATGCTTTCTCGAAGAAGGCTGAGGAGGCTATCGTTGCAGCTGGTGGCACAGTAGTAAAAGTTAACGCATAAACGTCATGAGAATAGTTGAGACATTCAAAAACATTTGGAAGATTGAAGAGCTCCGTACCCGTATCCTTTGGACGCTCGGTCTCGTAGCAATCTATCGTCTGGGTTGCTTCATAGTGCTTCCAGGCATCGATGCCAGTATGCTCGATGAGTTGCACAATCAGACACGCGGTGGCCTTATGGCACTCCTGGATATGTTCTCTGGTGGAGCATTCTCGAATGCCTCAATCTTCGCTTTGGGTATTATGCCCTACATCTCGGCTTCCATTATTATTCAGCTTCTGACGATGGTGCTCCCATCGCTCCGCAAGCTTTCGATGGAAGGTGAGAGTGGTCGTAACAAGATCAATCAGTACACACGTCTGCTCACAGTAGTTGTGCTCATTTTCCAGAGCTTCGCTTATCTGACCAACCTTCGTTATCAGATCGGTCCGGCTATTGTTAATCAGGGCTGGTGGTTCAACTTCAGCAGCATCATTATCCTGACAGCAGGTTCAATGTTCGTGATGTGGCTTGGCGAGCGTATCACCGACAAGGGTATTGGCAACGGTATCTCGTTCCTTATCATGATCGGTATCATCGCACGCTTCCCAACTGCAATTTCGCAGGAGTTTGTACAGGCTGCCTCTTCAACCGGCAACCTCGTGCTCTTCCTCCTCGAGATTGTGTTCCTCCTTATCGTGATTGGTATCAGCATTCTCTTGGTACAGGGTACTCGCAAAGTGCCCGTACAGTACGCTAAGCAGATTCGTGGTAACCGTCAGTACGGTGGTGTTCGTCAGTATATCCCTCTCAAGGTGAATGCTGCAGGCGTAATGCCTATCATTTTCGCACAGGCTATCATGTTCATCCCTCTTGTGTTTGCAGGTTTTGCAAGCCAGAACACTGCAAGCTTCTGGTCAAGCTTCTTTGACAATACAACGTTCACCTATAACTTTGTATTTGCAATCTTGATCATTGTCTTCACCTATTTCTACACCGCCATCACAATGAATCCTCAGCAGATGTCGGATGCGATCAAATCTCAGAATGGCTTCATCCCAGGCATCAAGCCTGGCAAGAAGACCACCGAGTTCCTTGACAAGATCATGTCGCGTATCACCCTCCCAGGTTCTATCTTCCTGGCATTTGTGGCTATTCTCCCATGTTTCGCACGTATTCTCGGCGTTACTCAGGAGTTCTCACAGTTCTTTGGTGGCACGTCACTCCTGATTCTTGTAGGTGTAATCCTCGATACGCTTCAGCAGATTGAGTCGCACCTGATGATGCATCATTATGATGGTCTGATGAAGAATGGCAAGATCAAAGGTCGCACAGGTTCTGTAGCTGCTTATTGATAATCTCGCTATGATATTTCTGAAGACTGACGAAGAAATAGAGCTGATACGACAGGCTAATCAACTGGTTGGACAAACACTTGGCGAAGTCGCCAAGTGGGTCCAGCCAGGTGTTACTACTCTTAAGCTTGACCAAATTGCAGAAGAGTTTATTCGAGATCACGGCGGAGTCCCTGGGTTCAAGGGCTACGATGGATTTCCTGGCACACTCTGCATCGAAGTCAACGACGAGGTAGTTCACGGATTCCCCTCGGACTATGAACTTAGGGATGGAGATATCGTTGGATGCGACTGCGGTGCAGTCATCAACGGTTTCAATGGTGACAGCTGTTACACCTTCCCAGTAGGCGAGGTTGACGAGCAGGTGCTCCGCCTGTTGCGTACAACGAAGGAGAGTCTCTATGTCGGCATCGAACAGGCTAGGGTCGGAAATCGCGTAGGACATATCGGTTATGCCGTACAGGATTACTGCGAGAAGCGAGGCTATACTGTCGTTCGTGAGCTTACAGGTCATGGCATCGGTCACGGTCTTCATGAGGATCCGGATGTCCCCAATTATGGACGCCGCGGTGTCGGATCGCTCCTCCGTCCGGGGATGTGTATCTGCATCGAGCCGATGATCAACATGGGATCGAGGAATGTCATCATCGATCGCAACGGATGGACGGTGCGTACCCGCGACCACAAGTGGTCGGCCCACTACGAGCATTGCGTCGCAATCCGCCAGGAGAAGACAGAGATCCTTTCCACCTTCGACTATATTCAAGAAGTATTAGGCGATAGATTTATCTAAGTAAAATTTCAAAATTATTGAATGGCAAAACAAGCAGCAATTGAACAAGATGGTACCATCGTTGAAGCACTTTCGAACGCTATGTTCCGCGTAGAGCTCGAAAATGGACACGAGATTACCGCCCATATTTCTGGCAAGATGCGTATGCATTACATCAAGATCCTGCCAGGTGACAAGGTTCGAGTAGAGATGTCGCCATACGACCTCTCGAAAGGCAGAATTTCTTTCCGCTACAAATAAAAATCTTACGATATGAAAGTAAAAGCATCGCTTAAAAAGCGCACTCCAGATTGCAAAATCGTCCGTCGCCGCGGAGTTTTGTACGTAATTAACAAAAAAAATCCCAAATTTAAGCTACGTCAGGGATAAATTACGTATATTTGCAGGCATTTTTCGCAAAAAACACAACTTATTTAAACTTATATGGCAGTTAGAATTGTAGGCGTAGATCTCCCGCAGAACAAGCGTGGAGAAATCGCGTTGACTTACATCTATGGTATCGGCCGTAGCGCCGCAAATACCATTTTAATGAATGCTGGTGTCGATAAAGACATCAAGGTAAAAGATTGGACTGATTCACAGGCCGCCGCTATTCGTGAGTATATCGGTGCCAACTACAAGGTAGAGGGCGATCTTCGTTCTGAAGTTCAGTTGAACATTAAGCGTCTCATGGATATCGGCTGCTACCGTGGTATCCGTCATCGTCTTGGCTTGCCAGTTCGTGGCCAGAGCACTAAGAACAACGCTCGTACACGCAAGGGTAAGAAGAAGACTGTTGCCAACAAGAAGAAGGCTACAAAGTAATCTGTTAAAGTAGAAGAAAACTATGGCAAAGAAAACAGTTGCAGCTAAAAAGCGTAATGTGAAGGTTAGTGCCAATGGCCAGCTTCACGTACATTCGTCGTTCAACAACGTTATTGTTTCACTCGCTAACAGCGAGGGTCAGGTGATCTCTTGGTCATCTGCAGGTAAGATGGGCTTCAGAGGTTCGAAGAAGAACACTCCATATGCTGCTCAGATGGCAGCTCAGGATTGCGCAAAAATCGCCTATGATCTTGGTCTTCGCAAAGTGAAGGCTTATGTTAAGGGTCCAGGTAATGGTCGTGAGTCGGCTATCCGTACCATCCATGGCGCTGGTATCGAGGTAACTGAGATTATCGACGTAACACCACTTCCACACAACGGTTGCCGCCCACCAAAGCGTCGCAAGGTATAATGTGTGATTATTGTGGTTTTTTAATTAATTTAATGCTTAAATTGTAAAAAAACTATGGCAAGATATACTGGACCTAAAACCCGCATTGCCCGCAAACTTGGCGAGGCTATCTATGGACCAGACAAGGTTCTCGCAAAAAAGAACTATGCCCCTGGTCAGCATGGCCTTAATCGTCGTAAGAAAACTTCCGAGTATGGCACTCAGCTTAAGGAAAAGCAGAAGGCTAAATATACCTACGGTGTGCTCGAATCACAGTTCCGTCGTCTCTTCGAGAAGGCTGAGCGTACTAAGGGCGTTACCGGTGAGGTACTCCTTCAGCTTCTTGAGAGCCGTCTCGATAACATCGTTTACCGTTTAGGTATCGCTCCAACCCGCTCTGCTGCTCGTCAGCTCGTCCTCCACAAGCATGTAGTCGTTGACGGTAAGGTTGTCAACATCGCATCCTATAGCGTAAAGCCTGGCCAGATTGTTGGCGTACGCGAGCGCTCTAAGGCTCTTGAGGTCGTTGATAACGCCCTTGCTGGCTTCAACCACAGCAAGTATCCATGGCTTGAGTGGGACCAGAATTCACTCAGCGGCAAGTATCTCCACACTCCTGAGCGTGCTGATATCCCTGAGAACATTCAGGAGCAGCTCATTGTCGAATTGTACTCTAAATAATAAATAGTCCATATATGGCGATTTTAGCATTTCAAAGACCCGAAAAGGTTATCATGTTGGAATCTGACCAGTTCTCTGGCAAGTTCGAATTCCGACCTCTGGAACCAGGCTACGGCATTACTGTTGGTAATGCTTTACGCCGAATTCTGCTTTCGTCACTCGAAGGCTTTGCTTTCACCAGTGTTAAAATTTCAGGTGTTGAGCACGAGTTTGCGACCATTCCGGGTGTACTAGAGGATGTTACCAACATCATCTTGAACCTCAAGCAGGTCCGCTTGAAGCAGATCGTCGAAGGAACAGAGAGCGAAACCATCACTGTTAAGGTTAAGAATACAGAAGTTCTCAAGGCAAGCGATTTGCACATGGGAATGACTGCATTCGATGTCCTTAATCCAGACTTGGTTATCTGCCACATGGACTCTAGTGCAAGTTTTGATATCACATTGACCATCAACAAGGGTCGCGGTTATGTTCCTGGTGAGGAGAACCGCAATCCCAATGCTGAGGTAACCACTATTGCTATCGACTCAATCTTCACACCTATTCGCAACGTGAAGTACACTGTTGAACCTTATCGTGTTGAGCAGCGTACCGACTACGAGAAACTGGTGATTGAGGTGACTACCGATGGCTCAATTCATCCAAAGGATGCATTGCGTGAAGCTGCTAAGATCTTGATTTATCACTTCATGCTCTTCTCCGATGAGAAGATCGCTATTGAGACCACTGAGACTGACACCAACGAGGAATTCGATGAGGAAGTTCTCCACATGCGTCAGCTTCTCAAGACCAAGCTCACTGATATGGATCTTTCTGTACGTGCTCTCAACTGCTTGAAGAGCGCTGAGGTCGAGACCCTTGGCGAGTTGGTTGTATTCAATAAGACTGACCTTCTCAAGTTCCGTAACTTTGGTAAGAAGTCTCTCACCGAGCTTGAGGAGCTCCTCCAGAGTCTCAACCTGTCGTTCGGAATGGATATCACCAAATATAAACTTGATAAAGATTAATTACAACAATGAGACATAATAAGAAATTCAATCACCTTGGACGCACCAAGTCTCATCGTGAGGCTATGCTCGCCAACATGACTGTTTCGTTGATCAGGGCTAAGCGCATCAACACCACAGTTGCCAAGGCTAAGGCACTGCGCGTTTACGCTGAACCAATCATCAATCGCGCTAAGGAGGATACTACCAACAGCCGTCGTATCGTCTTCTCTTACCTCCAGGATAAGGAGGCTGTGAAGGAGCTTTTCGGCGATATCGCAGTGAAGATTGCTAACCGTCCTGGTGGCTATCTGCGCATCCTTAAGCTTGGCCAGAACCGTCTCGGTGATAACGCCGAAATGGCAATGATCGAGTTCGTGGATTACAACGAGAACCTTCTCAAGGACAACGTCGAGAAGAAGGCCAAGACTCGTCGTTCACGTTCGAAGAAGGCTGCTGAGGCCGCTCCCGCTGCTGAACCAGAGGCAAAGGCTGAGTAATCGGTACTTTCGGGCATCATGCCCAAACAATGATAAAGCCCGTACAAGTTCTCTTGTATGGGCTTTAGTTTTTCCATTGAGCATTAGAGACTAGTTTTTTCTAGTTTTTCTAGAGGCTCTAGATATTCTAGATATGCTGGACATAAATTCTATCCGAAAGGATTTCCCTATTCTCGAAAGCACAGTCTATGGCAAGTCTCTTGTCTATCTCGACAATGGCGCCACTACCCAGAAACCGCTTTGTGTCATCGACAAGCTTCGCGACGGTTATCTGCATCACAATGCCAATGTTCATCGTGGCGTGCATTTCCTGAGCCAGGATGCCACCGATTTGCATGAAAGTGCTCGTCAGCGTGTGCAACAGTTCCTCAATGCCCGTGAGAGCGCCGAGATCATTTTCACTCGTGGAACCACTGAGAGCATCAATCTTGTGGCTTATTCGTTTGGTGAGGCATTCCTGAACGAGGGCGATGAGGTGATTGTCACCGATATGGAACATCACTCCAATATCGTCAGTTGGCAGCTGCTTCAGGCACGTAAGGGTATAGTCATCCGTCATGCTCGCCTTAACGAGCTTCAGGAATTGGACTTGGAGCATCTTCGAAGTCTTTTCTCCGAGCGCACAAGACTGGTTAGCCTAACGCATGTGTCGAATGTGCTGGGAACCGTCAATCCCGTCAAGATGGTTATTGATTTCGCGCATAGCAGGAATGTACCTGTCCTTGTGGATGGCGCACAATCCGTTCCACACCTGAAGGTGGATGTTCAAGCCCTCGATTGTGACTTCTTCGTCTTCTCTGGCCATAAGATCTATGGTCCTACAGGTGTAGGTGTGCTCTATGGCAAGCGTGAATGGCTCGAAAAGATGCCGCCATACCAGGGAGGTGGCGAGATGATCAAGACAGTGTCGTTCGAAGGTACAACTTTCAACGAACTGCCTTACAAGTTTGAGGCGGGTACGCCAGACTTCATCAGTACTGTGGCTTTGGCAACAGCGCTCGATTATGTCGAGGCTATAGGTCTGGATAATATCATGGAATATGAGCACCAGTTGCTCACGTTCTGTACGGACGAGTTCCACAAGATTCCTGGAATGCGAATCTTCGGCAATGCGCATGAGAAATCAGCAGTGATGAGTTTCCTTGTGGGAGATATTCACCACTATGATATGGGCATGTTGCTCGACAAGCTGGGTATCGCTGTTCGTACAGGCCATCATTGTGCTGAGCCTTTGATGCAGAGTCTGGGAATACTGGGCACAGTGCGTGCAAGTTTCTCCTTCTACAACACTGAAGAAGAGATAGAGAAGCTCGTTGCGGGCATCCGGCGTGTGTCCAAGATGTTTGGATTGTAATTTGATTCGGCAGGTCTCTCCTTGTTGAGGTGCTGATACGAACTACGGCATGACCATCTATTGACTGGTCATGCCGTTTTTCGTTAATGTCGTTCCTTTACCAGATCAGTTTTTCTGCATGGATCTTTACACCCTTGCCGATGAGTTGGGAACCAAGTTCCTCGAATCTTTCAGTGTCTCCCGATGTAAAGTACTTGGCGCTACCTTCGGTGGAAAGACGAGCCTTCATTTCGGGGTGCCTTACGAGATAATCCTTCAGACTATATGCCACAGGCTTGCCTTGTGGCATCAGGATGATCTCAGGATGGTCGAGTTCCTGGAGTACTGTTTGAATGAGTGATGTGATCAATGGGTAATGTGTGCATCCGAGAATGATGGTGTCAATTTCGGGATCTTGATCCAAAAGTTCCGCCAGGTCATTCTTTACGATGCCGTGCATCTCCTTCATCTTGCCAGCCTCGATCATGGGTACCCAGTCGGGACATGCTCGCGAGGTAAGAATAACGGGATTGGGGTTACTGGCCACAATCTTCGAGTTTTCATGCACGTAGAACGACGGCTCCGTGGGTTCTGTTGCCGTTGCATTACCTTCCACTTGGGAGAAGTACGCGGGATCCTTTGCAATCTCGAGGTCATAAGAATGCGAAGAGACTGTCGCAATAGTTCCGATAAGTCCGATGTGTCGGGAATAGGTGAGATGTTCGACCCGTTCCACGGTTGGGCGTATTACTCCCAGCACTCGACGTGTAGGGTCTTCGCTCACAGGCAAATCCTTACGTTGGATAGTGCGAAGAGCTCGAGCCGATGCGGTATTGCAAGCGAGGATAACGAGCGGGCAACCCATATCGAACATGCGAAAGACAGCCTGACGCGTAAAGTGATAAACCTTATCGTAAGGTAGGTCACCGTAAGGGGCACGTGCATTGTCACCCAAGTAGATGTAATCATACTCGGGGAGGACGTGGCGTATTTCTCGGAAGATGGAAAGACCGCCGAAGCCACTGTCAAAAATACCTATTGGGCCTGATTGATTCTGATTCATGCCGCAAATATAAGGCTTTTTCTTCAATTGTACAAAAAATATAAGCTAAATTTTGTTTTTCATTTATTTTTCTTTATCTTTGCCCCATGAAACGCGCACTATTTTACATTCTATCTTTGATGCTTACCATGTCTGCCATGGCGGCAGGACAACGTGAACTGCAATATCGTCCCGAAGGCCGTGGCTTCGTTTGTGAGAATGGATGGAACCGTTATTCCCGAGCACTTTATGGATCGCACGCCAATTGGAGGCTCGAAACCAGCGACCGTCCCCTTTTTGCGACCTACGACAAAGGCAAAGCATGGAATATCCAGCTCCACTTGCAGGTGGGCGATCGTCTTTATGCACTCGACTCCACTTCCTACTGTCGTGCATATTACGAAGGTGGTCAGCGAGAGTATGTGGTGCGTGATGAGGCTTGGCAGGGAGGAGAACTGCATGTGTCAGCAATCGCAGAACATGAGGGTAACAATGCCCTTTGGAAGTTCGAAGCAAAGGGATTCCCAAAGAGAGTCTTGGGCAAAAGCAGGGCCTTGAAACTAATTGCATTGCGTCGGCCCATCGCTCAGTTGAAGATGAAGCGCAATGGAGATCTGGGAACCGATCCGCGTGAGCATTTCGAGGCATTAAGTCCTTGTCCCGATTCGCTGCGTCAACAGTTGGTGTGGGATGCCGTGGGCACAACCTATCTGCGTCTTGTCGATAATGACCACCTCATATTGGTCGACGTGCAGGAAGGTGCCAAACGAATGGAAGAGGAGCTCGCGTACCATGAGAAGTTGATCGGACAACTGAGTTTTGAGACGCCCGATCCTCTCATCAATACCCTTGGTCCAACTCTGATGGCTGCCGCCGACGGATTGTGGGATGGCTTGACTTGGCAACATGGTTGTATTGGCTGGCGCACACCTCTTGCCGGTTGGCGTGGAGGTTATGTGGGTGATGTGACCGGTTGGTTCGATCGTCAACTCAGTCATTTTCGTGCATACGCCCGCAGCATGGTTCGCGACATTGACCCCATCTATCCGCATCCGGCACAGGATACTACCAAGAATCTGGCTCGCTCTGCCGAAAAATGGGGCACTCCAATGTATAGCAATGGTTACATCTGTAAGTTGCCCAATGACGATCGCAAGATGAGCCACTATGACATGAACTTAAATTATATCGACGAACTCCTCTGGCATTTCCAGTATGATGCCGACACGGCACTTATGCGCGAGTTTTGGCCCACGCTGAAACTCCATCTTGACTGGGAAAAACGCAATTGGGATCCCGATGGCGACCATCTCTACGATGGTTATTGTTGCATCTGGGCAAGCGATGCCCTATATTACAATAGTGGAGCTGTGACCCATGCGTCGGCATATAATTATCGGGGCAATCTGCTTATCGCTCGCATCGCTGAGTTGATAGGGGAGGATCCAACCCCTTATCGCAAGGAAGCTGAGGCTATTCTCGAAGCCATGAACCGACGCTTATGGCTTCCAGCCAATAATCAGGTTGACGGACACTGGGCAGAATTTCAGGATTTCATGGGGCTGAAACGAATTCATGCCATTCCAGCGATCTGGAGCATCTATACTCCCATCGATTGCGGTGCTTGTTCGCCTGAGCAGGCATATCAGGCGACAAGGTGGGTAGATGCCTGTATTCCACATATCCCTTTGAATATCTCAAGTGCTGAATATGCATTTCCTATGGCCGAACTGTTTACTATCAGCACTTCCGATTGGATGCCATACGCTTGGAGCACCAACAATGTGGCTCATGAGGAAGTGGCCAATATGGCTCTGGCATATTTTATTGCAGGTCGTCGCGAGATGGGCTATCGGCTGCTTTATAGCGACTTGCTCGACGAGATGTGCGCTGGTGCCTGTCCCGGCAACTTCGGTCAGATCAGTTTTTACGACAAGGCACTTAAGGAGGCTTATCGTGACTTCGGGGACAACGTAGGCATCACATCACGTGCTATCATGCAGGGCCTTTTTGGCATTCGTCCGGATGCGCTCTACGGTCACTGTTACCTTCAACCAGGATTCCCGCCGGAATGGAACTATGCCAATGTAAGGACTCCCTATTTCAGTTATCGGTTCCATCGTGAAAACGGTGAAGATATCTACGACATCGATCAGCGCTTCCCACAGGCATTGCAGGTCATCCTGCGTTTGCCATTGGGCGATGGAAGGTTCCTGGAGGTGAAGGGCAATAATGAACGTGTGCAGCGCATTGTCGTGCCCACCAGCGCTGTGCCTGCACACGATCAGCCCGCAGCCAAGGCTTATCGCCCTGCACTCGATGAGACGGTACTTGGTTTGGATGATATTACTCCAAATGCAATGAGCCGCCATGCTTATCTACAGCTGAGCGATTACTACAATGCTTCTGTCGATGATATTTATCGTGAGCAATATTTGTCGCCACGTTCACCTTATACCACCCTTGAGATTCCCTCTCAAGGCATGGGCGATTGGTGCGTGCCATTGATGACTGCGACAATTGAGGATGACGGTCTTCGCAAGGTGATTTCTTCGGACAATGTCTTTGATACTGGCCTTGGTCTTCGTTTCCGCTTGCCGAAGGAAGGCTTGAATGTAATTTACACGTCTCTTTGGGATAATTTCCCCAACAGCATGAGTATTCCTGTCGAAAAGGAACGCATCGATGCAGGATCGGGCAGCAAAGATAGGGGAACAAAGTTTTCTTACGCTTACCTTCTCCTCGCTGGAAGTACCAACAACATGCAAAGCCGCATCGACAACGGCCTTGCCGTTGCAAACTATTCGGATGGCAGCGCTGATACATTGCATTTGACAAATCCTTATAACTGGTGTCCGATTGAGCAAGACTATTATTACGATGACCATGCATTCTGGAGTACGAAACAGCATCCGTATCGTGTGCATTTGGGGAGTGGTAAGGTGTCGCGAAATCTTAAATTAGATCTTCAGAAGGCCGGTGAGGACAATGGTGCCGTTAATATTCACGTCACCGATTTCGAGGCCGACACACCGATCGCCAAGGGTTTGAGTATTCCCAATGGCGCAGCTCAGCTCCTCAAAATGCCTCTCGATTCGGAGCGGCATCTCGAAAGTTTCACCTTGTGTACACTCTCTAATGACGTAGTCATTGGATTGATGGCAATTACTTTGGAGCAGTAAAAATATCTTGGATAAATGTTAAGTGAAACTGTAAGATTGTAAAAATTGGGTCGTTGATTGCTTAAAAATCATAATATCAGCGTTCAAAATTTGGGATTTTGAGGATATTTTAGTAAATTTGCGCCCAAATTATATAATAACAACCAATCAATAAACTATCATGATCAAGCAATACAAGTTGCTTAACAACATCCTTGGATGGATAGTCTTTGTGGTGGCGGCATTCACCTACCTCAACACGGTAGAGCCTACTGCATCCTTCTGGGATTGTCCGGAGTTCATCACCTGTGCCGCTAAGGGCGAGGTGGGTCACCCTCCTGGAAATACTTTTTTCAATCTTACTGGACGTTTCTTCGTTAACTTTGCAGGTGGCGATATGGCACAGGCTGGCCTTTGGGTCAACCGTATGTCTGCACTCTTCTCGGCCGGTGCTATCCTCTTCCTCTTCTGGACGATCACTGCCCTCACCAAGAAGGTCGTATGTCGCAACAACAAGTCTGCCAACGACATGACGTGGAGTCAGGCCATCACCATCCTTCTCTCCGGTATGGTAGGAGCCTTGGTTTACACATGGTCCGATACCTTCTGGTTCTCGGCTGTCGAAGCAGAGGTCTACGCCTTCTCGTCATTCATGACGGCTCTGGTATTCTGGTTGATTCTCAAGTGGGAGAGCCGGAGTGCAGGTGTCGAGGGTGATCGCTACATCATCCTTTTGGCCTATATCATCGGCCTTTCCATCGGTGTTCACCTTTTGAACCTCCTCTGCATCCCTGCTATTGTACTGGTCTATTACTTCAAGAAGAAGCCCAATGCCGAACTCAAGGGAACTCTCGGTGCGTTGATTCTTTCGGTCTTCATTATTGCCTTCATCCTTTATGGCATGATTCCTGGCTTCATCAAACTGGCTGGGCAGATCGAACTCTTTGCAGTCAACACCCTTGGTTGTCCGTTCAATACGGGTACTGTGTTCTATTTCTTCTTCGTGCTTGCACTTCTTGCCTTTGGCGTATGGAAGAGTTACAAAAAGGAAACTTCCGATCGCACCTTGCGCATCCTGCTTGCTGCGGGTGTCGTTCTTTGTGGTATGCCATTCGTAGGTGATGGTTGGCTGCTTGGTATCGTCCTTTCTATTGCCTTCGTTGTCGGTATCTTTACTTGGAAGAAACTGAACGCACGTCTGGCTAGCAATATACTGCTTTGTTTGCTCACCATTCTCGTCGGTTACTCCACCTTTGCACAGATCATCATCCGTTCTTCGGCCCAACTTCCAATGGACCAGAACTCTCCCGACGAGATCTTCTCGTTCACCAAGTACCTGAATCGTGAGCAGTATGGTGAGAATCCACTCTTCTTCGGCCAAACTTTCGCCAGCGAAGTGAAGCGCGATTCCAGTGGCGCACCGATTGTCAAGGAGGGTTCGCCTATTTACACCAAGGTGGTCAAGACCAATCCAGACGATCCTGATAAGTATTTTGTCAGCGGTCATAAGGAGACTTACGAATACAACTACACTACGTTCTTCCCACGTATGTACTCCAAGCAGGGTAATCATGTAGATGGTTACAAGCAGTGGAGCAACTTCAAGGGACAGAAGGTGCGTATCGATGGCAAGACTATCACCGTTCCTACTTTCGCCGAGAACATTCAGTACTTCCTGAGCTATCAGGTCAACTTCATGTACTGGCGTTACTTCCTTTGGAACTTCTCCGGACGTCAGAGCGATGTGCAGAGCTATGGTGAGATTGACCGTGGCAATTGGATCACTGGTATCAAGTTCATCGATGAGATTCTGGTGGGCGATCAGGACCACATGCCTGCATCCATCAAGGATAACAAGGGACACAATGTCTATTACATGCTTCCCCTCCTTCTTGGTCTGATTGGTCTGCTTTGGCAGGCATTCTCGGGACAGAAGGGTATCCAGGGCTTCTGGGTTGTTTTCTTCCTCTTCTTCATGACAGGTTTGGCTATTGTGCTTTACCTCAACCAGACTCCTTATCAGCCACGTGAGCGAGACTACGCTTATGCGGGCTCGTTCTATGCCTTCTCCATCTGGGTGGGCATGGGTGTCGCTGGCCTGGTTGCCATTGTAGAACATCTTACCAAGAAGCAGAGCGCTGTCATTTCGGCCGTTCTCGGTGTGCTATGCCTCGGTGTACCCTTCCAGATGGTAGGTCAGAACTGGGACGACCACGATCGTTCGGGCCGTTTCACAGCTCGCGATTTCGGCAAGAACTATCTCACCTCTCTCGAACCCAATGCCATCATCTTTACCAATGGAGATAACGATACCTTCCCATTGTGGTACAATCAGGATGTTGAGGGTTATCGCACCGATGTGCGTGTCTGCAACCTTTCTTATCTGCAGACCGACTGGTATGTCAACCAGATGAAGTCGCAGGCATATGAGTCTGATCCGCTCCCTATTTCTTTCACACCTGCACAGTATGTGGCTGACAAGCTCAATTATGCTTATGTGAGCGATGAGACCGATGGCCGTGAGGCGTCGTTTGCAGCTGTGATGGACCAGTTCTATAAGGAAAAGCTTCGCAAATACGATGATGTGCCTATCATTCCTGCAACCAAGATGTACATCGACGTCGATTCGGCTGCTGTGGCCAATTCACCGGTCATCGACACGCCCGACAAGAGTCTTATCTCCAAGCGCATGCACATCGACTTGTCGAACAAGCGTTACATCACCAAGAACGAGATAGCTGTGCTGTCAATGATTGACAACATTGCACGCGATGGTTGGAAACGTCCGATCTATTTCGCTACCACTGTCGGTTCGGAGATGTATCTCTCGCTCAATCGCTACTTCCGTCTCGTCGGTTTGGCTTATCAGATTGTTCCACTTGAGCATGGTGGTACCAGCTCCTGCGATATCGACAAGACCTACGACAACATGATGAACAAGTTCGTCTGGGGCAACATCCAGGATCCTAACATCTATCTCGACGAGAACAATCGCCGCATGTGCCGCACCCAGCGTATGATGTTCGTCACCATGATCGACGAGCTTCTTGAGCACGGCGATACCGCTCGTGCCCTTGCCGCTACCGAGTACTGCGACAAGACCATCCCGTCGTGCAACGTGCCTTACGACTATACTGCGCTCACCCTTGCCCAGACCTATTATCTCTGCGACAAGATGGAGGAGGGAAGTCGTATCGTTGGTGACATCCTGGCGCAGAACGAGGATTATCTCCAGTGGGTATTCCGTCTTGACAAGCCCGAGATTCAGGGCGTGGGCCGAACTATCCGTGAGCAATTGCTTACGATGCGCGATGCACTCCAGATGGCTCAGGATGCCGGCGATCATCAGTTCGATGAGGAATACTCCGACAAGTTCCGCAAGTACTTTGACTTGGCATACGACAAGTACAAGTTGCTTAAGTAAACCTATAGCGTGTTCATCGAGCAGCCACCCACATGGTTTCGTCGTTTGATGTTTCAAGACAGCTTTTGGCGGATTCCTTCTCAGCCGAAATGCGTCTATCTGACATTCGACGACGGTCCCACACCCCAGGTAACCCCTTGGGTGTTGGATGTGCTTGCTCGATATGGTATCAAAGCCACCTTCTTCTGTGTCGGTGAGAATGTTGCACGCTATCGTGCCGTCTTCGAACAGGTCAAGGCCTCGGGTCATCGTCTTGGCAATCATACGATGAATCACATCTCGGCGCTTACCTACGAGTCGAAAGCTTACCTTGCCAATGTAGAGAAGGCCAACGTGCTCATCCAGTCCGACCTCTTCCGTCCGCCTCATGGATGGCTCCGTTTTGGTCAGGCATCGTTGCTTCAAAAGAAATACCGTATCATCATGTGGGATGTGGTGCCTCGCGATTATTCCAGTCGCCTCAATGCGCAGGATGTCATCAACAATGTGAAGAAGTATGTGCGCAATGGTTCCATCATCACTTTCCACGACCAGCCAAAGTCGTGGCGAAATATTCAGGAGGCCCTTCCTGCCTCCATTGAATATCTGATGGAGCAGGGGTATGAATTCAGGATGCTCTAAGTTAAAACAGCGGGCGTGTCAAACTCAATTGGCACGCCCGTTCAGTATCTTCTCCGCTAAAATGAGATCTTCTGGATAGGTGACCTTGATGTTGGTCGTTTCGCCAGCCACCACGTAGATTGGCACATTGGGGAGATAACGGAAGACGACACCGCAGTCATCTGTAGTAACGAAATTGGGATCCGTGAGACCTATCTCATACGCCTTGGCGATGGTCTCCAGTTGGAAACACTGGGGCGTCTGTACGTTGCGCAGCATCGAGCGGGGAGTGATACGGCAAATTGCACCTTCTTCGTTGACTTCCACGATGGTGTCGGTACAGGGTATGGCTACATCGACGGCTTTATAAGTCTTGAGAGCCTCGATACAATCGGTGATTATAGTATTGGAAACGAGAGGACGAACGGCATCGTGTATCAGCAGGTTTATGTTTGATTTTCCCTGATAGCAAGTGATGGCAGCCAGCGAAGAATCGTAGCGTTCCTTGCCACCGGGTACGATGTGCTTCACCTTCGGATAAGGAGCCGCAATCTCGCGGATTTGGGCCATGAAGTCGGCATGGGCCACGATGACAATCTCATCGATGCCTTCATGCTGATGGAAGGCACGGATGGAGTGTTCGAGAATACTGCGTCCGGCTATCTGGATGAATTGCTTGGGTGCCGGACCACCCATACGGCGGCCGCTGCCACCTGCCAATAAAACTGCTGCGTTCATACCGCAAAGATATGTCTTTTTTGTTGTCGAAACAAATAAAAAAACGAAATTTTACCCTTTGAGTCATAATTTTCTTGAATATGTTCGGAAATATCAAAAATATTTAGTATTTTTGCACCCTGAAATCTGAGTGTATCAGGTTTTTATTTATAGATTATCAATATTATGCGTAATATAGCTATTCTCGGCAGTACGGGAAGTATTGGGCGGCAGACCTTGGAGGTTTGTGCCGAACATCCCGATCTTTTCAGTGTATATGCCATCACTGCCAATCGTTCGGCAGATTTGATTATTGAGCAGGCTCGCCAGTTCCATCCTGAGGTTGTAGTCATTGCCGACGAGACCTGTTACGACAAGGTACGTGAGGCGCTGAGCGACTTGCCCATCAAGGTTTGGACGGGAGCCGAAAGTCTTTGTCAAGTAGTGACTGCTGGCCCTATCGACGTTGTCGTCACCGCTATGGTAGGCTTTGCAGGTCTGCGCCCAACAGTTGCTGCCATCAAGGCGCAGAAGATGCTGGCGCTAGCCAATAAGGAGACGCTTGTCGTAGCTGGCCAGTTGATCGAAGGTCTATGTGCCGAATATCAGGTGCCTATCCTACCTGTCGATTCCGAGCATTCGGCCATCTTCCAGTGCCTGCAGGGCGAGAGCATTGCCCGCGGTTGCTTCCCTTGGATCAAGAACGACAACGAGAACGCCGAGAAACCTCATTATCTCGACAATCCCATTGACAAGCTCATTATCACTGCTTCCGGTGGCCCGTTCCGCACCTTCACGATGGAGCAGATGCGCGACGTGACGGCAACACAGGCGCTCAAGCATCCCAATTGGGACATGGGAGCCAAGATTACCATTGACTCGGCATCGATGATGAACAAAGGTTTCGAGGTCATCGAGGCACGCTGGCTCTTTGGCATGAACACTGATCAGATTGAGGTGGCTGTTCATCCGCAGTCCATCGTTCATTCGATGGTTCAGTTCAGCGACGGTGCCATCAAGGCGCAATTGGGCTGTCCAGACATGAAGGTGCCTATCGCCTACGCCCTCAGCTATCCCGATCGCATGCCATCGCAAATCAATGGCAAACTCAAGATTGAGGATTATGCCCATCTCTCCTTCGAGCGTCCCGACTTGGAGCGATTCCCCAATCTGCGTCTCGCATTCGAGGCTTTGGCAGCAGGCGGCGACCGCACTTGTGTGCTCAATGCAGCCAACGAGGTGACCAACGAAGCATTCCGTCGCGGACAATGCAAGTTCCTGCAGATGGCCGAGGTCAACGAAAAGACGGTGGCCACTATGCCTTTCGTGGCAAGTCCTTCGCTCGAAGATTATTTTGAAATCGATGCTGAAGCACGCATCAAGGCTCGTGAGATCTTGGGGCTTTAATTGTTAATTGTTAATTATTCATTGTTAATTGGAAACGATATTATTCAAGGCCCTGCAGCTCATCATTTCGCTGTCAATTCTGGTATTTGTGCATGAGCTGGGACACTTCATGTGGGCCCGTATCTTTAAGGTTGGTGTCGAGAAGTTCTATCTTTTCTTCGATGCCTATAGTTTCTCATTCCTCAAGTGGAACAAGGAAGGAATCTTCGTTTGTAACAAGCTGGTAAGCACCAAACCTAATCCAAGCGAGACTGAATATGGCATCGGTTGGGTTCCATTGGGTGGCTATTGTGCTATTGTAGGCATGGTCGATGAGACGCATGATGCCGAACATGCCGAAACCGATCGCGCTGATGGATTTGCCAAACGTGGCAAGTTTGCGCAGTTCATGATTATGGTGGGTGGTGTGCTCAACAACCTGATTCTGGCAGTCATCATCTACATCTGCATGGCATGGCACTGGGGTTCGGATATCATCAAGATTGAAGACTTGCCTTTCGGTGTCGAGTATTCCGAGTATGCCCAGCAGATCGGATTCCGTCCCGGGGACCAGATTCTTGCTGTCGATGGAAAAACCACCGACTACACACGTCTTGGCAGCGCCTTGCTGTTGGCCAACGATGTCACCGTGCGTCGCGATGGACAGGAGGTAAAGATAGCCTTGCCCGACACCATCGGCCAGGTTTTCTTGCGCGATAATCTCCAGCTTGAACTCTTTGCTATTGCCCGTATGCCTTTTGTCATCGATTCAGTCTTGACTGATAGCCCAGCCCAGAAGGCGGGACTGATGGCTGGCGACTCGCTGACGATGCTTCGTCATGAGGTCACCTTGGCCTTGAAGGCGCATAAGGGCGATACGCTTACGGTGAATTTCTACCGTGGCGATTCCTTGATGTCCACGACAATGCGGGTGAGCGACGAGGGCATGATGGGAGCATTCTTTCGCAACTATATGACCGACGATGTCTTCACGCACATCGACTACTCTTTCTTCGAGTCGATTCCTGCGGGCATCAAGCGCGGCTGGAACATGCTTTACAACTACGTGCGCCAGTTTAAGCTCGTCTTCACGAAGGAGGGCGCTGAGTCGTTGGGCGGCTTTGGCACCATGGGCTCCATCTTCCCCGATACATGGCAGTGGTTGCAGTTCTGGTCGATGACGGCCTTCTTCTCCGTGGCTTTGGCCTTCATGAACATCCTGCCAATCCCTGGTCTTGATGGTGGACACATCTTCATCCTGCTCATCGAAGCCATCATCCGTCGCCCCATCAGCGACAAGGCCAAGGAGCGCGCACAGATCATCGGCTTTGCCATCATCATTGCGTTGATGCTCTTCGTCAACCTCAACGACATTTGGAAGTTCATCATCCAACCCTTGTTTGGCTAACATTCTGGAGCTATGATCACTATCATATTGAAGCATAGGAAAGAGGAGTCGTTGCTGAGATTCCATCCGTGGGTTTTCTCCGGTGCCATCTACAGGATGGAGGATGAGTTCGGCAACGAGATACAGCCTGAGGAAGGCGATTGGGTACGTGTGGTCTCTTCGCAGGGCGAATTCCTCGCCTTGGGTCAGTATCAGATTGGCTCCATCGCTGTACGTATCTTCTCGTTCGATGAAAATGAGTTCGACGAAGAGTTCTTCCTGCGTCGTTTGCAGTCGGCCTACGCGTTGCGTCAGTCGCTCGGCTTGATTCGTCCCGACAACAACGCTTATCGTCTGGTGCATGGCGAGGGTGACGGACTCCCGGGACTCATCATCGATGTCTATGCTCACACGGCTGTGATGCAGGCGCATACGGCCGGTATTCACTATATACGACAGGCGCTGGCCGAAGATTTAATTCGTGTTGCGGGTGCAGAGATTCGCAATGTCTATTACAAGTCGGAGACGACATTGGGTTATAAGACCGAGGCGCGACAGGAGGCTGAGGCCGAAGGAGAATCGGTGAATGGATACCTGATTATCGATGGCAAGCCTGTCAAAGATGCCGCGCAAGGACGTGCGCTCGAACAGACCATTAGTGACGTGGCTCTTGAAAATGGTTTGAAGTTCCACGTCGATTGGCTCAAGGGGCAGAAGACCGGATTCTTCGTTGATCAGCGCGAGAACCGCGCCCTCGTCGAGCATTTCGCCAAGGGACGTAAGGTGCTCAATATGTTCTGCTATACCGGTGGCTTCTCGTTCTATGCCATGCGGGGTGGGGCAGAGCTTGTACATTCCGTCGATGTATCGAAGCAGGCAATCGGCTTCACCAATGCCAATGTGGAATTGAACTACCCTAATGATTCGCGCCATCAGGCATATGTGGCCGATGTGTTCGATTTCCTTAGGGATCCTGCTGGTTACACGGGATCGGAAGATGGAGAGGCTTTCCCCTACGATCTCGTCATCCTCGATCCTCCGGCCTTCGCCAAGCATCGCAAGGTTTTGCATAATGCGCTACGTGGCTACCAGAAACTCAACGCAAAGGTGCTCGAGAAGATGCCTTCGGGCAGCATTCTCTTCACTTTCTCCTGTTCGCAGGTGGTGACCAAGGAAGATTTCCGCTGTGCTGTGTTCAGCGCAGCCGCCCAAACAGGCCGTCGTGTACGTATCCTCTATCAGCTCCATCAGCCTGCCGACCATCCCATCAGTATTTACCATCCCGAGGGCGAATACCTGAAGGGTCTAGTACTCTATGTAGAATAGTAAGAAACAATGAACATTATTGTAGCTGCATCCGAAAACAACGCCATCGGTAACCAGGGCACTATGCCTTGGCATCTGCGTGCCGACCTGCAGTACTTCAAGGTGACTACCAAAGGTCACACTGTCATCATGGGTCGAAAGACCTACGAGTCAATTGGTCGTCCACTTCCTGGACGTCGTAATGTTGTGGTAACGCGCGATGGTCTCTTTCATATCTCGGAGGAAGTGATGAGCAACCTCAAGCCTGGCACCAGTATCGAAGTTTATCACTCGCTCATTGAGGCCATTGAACACAGCCCGGTTGACTGCTTCGTGATTGGAGGAGCACAAATATACAATCAGGCATGGAGCGATGCCGATTGCATCTATTTGACCCGCGTCCATACCTTTGTCGAGGATTTTGATGCCAGTATCCCGCCCATCCCCGAAGGCTTTGAATGTATCAGCAGCCAGGATGTCGAGGCCGACGAAAACAACGATTTCCCCATGACTTTCGAGGTGTGGAAACGCAGTTGACCAGTTCAACACCAAGGCACACAATATCATTGAGTGGATAACTCAATTCCAATAAGGAATTCCTATTCTTAAACTACGGCATGACCTTTCTTGGCCAAGAAAAGTCATGCCGTAGTCGTTTTATAACCAATCTTGGCCAAGAATGGTCATGCCCCAGTCGCACTATAACCAATCTTGGCCAGGAAAGGTCATCCTCCAATCGTACCATACCCAATCTTGGCCAGGGAAGGTCATGCTCCAATCGCACTATAACCAATCTTGGCCAAGAAAGGTCATGCTCCAATCGCACTATAACCAATCTTGGCCAGGAAAGGTAATTCTCCAGTCGCACCATACCCAATCTTGGCCAGGAAAGATCATGCTCCAATCGCACTATAACCAATCTTGGCCAGGAATGGTCATGCTCCAGTCGCACCATACCCAATCTTGGCCAAGAATGGTCATGCTCCAGTCGCACTATACCCAATCTTAGCCAAAAATGGTTATACCTCGTTTCGCGTCCTTTTCTTTGCATTGTATAGTTTACCTTTTGAAGCATTATAGCATATATTATTGAAATCACATTAATATTATATAATTGGTGAATAGGAATATGACTAAAGGGAAGAAAATCATCGCTGGCCTACTTATCATTTTGGCTGGTTATGTCGTGTGGAGTCAGACCTACAAATTCGATTCTGAAAAAGCTACATCTCATTTGACCGAGCATGGTCTTAACAAATCCAAACATTGGTGTGCATGGTACACGATGCGAGCATTGCAAGCGGGAGGATGTCCTGCAATTATCTTGCCTGCCCAATGGTACAAATATTACATGCCTCTGGTGCAGTTTGAAGAAGTGCCGAAGAAAGGCTACAAGGCGAAAAAAGGGGATGTGGTCGTCTTTGAACGTCCCGCATGGAAAGATTGGAAGAAGATATCACAATGGTGGGGACATGTAGCCATGTATAATGGTGAGCAGTGGATCAGCGACTACAAACAAAGGAAAATGAATCCATACGATCATGATGTCCCATATCGTGTATATCGTTACAAACAATGACTTTTCAATTTGCATTATGAAGAAGATATTTTGGACACTGATTATCATTTTGGCAACGATGGTTGTTATGATGTTGTTGCCAACGAAGATACAAAATCCTGTGGAGGGCTGTGGCAAGGAGAGTTACAACCCTCAGTCATTCTGGCATCCGTGGGGTGACCACAAGCATCGTGGCATCGACATCTTTGCACGCAAGGGCACACCTGTTCGTCCTGCAATTGGAGGAATTGTGGTGGCTACAGCACATAACAAGGGCGCAGGCGGAAACTGCATCTTGGTGCTTAGTTCCGGCCTGCGCCTTCATTACTATGCTCATTTGAGCGAGATTGATACTCACGTTGGTGCCATTGTAACCCGAAAATCAGTCATTGGAAAAGTCGGTGATACGGGGAATGCAAAGGGCAAGCCATCGCATCTGCATTACAGCATTTCCACCATTATTCCACAAGGCGATTGGCGTTGGGATCCGAAATTCCATACTATCTTTGTCAATCCGATAAGGGAGATGGAATAGCTCATAACTCCTTTCTAAGCACCAGTACAGAAACCTCGGGAGGGATTCCGATGCGGACACGTGGACCGACACAGCCGATACCAGTGTTGACGTAGAGGTATTGGGGATTGCCCGTCTGGTATTCAGGATAGGGTTGGGTAGGGTCTTCAGATTGTTGACGTGCATCGTAAAGTCCTATCCATTCGGAATACTTCCATCGCGCGGGACTCCATGAGCCTATCTTTATTTGCGTGGCATGGGTGTGGCCTGCCAGCGAGAGATCGATGTGCGTGCGAGGCAGCACTTCCTTGCGCCAATGTGTCGGATTGTGGGTGAGGAGCACGGAGAAGAGAGAATCTGCGGCTGTAATGCCACCCAAGGGAGCCATCGCCTTATCCAAATCTCCGTATGTGCTGAACGGCGGTTCGCCGATATTTTCTACACCAATCAGGGCAATCTTTTGTGATGCTGAGTCGTCTGCTTGACGGCTCAGCTCTACACACGAATTCTTGAGCATGTGCCATCCTGCTTCTTCTTGAATCAAGATGAGGCTGTCGACGTCAGCGTTACGACGATTCCGATCGAAGCCGCGCACGTAATCGGCGTAGTCGTGATTGCCCAAAATGCTATAAACGGGAACGAATCCCTGCCCATCGTTCCGCTTGATGCTGGCAATGTCGGCGATGGCTTGCCTGAAGGGTACGGCATCGGCAGCACGAAGGGTGACGAGATCCCCCGTGAAGACAATCACGTCGGGTCGTGTCGCAGCAATACTGTCGGCCAACTTCTTGAGGAAAGTGCGACCTTCATCCTTGTTGAACGAATCGAGATGAAGATCTGAGATCTGGACAATGCGATAGCCATCGAATGACTCGGGAACGCGTGGTGATACGATCTGAACCTCATGAACTACGATCTGGCGCCGCGTGATGTAATGTCCCACAAGAGAGGCGATGCTCACCGTGAGAAACATGATGCACAGGATAATCCTGTTGATGAAGTGGGCAGTTGCCTTCTGTAGAAAGATTCTGAGTGTCCAATAGATGACGACATCTATTAGCAGCAATAGCAGAATCACGAACGCGACGATGATGCCGTAGAATATGAGTCTTTGCATTTTCTTATTTTATCACGAATTGTAGTTTTGTTTTTATCACGAATTATCGAATTTGAGATTTTTAATCATGACACCAATGAAAATAAATTCAATAATTCGCTAATTCGGGATAAATATCAATACTTGAAGATATAAACCTGGAAGGTCTTAGCTCCAATGGTAATGTCACGCGAGGCAGCATCGAAAGCAGCTTTGACAGGGACAACGGCTTCTGGGTGATCGAGAGAATTCTCGGCATCGAGGTTGTCGCTGTGAAGCGTGATGACTTCTGCGGATGCGAACTTCGCAGCCTTTTTCTTGTTGAGAAGATTGAGGTGGATGGAAGCTGGAGATTCGGAAACATTGGCCACTTTGACGATGACTGAGCCAGCAGTCTCATCGACAACGGCACTTGCAAAGAGTCCGTCTTGTCCTTCCTGTCCTGCCACGGGCTTGTCTGCCATGGTGAGCGGCAGGACACGTGTGCCTTTGTAATGACTGTAGAGCTGCTGAACGTAGTAGCTGATGGAACGGAACGAACGGTAGTTGTCGAACCAAATGAGGTCAGGACGCCATTGCCAACCTTTGACATGGGCAAAGAGAGGTGCGTAGGTGGCCATGTGAACAATATCGGCATTGCGCTCGATGCCCGTGAGGAAGGCTGCCTCGTAGAGCGAAGTCTCAAAGTGGTTGCATTTCTTCTCCTTGCCATCGGCATATTTGCCTTTTCCGTGGCAAGCATATTCGCCTGCAAAGACTTTTGGCCCCTTTCGGTCGTAGCTATCATATCGAAGACCATGCGTGAGGAACCACTCCTCATCGCGATAGAAGTGTTCGTCGTAGAGATCCACGCCTAACTGCTTCATGCGAGGTTGCAACAGGTCGAAGTCCCAACCTTCGGAGTTAGGGCCGGTGGTGCCGATGATCTTGATTTCGGGACACTTCTTGCGAAGCACCTCGATGAATCGTGCCAGTCGCTTGGTGTAGGCGGGATTGTCCTTGTAATCCCACTGTTCGTTGCCGATGGCGAGGAACTTGAGGTTGAAGGGCTCGGGGTGTCCCATCTCAGCACGCAGTTTGCCCCATGTGGTGGTGACATTACCATTGGCAAACTCAACGAGATCGACAGCGTCCTGAATGTATGGATCCAGATCTTCAACGGCTACATGATATTTTGCTTCATCTTTAATGTCGTTCTCGTACTGGCAGGTCATGCCGCAGTTGAGTACGGGGAGAGGTTCGGCACCGAAATCCTCACTGAGCTGGAAATACTCGAAGAAGCCAAGACCGTAGGACTGATAGTAATCGGGATAGAAGCGATAGTCGAACTCAAACTGCCAACGGTTGAGGTTCAATGGGCGATTCTCGACAGGCCCTACAGTGTTCTTCCACTGATAGCGGTCGGCGAGGTCTGTACCCTCGACGATACAGCCGCCGGGAAAACGGAAGATACCGGGATGTAGGTCATAAAGAGCTTGAGCAAGATCCTGACGCATGCCGTCTGGACGATCCTTCCATGTCTTGGCGGGGAAGAGGCTCACATGTTCGAGATCGAGACTCGGGCCATCAACGGCATCCTGTGGCTTTCTGAATTTGCTGTTGCGAAGGAAGATGCGGAGCACGCCATCCTCACAGGTGGCAAAAGGAGTGAGATCGGCTTCATATTTCGCCCATTCATTGCCTTCGACAGTAATTTTGGCCGAGGCAAGCTTGTGCTGATTGATATCGAGCGCCTTGTCGCAGAGTTGCACTTCGAAATAAGCCTGATTGCCCTGTCCCTCGGGTACGCGGGCATAGACCGAGAACTTATAGGTCTCGCCTTTCTTGACCGATATTCCGAAGAAACCGGTGTTCTCGATGGCAGTGTGCTTGACACGATGGCCCGAGAAGTGGAGGCGTGCATAATGCGGGTTGCGCTCAAAGGGACCATCTTCCATAATCTCGACATTGCCTGTCGTGTTCCATCCCATCCACGGGTTGTCAAATTCGAACGAGCGGTTCTTGACCATCTCGGCATATAGACCGCCATCAGCTCCGAAGTTGATGTCTTCGAAGAAGATGCCGTACATTGTAGGTTGAATTACTGCACCAGGCTTGGCTGTCTGGATGTTGAATGTATGTGTAGTTTGTGCAGTGGCTGCGCCACAGAAAAGGGCTCCTAGGAGGAGTAGTGGTGTGATTGTTTTCATTGTATAGAAGGAATAGGAGTGATCGGAATAATAGGAGTTACCGCTACTCGTTTTCAAATTTCAAGTCGCCGTTTTTCCAGACCTTGTACTTTTCGGCAAGGAGTGCGATGAATTTGCTGATCTGTTGCATGGCAACCTTGGTAGGCTCGCTGATCTCGCGTTTCTGCATGTTGAGGATCATGAGTCCGTAGAGAGCTGTGAAGCAGGTGTCGAGTTCCCCAAGTTTCTTTTCGCCTTCTCGTCCGCGCAATTCCACAATATAGGGTAGAGTGGAGTAGAAGCACGAGGTATAGATGGCGTCATGTCCTTCTTTGAGCATGCGCAGATGCAAGTCGGTCATATCGGCAACGACATTCTCGTTGATCTGCAGGTGACCGCTTTGGCGTTTGCCTTCGGTGAGCAACATATCGCGCAGTTCGAGATACCATTGCCGGATAGCGGGGAGCTGTTCATCGGGCACGATTCCATTGAAACGGCTTACCAGAAGCTGGTCGATACGATCTTCGTCCAGGTCGCATGCCCGAAGGAGATCCTCGACCTGCCACATGTAAAGCAGATACTCGGCAATGTTTTCTTTTCTCTTTTGTTGTGCAATGATCATTGGTGGATGTTATTTGTTTTTGATGTGTGCCTTGTCGATGCCGTGTACTTTTTTGAGTTCGGCACACATTTTATTCACGACTTTGGTATCGCCCGTGTTGAATGTGATATAACCTTTGAATAGGCCGTCCTTGCATTCAATATGGATATTGACGATGTTGCAGGAGCAAACTTCGCCGATGACGTGGGTGATAGTGTTGAGCAGACCTTGTGCGTCGATGCCTGAGAGCTCGATGGTGGTGGAACGTGGAACGTACTCTTCCTTGGGTGGCTGGGCTTTCTTCTTCTTTGTTTTGGTGACCATGCCAATGAGGTTGGAGAACATGCCCTTCTTCTTGGTCTCATCGGGAGTTGCTGGGTCGAGCTTATTGTTGGCCCTCAGCCAGCCACGAATCTTGGCACGTGCTTTTGTGGTACTTACCCAGTTGAACCATTCCTTGGTTACCATCTCCTTTTCGGATGTGATAATCTCGACTTGCTGGCCGTTCTCAAGTGTGGTGTTGAGAGGTTTCAGTTCGTGGTCTATGCGCGCTGCTTCGGCATGGATGCCAATATCGGTGTGGATGGTGAAGGCAAAGTCGAGGGCCGTGGCTTCCTTGGGCAACTGGGTCAGTTCGCCTTTCGTGGTGAAAACATAGATCGACTTCGACAGCACGTTTAGGTTGATCTGCGCAAGGAAGTCCATGGCATTGGGCGCAGGATTATCGAGGATATCCTTGATGTCCTTCATCCATTTGCCGAGATCATTGTCCGAAATCTTTCCCGACTTGTATTTCCAGTGGGCAGCATCGCCTTCTTCGGCTTTTTCGTTCATCCTTTCCGAACGAATCTGCACCTCAATCCAATTGTTGTCGGGTCCCATGATGGTTACCTGCAGCGCCTGATAGCCCGATTCCTTGGGGTGAGATATCCAGTCACGAATGCGGTCGGGGTGTATCTTGTAGATGCTGGTCAAGACATTGTAAATGCGCCAGCAGTCGGTCTTCTCGTTCTCAGGACTTGAGGGCGTGAAGACGATTCGGGCTGCGTACAGGTCGTAGATTTCGTCGAAGGAGATGTGTTTCTTCTGCATCTTTCGCCAGACGGAATAGATCGTCTTGATGCGGTAGGTGAAGGTGTATTTCAGGCCAAGGTCGTCAAGCAGTGATTTGACCGGGGCAGCAAATGTCGTGAAGAGCAACTTGTAGTTCTCTTCAGCTTCCTGCATGCGGTTTTTGAGCAACTGGTATTCTTTGGGATGATTGTATTTCAAGCCCAGGTCCTCGAGTTCCTTCTTGATGTTGTAAAGTCCGAGGCGATCGGCGATGGGGGCGTAGAGCGACATCGTTTCGGTGGCGACACGTCTCTGCTTCTCTTCTGAAAGCGCATCCAGTGTGCGCATGTTGTGTAGTCGATCGGCTACCTTGACCAGGATGACACGTACATCATCGGCGATGGTAAGAAGAAGGTTGCGGAAGTTTTCTGCCTGTTCCTCCGAGGTTGTGATCGAAGACATGTTGTCCTCGTCGGATTCTTCGTTCAAGAAGCGGAAGTTTTTGCCTGAAATCAGAGTAAGACCACGTACCAATGAGCCGATGTAGGGACCGAATTCTGTCTCTACATCTTCGAAGGTGCTGCGTTGGCAATTAACCACATCGTGCAGCAATGCAGCTGAGATGCTGGTACTACCTAAACCGATTTCGCGGGCCACGATTCGGGCTACAGCCAAAGGGTGACAGATATAGGGATCCCCATTAAGGCGTCGGTCACAGCCGTGTGCATTCTTCGCGAAGTCGAAAACTCTCTTTAACAGTTCCGACTTGTCGCCATTGCGCGTGTGTTTATAGTCTTCGAGCAAACCCTCAAATTCCTTCTGAATCATTACTTCCTCGTCTGGAGTGATAGGTTTGGGCGTGGCTTGTGGCTCGTCTTCTTTTTGGGTCCTTTTTCTTGTGTTTATGATGTTCATGGTTACAGTAAGAAAGAGTCAAAATTAGGGTAAACGTAATTTTTGTCCTGGGTGGATACGGTCAGATTTTAGCTTGTTCACACTTCTCAATTTTGCGGTTGTTGTATGATTTTTTCGGGCAATGGATCCCAATGATTCACCTTTACGCACTGTGTAGATTCGGCCACGACCTGCCGTAGATCCTTTCGTCCCTTGATTACCGCCTTGCCGTACATATTCATTTTGACGGCCTCGTGTTGAGACTTCAGTGATTCGCCCGTTGCGCGGTAGAAGGGTCTCGGCCTTATACGCAAAGATACTGTCCTGATGCTCAAGAAACCCCACTGCCTTGTTGGCTGGCAATGTGATGCTGTGTGGTTTTTCGGGAGAACCGGGGACAATGTCGCGGATATATTGAGGGTTGAGGCTTTCGATTTCTTCGAGGGGAAGTTTTAGGCAATGAGCGATCTGTTCAAAATGAACCATGCGATTCACCATGATTGTGTCACACTCGACAGGGATATCGGTCACCGAGCCGCAAAGTCCATGTTCGCAATGGTATGTCATCACATAAGTGACAGCGATGAAGAATGGAACGTATGCGCGTGTCTCTTGTGGCAGATAATTGTATATCTCCCAGAAGGTACGATGTCCGCCCGAACGAGCAATAGCTTTATCAATATTGCCAGGGCCACAGTTATAGGCAGCGATAGCCAGGTGCCAGTCGTCGAACTTGTTGTAGAGTTTTTTGAGGAATCGGCAGGCGGCTTCGGTCGATTTGTATAGGTCGTAGCGTTCGTCGATATAGCTGTTGACCTCCAGACCTTGCATGATACCAGTGGCAGGGACGAATTGCCACAGACCGGCTGCTCGGGCAGGACTATACGCATTCTGTCGCAATGCGGATTCGATACATGCCAGATATTTGAGTTCGGACGGCAGCTCGTATTTTTGGAGTGCATCTTCGAAGATAGGGAAGTAGTAGTTGAATCCAACGCTTACCATACGTTCAACAAGAGATCGACGGCGCATGAGGTAAAAGTCGATTGCCTTCTTGACGGGTTGGTTGAATGGCATTTCAATGATGGTAGGTAATGCACGCAGCCTCATGATGTAGATCGAATCGGGCACGGGCTCTTGTTCGAGCACCCTTACACAGTTGGGGTCAATATGGATAAACTGGCGCTCGGTCCAGGTATAATCGGATTCATCATTCTCTTCGAGACTTTCGAGTATGTATAGCGAAGAATCCTGGGCTTCCACCATGGCACGATAGGCGGCAGACTCCAGCTTTTCGTCGATAGTCATTTCGTGTTCTTGCGCGAAAAGTGGAGCGCCTGCCAACATGGGCAAGGCAAGAGTCAGAAAATGTAGTCTCTTCTTCATCTTTTTCATTAGAAATCTATTTTGTAGCTCACTACCATGACGGGATTGTTCATGGCATCGAGCTCAGGTGAAACGTCAAAGTGGTAAAGAGCTGCGTCAACATATGCATCGACAATTCCAACCAGATAAACGCCCAACATGCCCACTACGCAGTAGTCGCGCCAGTTGCGATAGGTGTTCCTCTTTCGCTGGAAAGTGGTTTGCAGGTAGGAGTAATGGTTCTTTGCATATTGTTTCTTCAGTTCCTCGGTCTTGCCGGGCAAGAATTGCAGATAACTGGCATTCGCGCTTCCGTTCATCAGGTCGCGATAGGCATTCTGATAGGTCTTGAAGTAGCGTTGGTTCCAGTTGTAACCATAAACCAGACCAAGGAATCCGCCGTAGATGATCGGGAGCTTCCAGTATTTGCGATTATATATTTGTCCGCCACCTGGGAAGAGTACAGCCATCCAAACAGCTTTCTGTGGACTAGGATTGAACCGCAGGAAGTAGGAATCGACATACTCGTATTCTGCTTGTTCGTCGAGAATCAATCGAGCATGGAGAGCGGCTATTGAATCCTCGTTGAAAGGCTGCAGGGTGTCGGCTTCGGCATACTGAGGCAACGCGTCTTCAAATGATACACCTTCGAAAGAATCCATGAGCCTGTCGGTCTTGGCAGACCGTATGGAATCGACTGCAATCTGAGCGGACAGACTGCAAACCGACAGGACTCCGACGAGGAGCAGCATCAGTATGTGTTGAATATGATTCTTTGTGGGAATTGTCATTAATTAAGTTTGTCGAGCAGGGCGATGATGTTACGCAATTCTTCATCGTTCCTGAAGGGGATCGTAATCTTCCCTTGTCCCTTCTCATTGCATGACATCCTGACCTTTGTGCTGAACATCTCAGAGAGGTGTTGGGTCATTTGACTAAAGAGTTCGTCAGACTCTTGTTTGCCATTGGCGGCCTTCTTGCTGGTCAGACCTTCTGTGCGGAAGTCGAGGATGCGGCCTTCAACAAATTCGCGTACCAGATTTTCTACACGACGTACCGAGAGGTCTTGGGCCACAATCTGATGGTAGAGGGCAACCTGTTGTTCGGCATCCTCAAGGCTGAGCAGAGCACGAGCGTGGCCCATAGAGATGCGACGGTCCTTGAGCGCCAGCTGAATCTCAGCGGGGAGGCGTAGGAGACGCATGAAGTTGGCCACTGTGGCTCTGCTTTTACCTACATGTTGTGAGAGTTCCTCTTGTGTCAGTTGGTTGCGAGTCAACAGCTGTTGGTAAGCCAAGGCTACTTCGATGGCGTTCAGATCCTCGCGTTGGATGTTCTCGATGAGGGTCATTTCCATCACGGCATCGTCGTTGACCTTGCGGATATATGCGGGGATGCTGAGAAGGCCTGCTCGCTGTGCCGCACGATAGCGACGTTCACCAGCGATGATCAGATAAGTGCCATCTTCCTCTTGACGAAGGGTGATAGGCTGTATGATGCCGACGCTTCGAATAGAATTTGCCAGTTCTTCGAGCGCCTGTTCGTCGAACTCGCGACGTGGTTGTGACGGGTTGGCGTGAATGAGTTCAAGGTCGATCTCGTTGATCGAGGATGGGGCATTCTGGGGGGCCATTGAGCTGCTGGTATCATCCATAGGGATGAGGGCGCCAAGGCCTCGACCCAGGCCGGTCTTGATAGGTTTCATGTTGCAAAGATATGATAAAACGCGGAGATATCCAAATATCACCCGCGTTATTTATTAATTTTTAATAGTGTCGTGGTGCTTTGCCAGCAATTCTCGGGCTAGTGACATGTAATTTTGCGAGCCTTTTGAATCGGGAGAGTATAAGAGTGCGGGTAGTCCGAAACTTGGAGCTTCGCTCAGTCGGATGTTACGTTGGATGACCGTGTCGAAGACCAGGTTCTGGAAGTGGCGTTTCACCTCTTCGTAAATTTGGTTGGCCAGACGCAGTCGTGCATCGTACATCGTGAGAAGGAAACCTTCAATCTGCAGTTTCGGATTGAGCTTGTTCTTGATAATCTTGATCGTGTTGAGCAACTTGGAAATCCCCTCTAGAGCGAAGTATTCTGCCTGCACGGGGATGATGACGGAGTCGGCGGCCGTGAGACAGTTGACGGTTATCAGTCCGAGTGAAGGAGAACAGTCAATCAGAATATAGTCGTAAAGATTGCGGATCGAACGCAGTTGTTTGCGAAGCATCTGTTCGCGGTTCTCAAGATTAAGAAGCTCCAATTCGGCTCCTACCAAATCAATTCGGCTTGAGATGACGTCCAGCCTATCGACGCATGTCGGAATGATGGCCTCTGTCGCCGTGGCGCTGCCGATAAGGCAGTCATAGACGGTAGTATCGACTTTTGTATGGTCAATGCCGAGGCCACTGGTTGCGTTGGCCTGTGGATCGGCATCTATGAGAAGCACTTTCTTATCGAGGGTGGCCAGAGAGGCAGCCAGATTAATCGCGGTGGTAGTCTTGCCTACACCGCCCTTTTGGTTGGCTATTGCTATAACTAATCCCATATAAATAATTCTAGTTTCACGCTGCAAAGATGAGACTTTTTTTGTCAATGGCCAATTAATTCTATTAAATAATGAGAAAATTGTTGATAACTGCCCCATTTGTTGATAACTTTCGAGGCGAAATAGTGAAATTTGTCCTTTTTTTTTGGCCATATCATGAAAAAACAGTATCTTTGCCACCCGAATTATATGCGTAGCATCTAACACTAACCAATAGATTCGTAAAACGGCAAATTGAGCATGGATAATATCCTCCAATCATCTTTTCGTCTGGAGGCATCCGGTTACGGTCAGCTTCCTTTGGATGCCGACTGTTCGGCAATTCTGGTGACCAATGATGATGGTTACGAGGCTGGTGGCCTCAGGGCATTGGTAGAGTCACTGCGCGGATTGGGACGTATTATTGTTTGTGCTCCAGATTCTCCACGTTCCGGCTATTCGGCCAGTTTCACTTGCAGTCGTCCCATCAATCTGATGTTGGTGAGCGACGATGGCGAGGTGGCTGTCTATTGTTGCAATGGGACGCCTGTCGATTGTGTGAAGATTGCTCTTCATCGTTTCTTTCATGAGCGCAAGCCCGATCTTATTCTTTCGGGCATCAATCATGGTGGTAACGATTCGGTCAGTGTGATGTACAGCGGAACGATGGGTGCTGTTCTCGAAGGGTGTGCAGCAGGCATTTCTTCTATTGGCTTCTCGCTTTTGAACCTGAGTCCGAAGGCTGATTTTTCCCATGTGACGTCCATCACACGCTGTATCACCGAGCTGGTTTTGGCCAATCCTATGCCTCGGGGGGTGGTTCTTAATGTCAATTTCCCTGATGTCGCCGAGCCAAAGGGGATACGTATCTGTCGTCAGGCTGATGGCTATTGGGAGAGCGAGTATCATTATCTCGAAGGTGACGAACAGACCGACATGTCATGGTTTCAGGTGACTGGCACATTTGTCAATAATGAGCCAGAGGCTACCGACACCGATCGCTATTGGTTGGATCATGAATATGTGTCTGCTGTGCCAACAACGATCGATCATACAGCTTATCGGCATTTTGAGTTGTTCGATTATCTTGTGAAATAACCGACTTCAACCAACACTTTCAATCCTTTTAACCCTGTGAAGTATTATCTGATAGCAGGCGAGGCCAGTGGCGACCTCCATGCATCGCATCTGATGGCGCAGTTGAAGGCGCGTGATTCGAAGGCGAAGTTCCGCTACTTCGGAGGTGATGCTATGCGGGCGGTCGGAGGAACGTTGGTCCACCATTATAAGGATCTGGCCTATATGGGGTTCGTGCAGGTGGTAAAGCATTTGCCTGAAATCCTCCGAGGCAGAAGTGAATGCAAGCAGGATATCCGTAAGTTTGCTCCCGATGTACTTATCCTTGTCGATTATCCTGGGTTCAATCTCAATATCGCCAAATGGGTCAAGGCTAAGCTGCCTTCTGTGAAGGTGTGTTACTATATTTCGCCAAAGATTTGGGCATGGAAGGAGTATCGCATCAAGACGATTCTTAAGAATGTCGATTGCATGCTTTCAATCCTGCCATTTGAGCCTGAGTGGTACCGACAGCGAGGTTATGAAGTGCATTATGTGGGTAATCCTACGGTTGATGAACTTGCGCCTTTGGTTGCAAAGCCATTCGATCGTGACGCATTCTGCGAGAAACATCGCATCAACCGCAATCAGAGCATCATTGCCCTTCTGCCTGGCAGTCGCATGGCTGAGATCCATGACAATCTGCCAAAGATGTTGCAGGCTGCAACGACCATTTCGTGTCATCAGGTCATCATTGCCGGAGCACCTGCTTTGGGGCCGGAGTTTTATGAGGAGATTATACGTGGTCATAACATGGTACCTCCTGTCAAGCTTGTTTTCGGCGAGACCTACGACATTGTACGCGCGGCGGAGGTGGCAGCTGTAACCAGTGGTACGGCAACACTCGAAACGGCTTATCTGCGCTGTCCCGAGGTCGTTTGTTATAGTTTCGGCGGAGGAAAGCTGGTTTACAAGATTATGCAGTTTCTGCTTCGCAAAATCAAGTACGTTTCGTTGGTCAATCTGGTGCTCGATGGCTCCTCGAAGGAACATCCTCTCAAGGAACCTGTGGTGAAGGAACTGCTTGGCTATCAGATGACCGTCGAAGCCATCCACCATGAGCTCATCCGGCTTTTGGGTGACAGTGCGGAGCGTCGGCAGATGTTGTCGCAATATGACAAGATGGCCGCGATCCTTGGCACCCCGGGTGCTCCTGCTCGTGCAGCTGAAATGATCATTAGTCTTTTGAAGAATAATAACCCTATACAATAATAATTATTATAGTATGATTGACAAAATTTTGTCCATTTCCGGCAAACCCGGACTCTTCCGCTTGGTAAGCCGCGGAAAGAATATGCTTATTTGTGAATCTTTGATCGATGGTCACCGTTGTCCAGCATTACAGCGCGACAAGGTTCTTTCGCTCGCCGATATCGCCATGTACACAGTTGACGGCGAAGTGCCTCTCAACACCGTCTTTGGTAAGGCAAAGGAACTGACAGGTGGTAAGATTGCGCCTGTTACTCCCAAGGATTCTGCCGACAAGCAGCGCGAATGGTTCGCCGAGGTGATGCCTGAGTACGACGCCGATCGTGTTCATGCTGGCGATATTCGAAAGTTCATCCAGTGGTATAATGTTCTTATCGAGACTGGCAATGATGATTTCTCCGAGCCGGAGAAACCGGCCGAGGAAGAATAAGACAATCTGATACCGGAACACATCGATAAGCTTAATCCTTAACTTTTATGAGTGCTTGGCTTCTGCTGAGCGCTCTTTTTTTGGGGTGGAACGGTGTACACTGAAAAACGCGGATAGCAAAAAGGGGATTTTTGGAGCCCGTTTGGAGTTTTTTAGTTTGAAAACGACGAAATAATTTGGATTTTAGGTGAAAAGAAGCTATCTTTGCACCCGCTAATCGAATTTAGAACACTCTTATTCGCTTCGCAACTGCTTCAATAGCTCAGTTGGTTAGAGCACCTGACTGTTAATCAGGGGGTCGTTGGTTCAAGCCCATCTTGAAGCGCTAAAGGGCGTATTCCAGAGTGGCCAAATGGGGCAGACTGTAAATCTGCTGTCTACGACTTCGGTGGTTCGAATCCATCTGCGCCCACAGCCACACAGCCAATACGCGAAAATAGCTCAGTTGGTAGAGCACGACCTTGCCAAGGTCGGGGTCGCGGGTTCGAGTCCCGTTTTTCGCTCAAGCGCTCAGCGCTACGATCTTTGAAATATTGCATAGATACTTGATGATATTTAGTGACTACATATTGACTTCGTAGCTCAGTTGGTAGAGCAACTGACTCTTAATCAGTGGGTCCAGGGTTCGAGCCCCTGCGAGGTCACTTAAGTATGGATAAAAAATTGGATTTTTACAAATAAATAAGCATCGTTCGGAATTTCGCTCCGACACTTACGGGTGTAGCTCAGTCGGTAGAGCACTGGTCTCCAAAACTAGGTGTCGTGAGTTCGAACCTTACCACCCGTGCTTATGGCGCTGTAGCGTCATGGTCCTTGCGGACCACTATTTATTTGGTGCGTTAGTTCAGTTGGTTAGAATATCGCCCTGTCACGGCGGAGGTCACGGGTTCGAGTCCCGTACGCACCGCACCATTATCCATACCTAGATGCGAAAATAGCTCAGTTGGTAGAGCACGACCTTGCCAAGGTCGGGGTCGCGGGTTCGAGTCCCGTTTTTCGCTCAACTTCTTACTCCTTTTTGAGGACGTCAAGTAGT
>JAFYZW010000025.1 GCA_017548545.1 Bacteroidales bacterium | reverse complement strand
TCTGATAGTTCGAATTATTATAAGTCTTGCTATAGCTCCATGTGGCATGCCATGCTATCTTAGCTGTCGGCTGATAATATTCAATCGTGTCAAGTACAACTTCAAGGTTGGGTTTGATAGTGTTATAAAAACCCGAAACAGGAGAAGCCTGCTGCAATGTGATCACATCCCAGCGCTTCAAGGCCAACACACTATCGATAAGCACATGGTCGGTCTTGTTCCATTTCCCTGACTCAGGATCGAATTCGAAGAACGAACACTCACGTTCGTCCTTCTTCATCATCTGACAATACTGGTCGAGGGTTGCCCCAGGACGGTACAGATAAGCCACGTCCAACTCCCCACTCCCCGAATCGGGCAGCAGGAAAGGAAGCAACTGCAGCATATCCTCAGTAAAGCTGTTGCCGATGCCGAGCAAGTGCAAGGGTTCGGCTTTCAGTAGGCTTGAGGTGAATATACACAGTACCAAAATTATAAGGTTACATGCGTGTTTCATCCCTGGTAAGGCATTTTCGGGTGCAAATTTACAAAGAATTTTGCATTGCACAAAATTTTTTGATGTTTTTTTCGTTTATAGGATATGAAACCAATAATTCATAGCATTCTCCTCATCATTGGCTGTCTGATGTCAACGCCATTTGTCATGGCTTCGGTCGGCGAATGGCATACCTATCGTAACGTTGGCACCTACGACCAGGTGGCCCTCCTTGGTGACAACCTGTATGTCCTGACCGACGGCAACCTCTTCGTCACCGATACGACATTTACCGACTTCACCAGTCTTTCCCGCCTCTCTCTGCTCAGTGGTAATACCATCTCGAAGATAGCAGTATCTCCCGACCATCAGAAACTTGCTCTGCTCTACAACGATGGCCTCATCGACATCATCGACACCGAAGGAAGCACCACCTCCATCATGGACCTCCAGACCAAGAGCCTGACAGCCAACAAGCAACCCCTCGGTGTGACCTTCCAGGGTGATGAGATGATTGTCGCTGCCGAATTCGGCTTCTATCGCGTCAACCTCACGACCTTTGACATCGTCGATTCATACACCACACCAGCTTCATGCAATGCGGCTTTCTATTGGAAGAATGCCTGGTATCGTTCGGTGCGAGGCCACGGCTTGCAGCGCTGTCCAGCAACAAGCAACGCCAAGCAGGAATCCAACTGGACGACACTCCAGGCAGACACCATCATTGCTGCCCTGACATTTTTTACCCCCGACAGCACTGAGCATTGCTGGGTGATTGCCAACGACAAGAACGTCAATGTACTAGATGCCGACGGGAAAACTTTACGTCGCTCCTCGCGCGGTTGCTACAATTCTCTTATCCAAGCTGGTCCCTACATTTTCATGGCAGGCAGTGGTTTTACATTAGCCGACCCCACGACCTACGACATCAGCGTCTGCCACACCGAATACCTCCAACGTAGCATCAGTATCTGCGCGATCTCCGACGACACATTCTTCACTTCTGCCAGTTCAGTCGGTCTCTTCTGTTTTCGTCTCACAGCTTTCAACCGTTGGGCTCCGATAGAATATGAATTGCTGGCCGATGGGGTTACAATCGCCGAAGTACTCGGTTCATCAGCCTTATATAGCGGAATCCTAGGCAACGGTGATTTCGTCGCCACGAACTCCAAGCGCATGTGTCTGACCAATTACAGTGCCATGGCGCGAACGATGGGCGACATTTCGATCTATCATCCCGAAGAGGACGAATGGACGACAAGGAACTACCATCAGGTCATTGCTCAAGGCAAGGAGCAAGGGTTGGACGTGTTCCAGGGCATCTCGGCCTTTGCAGCCGACCCGCTCGACGACGACAGCTACTACATCAGCACCCTGCAACGCGGACTCTTCCACTTCAAAGGCGATTCTCTTATCGAATGGATCGGACAAAGTGTACCCGATGCCTATCCCGATCAAGCAACCAGCCGAATCACGGCTGTCTATCCCGACGAGAACGGCTATTTGTGGGTGGCCTGTCCATTTACCGATTATCTGTTCCGCAGTCTCTCTCCCCAAGGTCAATGGACCTGCTACCCCATCTCGGGGTTCCCCGCTGCTTCCAACATCCATCGCATCTTGCAAGCCAAGCACGACAGCTACCAGCTGAAATGGCTCCTTTGCGACTATCCCTATCAAAGCAGCAAGGTGGCCATGTACTATGACCACGCCACCCCAGCCAACCTTTCCGACGACCAGAGCGCCTATTTCAGCATCCTCGTCGATCAAGATAACAACCAATACGCCACCATCAACTACTTCTTCGACATTGCCGAAGATCTGAATGGTGCCATCTGGTTGCTCACCAGCATCGGTCCGCTCGTCATCGACGATCCCTATACCACCTTCGACTATGCGCAGAAGAATCCAGGCTACGGTAAGGTGCGTCGCGTCAAGGTTCCCCGCAACGATGGCACTAATCTGGCAGATTATCTGATGGAGTCGTCATCTTGCACCTGCATTGCCATTGACAACCTCAATCGCAAATGGATCGGCACGCTCGGCAGCGGTCTCTTCCTGCTCAGCGACGACGCAATCACCGAAATCCAGCATTTCGACACCAGCAACTCTCCGCTCTTTTCCAACGATATCCTGGCACTCTCATTCGATCCCGAGACATCGCTGCTCTATATCTCCTGCGAGAGCGGCATCCTCACCTATCAGACCGATGCATGGCAGGGAGCAGAGGATTTCAGCAGCCTCTACTGCTATCCCAATCCCGTGCGTCCGGAATATAATGGTGACCTTCGCATCATGGGGCTGATGGCCAATTCGCAGGTTACCATCACCGACGTCACAGGCAACCTCATCATGCGCACCCAAAGTATCGGCTCATCCATCACCTGGAACCTACGCGACAGTGATGGACGACGCATCGAACCCGGCATTTACATGATTCACGGCGTGGACGAGAATGGCAAGAAAGGTAAAATCTGTAAATTTTTAGTCCTTTGAGCAAAAAAAGTCTTCTTTACATGCAATATTTTTTATAAATAAACGTTATAGATTTTAAAGAAGATCATCTTCGGTTAATAATTTGCAATTAACTATTAATTGATAATTGACCCTGCTGATTTGGACCTTATGCAAGAGAATACAATACAGCAGCCCACCGATGCAAGCATCATCCTGACCTATCGTTGCCCGATGCGTTGTGTGATGTGCAACATCTGGAAAAATCCGACTCGAAAAGAAGAAGAAATCCAAGCTGCTGACCTGAAAACCTTACCGCGACTCAAGTTCATCAACTTGACGGGCGGCGAACCATTCATCCGAGAGGACCTCCCCGACATTGTCGAGGAGTGTTATCGTCATACCGACCGCATCGTCATCTCCACATCAGGATGGTTCGAGGAGAAGGTAATTGATCTTGCCAAGCGCTTCCCCAACATCGGGATTCGCATCAGCATCGAAGGACTGAGCCAAAAGAATGATGAGCTACGCGGACATCAGGGCGGTTTCGACCGTGGCCTCCGCACTTTGCTTACGCTCAAACAGATGGGCTTGAAGGACATCGGGTTCGGTTGTACTGTTTCGAACAACAATTCTGCCGATATGCTGTCGCTCTACGAGTTATCGTTAAGCATGGGCATGGAATTTGCCACCGCTGCATTCCACAACAGCTATTATTTCCACAAGGACGACAACCAGATCACCAACCGCGAGGAAGTTTGCAGCAATTTTGAGAAACTCGTCAACATGCAGCTCAAGGAGAACCACCCGAAGTCATGGTTCCGCGCCTGGTTCAACATGGGTCTGATCAACTATATCGAAGGTGGTCGTCGCATGCTCCCCTGCGAGGCCGGATCCGCCAATTTCTTTATCGATCCATGGGGAGAAGTTTATCCATGCAACGGTCTTGAAGAGAAATATTGGAAACAGTCGATGGGCAACATCCACAAAGCGGACTTTATGACCATCTGGCAAAGTGAAGAGGCACAGGAGGTGCGCCGCAAGGTTCGTTGCTGCGCCAAGAACTGCTGGATGGTGGGCACTGCAAGTCCAGTGATGCACAAGTACATCAAATACCCGCTCCGATGGGCGCTGCGCAACAAGCTGCGTTCCCTCCAAGGCAAGCCTGCCTGTCTTGACAAGACCTGGTGCGACGTCGGACAAGATCCCCGCCAAGGCGATCTAAACCCTAATCGCTTGTGAAGAAACAAAAGAACCGCATAGTTGTAACCGGCACGCGTGGCATCCCCAACATCATGGGTGGTGTCGAAACGCACTGCGAGGAACTCTTCCCCCGACTGGTGGAAGAGGGATACGACGTTACCGTCATACGTCGCTCCAGCTATTGCCATGACCACCTTTCCCATTGGCAAGGTGTCAAGCTCATCGATATCGATGCACCTCGCAGCAAATCATTCGAGGCCATCATCCATACCTTCAAGGCTATCATTCGTGCCAAGAAACTGAAAGCCCAGATCATCCATATCCATGCCTGCGGACCTGCTCTTCTCGTTCCCATGGCACGTATGCTCGGCATGAAGGTGGTCTTCACTCATCATGGCCAGGATTACGATCGCGTCAAGTGGGGATGGGGAGCCAAGCTAATGCTCCGTCTGGGTGAAGCCATGGGCTGCATCTTCGCCAACCGTGTCATTGTTATCAGCCAGGGTATCCGCGACATGGTGAATCGCAAGTATAACATCACACGCAAGATGCACCTCATTCACAATGGTGTGGCTGCTCCCGAAGACATCAACGAACCCGGTTACTTCCGTCACCTCGGCATCGAACATGGGAAGTACATCCTGGGAATGTGCCGTTTTGCGCCCGAGAAGAACCTGCACCAGCTCATCCAGGCCTTCTCGAAAATCGATTCCCATGGCTATAAGCTCGTCATTGCAGGCGACTCCGACTTCGAGGACTCCTACTCCATCAAGCTCCGCAAATTGGCCAAGGAGAATGGTGTCATCCTTACAGGATTTATCAAGGGTCGCCGCCTCCATGCCCTATTGAATCATTGCCGCTGCTATGTGCTGCCCTCTTCGCACGAAGGTCTGCCCATTGCGCTGCTCGAAGCCATGTCCTACGGCGCTCCCATCCTCGTGAGTGACATTCCCGCGAATCTTGAAGTGGGTCTGCCCCGCAACAACTACTTCCATTGCAACGACGTGCTCGAACTCACTGCCAAACTTCAGGAGACCGTCGATATGCCGTATGAGAAATGTACCTACGACATGGAAAAATACGATTGGGATATTATCGCCAAGCAAGTAAGCCAGGTTTATAAGAGTCTATAGCTTCACTAGTTTTTCTAGATTTTCTAGACTATCTAGATTTTCTAGATTATCTAGCCCCCAAAAATTCTC
>JAFYZW010000024.1 GCA_017548545.1 Bacteroidales bacterium | reverse complement strand
TCCTTCTGTCGCGTCAGGTCGTTCAGACCGCCCAGGAGGCTATAGTTATAGCGTCCCTGTTCGAGGTCGTTGAACTCCAAACCATTGAGGAATGTGGTGGAATACATGTTGTCGAGGGCTCGCACCCTGAAACGCATGGCACTCCACCTGAAGCCAACCTGAGAAAGATAGGGGTCATTGTTCGACGAGGCAACGTTCGAGATTGTCTGAGCGGCATCAACATCATCATCGAGCTGAGACTCGGTGAACGAGAAGTCGCTGCCGTCATCCTCTTCCTCTGTCGTCTGCGTTTCCGTGAGCGGCGTGCTGGTGATGTTCTGTGGCGAAGGTTGCGCCATCAGTCCCATCACGACCAAAGCCCAGGCCGCAGCTGTCAGTGTTACTACTTTGCTCATGATATTGTTAAATTGTGGTTAAGTTTTTCCGGTCTTTCCATACCGATATGTCAGCCGGCATGATTCCGAGCTTTGCTCGGTTGTGCATTTCATATATAAATCTGTGCGCAAATATAGCTTTTTTTTACAAATCATGCAAAATAAATTCGAAAAAATCGTGATTTTTATTAAAAAGTTTCCTTTTTTTGTCTAACTTTGCAAAAAAAACACTATCTTTGCAACGCTAACTTCTCCAAGTGTCCACCGCCTGATGGACTGGAGTCCGATATTATCGACAATAAACCTATACAACATGAAACGACCCGTTATCCTCACCATTATCCTTTCGCTGGCCTTCGTGATGCCGTCATTGGCACAGAAGCACCACGGCGATCAGGGAGAGAAGCGCTACGGCATGTATGCCATCGCCTTCTACAATCAGGAGAACCTCTTCGACACCATCGATGACCCGCTCATCCATGACGAGGACTTCCTTATCGGTGCCACTTACGGATGGGACACCAATAAATACCGCCGCAAGGTGCGCAACATGAGCACCGTCCTGGCAGATATTGCCGTTGACAAGGGACTGAAGAACGGTGCCGCCGTCATCGGCCTTGCCGAGGTCGAGAACCGCAACGTCGTTGAGGATCTGGTGAACAGCGATGCATTGCGGAGCCGCGGATACCGCATCCTGCACTACAACAGCCCCGACGCGCGCGGTATCGACTGCGCCATGCTCTACAATCCCCGTATCTTCCAGCTCGAGGATTCACTCTATGTCTATTACATCTATCCCGAGCCGGGATCGGACGACTGGCTGGCCTTCAAGCAAGACCCTGTGACGCACGAGATCACCACACGACCGCTGTTTGGTGACATGTCGCACAAGACGCGTGGCTTCCTGGTAGGTATCGGCACCATGGCCGGCGAGAAAATGGCCATCATCGTCAACCACTGGCCAAGCCGTGGCGTCGAGAGCTGGGCACGCGAACGTGCGGCTGCTCAGGTGAAGGAGCTCACCCTCGCCCTCCAGCGTCGCTATCCAGGCATCAAGGTAGTCATCATGGGCGACCTCAATGATGACCCCGACAGCCGCTCAATGGCGAAGGCCATGGGTTGCAAGTATGCCACCAAGGAAGTGACGTCAGAGTTCGACATCTTCAACCCGTGGAAGTACATGCTCCGCAAGATCGGCCAGGGCACGCTGCTCTACGACGGCAAGTGGAACCTCTTCGACCAGATCGTCATGACGGGCAACATGGTCGATCCCCAGACACCGCTCAAGAAGAAAAAACCGAAGATGAGCCACCTCGACCTCAGCCGCGGTCTCACCTTCTATTTCAACGAGGTTATCATCCGCGACTATATCGTCACACCCTCCGGCCGCTACAAGGGTAGCCCGCTGCGTACCACTTCAAGTGGTGTTTGGAACGACGGCTACTCCGACCACTTCCCCACCTGCATCTATCTCGTCAAGGAGTTATAGTAATGCGCATCGACATCATCACCGTGCTGCCTGAACTGCTCACAGGTCCGCTTGACCAAAGCATCATCAAGCGGGCGCAGCAGAAGGGCCTCGCCGAGATACACATACACAACCTGCGCGACTGGTCCACCGACATCCGCCATCGCCGCGTCGATGACTATGCCTTCGGCGGCACGGCCGGCATGGTTATGCAATGTGAACCCATCGACCGATGCATCTCCGATCTCAGTTCCCAGCGACACTACGACGAGGTCATCTTCGTCACACCCGACGGCGAAACGTTTAACCAGCACATCGCCAACGACCTGTCGATGAAGGAGAACCTCATCATCCTCTGCGGACACTACAAGGGTATCGACTACCGCATCCGTGAACATCTCATCACCCGCGAAATCTCCATCGGCGACTACGTCCTGACGGGTGGCGAACTGCCCGCCGCCATTATCGCCGATGCCGTCATCCGCGTCCTCCCGGGAGCCATCGGCGACGAGCAGTCGGCCCTCAGCGACTCGTTCCAGGACGACCTACTCGCCCCACCCGTCTATACGCGTCCCGCTGACTACAAGGGCTGGAAAGTGCCCGAGATACTGCTCAGCGGCCACGAACGCAAGATACGCGAATGGGAGCACGAACAGGCCCTCGAACGCACCCGCCGTCTCCGCCCCGACCTTTTGAAAGATTAATTATGTCCCAACTAACAGACGAAATAAACAAGCGGCGAACATTCGCCATCATTTCCCACCCCGATGCCGGCAAGACGACACTCACCGAGAAGCTCCTCCTCTTCGGAGGTGCCATCCATGTCGCTGGTGCCGTCAAAAGTAATAAGATCAAGAAGACAGCCACCTCCGACTGGATGGAAATCGAGAAGCAGCGTGGCATCTCTGTAGCCACCTCCGTCATGGCCTTCGACTACGCCTGCATCTCGCAGAGCACCCTCCCGGGGGTCGAAACCGACGGACAGGAACACCAATACAAGATCAACATCCTCGACACCCCAGGACACCAGGACTTCGCTGAAGACACCTACCGCACCCTCACCGCTGTCGATAGCGTCATCATCGTCATCGACTGCGCCAAAGGCGTCGAGACGCAGACGCGCAAACTCATGGAGGTCTGCCGTATGCGCAACACCCCCGTCATCGTCTTCATCAACAAGATGGATCGCGAAGGCAAGGACCCCTTCGACCTCATCGACGAAGTCGAGAAGGAGCTCAAGATCACCTGTCGCCCCCTCACCTGGCCCATCAACATCGGTGAGCGTTTCAAGGGCGTTTATAATCTCTTCGAATCGTCGCTCAACCTCTATACCCCCAGCAAGCAAACCATCTCGGAGAGCGTTGCCATTCAAAGCCTCGACGACCCTTTGCTTGACGAACGAGTAGGACAGCGCGATGCCGACAAGCTGCGTGAAGATGTCGAACTGCTCAGTGGCGTTTATCCCGACTTCGACAAGGAGGCTTACCTCGACGGACAGCTTGCACCCGTCTTCTTTGGCTCCGCCTTGAATAACTTTGGTGTGCGCGAACTCCTCGATTGTTTCTGCCAGATTGCACCTTCGCCCAAACCCACCAAGACAGTGGAGCGCATCGTGCAACCCGACGAACAGGACTTCGCAGGCTTCGTGTTCAAGATCCATGCCAACATGGACCCCAACCATCGCTCTTGCATCGCCTTCGTCAAGGTCTGCTCGGGCAAGTTCGAGCGCGGCGTCTATTACAAGCACGTGCGCCTCGGGCAGAAGATGCGCTTCTCGGCGCCCACCTGCTTCATGGCACAGAAGAAGGAAGTGGTCGATGAATGCTGGCCGGGCGACATCGTCGGCTTGCCCGACAACGGCGGCACGTTCAAGATCGGCGACACCATCACCTCGGGCGAAGACCTCCACTTCACCGGCATCCCTTCGTTCTCGCCCGAGCTATTCATGTATATCGAGAACGCCGACCCCATGAAGGCCAAGCAACTTGCCAAGGGCATCGACCAGCTCATGGACGAAGGCGTGGCACAGGTCTTCACCAACCAGTTCAACGGCCGCAAGGTCATCGGCACCGTCGGCCAACTCCAGTTCGAAGTCATCCAGTATCGACTGGAGCACGAGTACAATGCCAAGTGCCGCTGGGAACCCATCCGCCTCTACAAGGCATGCTGGATGCAGACCGACGACGAGGAGCAGCTCCGCGATTTCAAGCGCCGCAAGATGCAGTTCATGGCCACCGACAAGCAGGGCCGTGATGTCTTCCTCGCAGAGTCGGGCTATGTCCTCTCCATGGCCCAACAGGACTTCCCGCATATCAAGTTCCACTTCACTTCTGAGTTTTGATGAAAATCTGCTATATAGTCGCCATGCGGGCCGAGGCCACCCCCTTCATCGAGCACTACGGCGTCGAGTTGCTCGAAGGGTTCTTCGCACCTCTCCCCTGCCAATGCTATCACACGCAGGTTAATGGCTCCGACCTCTACGTTGTGCTCAACGGCGAACAACACGGCTCGGATCTCGTGGGATGCGAAGCCGCCTCGGTGGCCACTCTGGCCGCCATCCAGAAGATACAACCCGACCTCGTCATCAACTCCGGCACCTGCGGCGCTTTCCGCAGCAACGGTGCCAACATCGGTGACATCTATCTCGGCAGCGGCGTGATGTTCCACGACCGCCGCGTCCCAGGTGACGATGCCTGGGGCACGCAAGCCCTCGGAAATTACCCCGTCTGGGAAGGCACCACCGGCCTTGCGCAAAAGCTCGGCTTCAAGCTCGGCAAGGTAACCACCGGCTCCTCGCTCGACATGCAACCCTGCGACGAGCAGATCATCCGTGAGAACCACGGCGAATTGAAGGACATGGAGGGCGCTGCCATCGCCTTCGTCTGCTCGCTCTTCCATATCCCCATCCTATTCGTCAAATCGGTCACCGACCTCTGCGACAGCGGCGCCGCCACCTACGACGAGTTCTCGAAAAACCTCGCCCTCGCCTCCGAAAACCTACGCAAGGCCAATGTCCGCATCATCGATGAGCTAATACGGGCGCGCCAGGAAGTCTAGATCGTCTAGATTTTCTAGAATTTCTAGATATTCTAGATTCTCTAGGTATCCTAGACGCGCCAAGAATATTATTCCTATAAAAAAATCAAATCACCATGGCAACTCCCCACATTTCCGCTCCTGATGGCGCATTTGCCAAGACCGTCCTCATGCCAGGCGATCCTCTGCGCGCCAAGTTCATTGCCGACACCTTCCTCACCGATCCGCATGTTGTCACCTCCGTACGCAACGTCCTCGGCTTCACCGGCCTCTACAAGGGCGTACCCGTCTCGGTCATGGCCAGCGGCATGGGCATCCCCAGCATCGGCATCTATTCCTACGAACTCTACTCACAGTATGGTGTTGAGAACATCATCCGCATCGGTTCGGCAGGCAGCTACGTTGAACGCCTCGACGTGATGGACGTCGTCCTCGCCAAGGTGGCTTACAGCGAAAGCTCCTACGCCCGCGTCCTCAACGGCTACCGCAGCAAGAAGATCAAACCCAGCCCCATCATCAACGCAGTAGTGATGCAGAAGGCCAAGGAACTCGGCATCGAATGCAAGGAGGCCGTCGTTCATTCCAGCGACGTCTTCTACGGTCAGGAGCCCTGGCAGGACATCGCTGCACGTTCAGGCTCGGAATGCGTCGAGATGGAGAGCTTCGGCCTCTTCCACAACGCCAACGTCCTTGGCAAGCAGGCATCCTGCCTCCTCACCATCAGCGACAGTTTCGTACACAACACCGAACTCACCGCCGAAGAGCGTCAGACCTCCTTCCGCACCATGATGACGCTCGCTCTCGAAGCGGCCATCGTCCTCTGATGCACCATCTGCACCCATGCAACCCGCTACCGACCGCCTTTGGAACAGCAACTACTGGAAGGTGATGACGACCAACTTCACACTGTCGTTCTCCTTCTATCTGCTCACTCCCCTCTTGCCGCTCTATCTGAGCGAGACGTTCGGCTCATCGAAGGACATGATCGGGCTGGTGCTTTCGGGTTACACCATCACCGCCCTGATCGTCCGACCGTTCAGCGGGTTCTTCGTAGATAGCTTCTCGCGCAAACGGGTGCTCCTCATCAGCCTTTTCATCTATTTCATCTGCTTCAGCGGCTACCTTTTGGCGGGCACGCTGCTGCTCTTTGCCATCGTCCGAACGCTCCATGGTGCCCCCTTCGGAGCTTCGACGGTGGCCAATAGCACCATGGCCATCGATGTCCTGCCCTCCAGCCGCCGCAACGAAGGCATCGGTTACTACGGTCTCAGCAACAATCTGGCCACCGCCATCGCCCCCACCGTCGGTGTCTTCATCTATCGTTACGCACACAACTTCGACCTCCTCTTCTGGCTTGCCTTCCTCGTGGCAGGAATCGGCCTCGCTGTCGATGCCACCCTCAAGCCGCCTCCACGCCCTCTCCAGACGGGCAAACGTCCCATTTCGCTCGACCGCTTTTTCCTCGTGCGTGGTTGGCTCATCGGTCTCGACATGGCCTTCTTCGGCGTGTGCTTCGGCGTGCTCAGCAACTACCTCGCCATCTACGGCAAGGAGACGATGGGCATCACCAGCGGCACGGGCACGTTCTTTATGCTGCTTTCCATCGGCCTCATCCTCTCGCGCCTGCAGGGTGGCAAGATGTTGCGCCAGGGAAGGCTCACTTACAATGCAGCCATCGGCATCATCACCTCCACAATCGGCTACCTCCTCTTCGTCGCCTGTCCTAACATGGCGGGATACTACGGAGCCGCCATCCTCATCGGCCTCGGCAACGGGCACCTCTGGCCAGCCTTCCAGAACATGATCATCGGCGTCGCCACCAACAACCAGCGCGGCACCGCCAACTCCACCCTCCTCACCTCGTGGGACCTTGGTATCGGCATCGGCATCCTCCTCGGTGGCTCCATCGTCGAATACTTGGGTTACGCTGCCGCCTTCTGGTGGATAGCCATCATGCACTTCGCAGGTGCTCTCCTATTCTTCCTCGCCACCCGCTCCTTTTTCCTCCGTAATCGCATAGTGCGATAAGGAAATAGATTATTATTCCCATCAATCGACAAATCGAGTAGGCAACTTACACATATATAAATATATTATGGGAAATAATATCAAAATATGTGGGAAAATGCCTTGAATAGTTGGAAGTGTGATAATATTTCCATATTTTTGCGCTGTTCATGAAACCGCTACAAATTATTACCACGCTGATATTGACCACAGCCTATGTCTCGCCGATGTTGGCTGCGACATCTGGTGCGTCTTCCGAAGCTCCCTCCTATCGCATCGTCAAAGAGCTGGATGAACTCCCTTTCAAGGAGGTTACCGACCTCGTCTATGACAGCGATGACCTGCTGTGGATGGCCACCCGCAACGGTCTCTATTGCTACGACAATTACCGTATCCGTCCCTATCGGCGCGATGGTCGTCATCCCGACATGCTCACCGACAACGAGGTGAAACGCGTGACCGAGGACCGTCAACAGCGTATCTGGATAGCCACCGCACAAGGTCTCGACCGGCTCGACAAGAAGACTGGTCGAATCGAACACCTCGTGCCTGCAAAATACAACATCCATTCCATCACTGAACTTATGGTCACACGGGATGGCACTGTCTGGGTCGCCTCCGACGACGGATTCTTCTACTATCTTCCTTCCGACGACGTGCCCCATCCTGTGCGCATACTCGATGAGCGAGGCGAGCAGATAGCATTCGGTCAATGCATGATGGAGGACCATCGCGGATACATCTGGCTGGGCACATGGAGTAACGGACTCTATAGATACAATCCCCAGGACGGCACATCGGTGCACTATCCGCAGATGAACGAAAGAAATTCAGCCCACGTGCTGCTCGAAGACGATCACAAGCGCATCTGGGTGGCAGGATGGGCTAGCGGCATCCAAGTACTTGACAATGCATGGGAAATGGACCGCCTTTCGTGGCAAACATTTACGACGCCCGACCTCATCGGCGACATCACCTACAGCATGACATTCGATGCCGAGAGGCAGCAGATCATGATAGGTTCTTCGCGTGGTATGACCATCGCCGACACCGAACACCTCGGCACATTCTACAAGCTTGCAGATTCACAGGACGGACATCCCTTCCCGGGTGTGGAGATCACAGGTATCGAGAAGAGCGATGACGAGCTCACCTGGGTCAGCATGATCGGTCAAGGTGTGATGGCCATCGAGCCCGATCAAGCCCATTTCGGCCACTCGACACTCGAAAATTCCCGCAAGTACTTCAAGACCTCATCTATCAGAAGCATCTACGCCGACCGCCATCAGCGTCTCTGGCTCGGTATAGGCACTCAAGGTCTCGCCGTGCAGGACCTCAAGACAGGAGCTTCGTACAACTGGAACGAAATACCCGCCTTGAACAGAACACATCAGTCGATGTCAACGGTCTATGCCATCACCGAAACCTATGACGGACACATCTGGGTGGCTACTTTCAATTCCGAAATCATGGAGATCGTCCCACCGAAAGAAGGTGAGGACCTCCGTCGGCTTACTGCCACCATCTATTACTCGGCTACCACACCTTTTGCACCATCCGACCGCATCTTCACCCTCTTCGAGGACCGCAATGACAATCTCTGGATAGGTGGAACGGGAGGTGCCGTGATGCGTCGGCCAAATGGTTCCGTCCTGCGACTCGACACCCTGCAGATGGATCCGAAGCATCGCATGAGGGACCTTGAAGTGCAGCGTATGGCACAGAGCTCCGACGGCAGTCTGCTGCTTGCAGCCCTCCATGCCGGTGTCTATCGAATGACATTCCGCGATGGGAGATGGGAAGTGGAATGTTACAATGCCGAGAACGAAGGCATCGGCGACAACGAGATTCAAAGCCTTTGTCTCGACAAGCAGGACCGACTGTGGGCAGGTTCGAAGAACGGTGACCTCTATGTGCTCTATCCCGGCAGCAAGCGTTTCCGCTCGGTGAAGGAAGACTGGCATTTACCTGGCGCATCCATCAACTTCATCATCGAAGACCGCAGTACCATGCCCAGCCGAGAAGGGCAGCACAGCCTTTGGGTAGGGACCAACGAGGGACTGCTCCAGATCATCACGAGTCTCGACCTGAAGACTACGCGCATCATCCACTACAACGAAGAAGACGGTCTGCTCGACAATTACCTCATCCGCAGTGCTGCGACCACCGACTACAATGGCCACATCTACTTCGGTACTCACAAGGGTTACAACTTCTTCAATGCAGAGCAACTTGCACAAGACAAGGAGAAGAAACATCGGGTAAAGATCGGTCAACTGCTCGTCGAGGACATCCCGTGGCAGGAGTTGCCTGAAGACGAAAAGAACAAAATCTCCACACTGGATCCACGCTTTACCAACGAACTAACCTTCACGCATGAGCAGAGCGAGTTCACCCTGGAGTTTTCCCAGACAGGCATCACCCACAAGAAGGAAATACAGTTCGCCTACCAGCTCGAAGGATATGACGAAGGATGGCGCTATGCCTCTGGGGCCCTTCCCCATGCAAGCTACAGCAACCTGCCTGCAGGCAAATACACCTTTCTGCTCTGCAGCGCCCACCACACCTATTCGGGAGGCAGCACCAATCCCACCAACGATGAGGATGTGCTGAAGGTGGCAATTGCCATCCTTCCCTCATGGTGGGAAACAACTACAGCAAAGATTATCTATGCTCTTCTGGGTATCCTGGCAGTACTTCTCCTACAGAAAGGTTTCAGAATGTTTAAGACACGTTATAAGCACCTCCTCATTCGAGCGCGCGAACGTGCCGCCATCCGAAAGGGAGAAATCATCCTGAAACCGAGCAAACCAGATGTCACCGATGCCGACAAGGACTTCATCCGTCGCGCCATCGCCTGCATCAACAATCACCTGAGCGATCCTAACTACGACCAACAGCAGTTCCTCGACGACATGGGCGTGTCGAAAGCCACCTGCTTCCGCAAACTGAAGGCCATGACGGGCCAAAGCTACACCAATTTCGTACGCGACATCAAGATGAAGGCCGCACTCAAACTTCAGCAAGAGAACCCCAACATCCGCATCTCTGACTTGGCATACTCCGTAGGTTTCAGCGATCCGAAATACTTCTCGGCCTGCTTCAAGAAATACTATGGCAAACTGCCTTCGGATGTTGTTGAAGACAAACAAGACAAGAACCCCGATAATAAGGACAATCCATAACGCAAATAGTTTCAACTCTAAAAATAGTTCAATTTTCACATATTTTCAGTTCTTGAACCATTTTTCTACCTTATTGCAACAATTATTTCCTAATAAAATTAACAATAGGCTACCTTTGCACCAACAAACTGCAGGTAGCCTATTGTTTTATCTATACAATAACTATCGCGCGTCATACACAACACATATTAATTAACACTTAAACATTGTACTAATGGAACAAATTAGTCGAAAACTTACTGAAGGCTGGAAGATGCTACTTGGCATCCTGCTCTTCTGCTTCGTCATGGCCGTATCGCCAGCGTATGCACAGAACACCACTGTCAAGGGTGTAGTAAGAGATGCAATGGGTCCGACAGCGGGTGCCACCGTTGTTCAAAAAGGGACCAACAACGGAACCATCACCGACCTAGATGGTAATTTTGAGATCAGCGTGCCATCCAATGCTGTCCTTGTCATCAGTTTTGTTGGCTTGGATTCGCAAGAGATTCCTGTGGCAGGCAAGAAGTTTATCGAAGTAACCCTGGAAGGCAACGAGGAGCTCGAAGAGGTCGTTGTCGTTGGTTACGGTACCCAGAAGAAATCCGACATTACCGGATCGGTCGCATCGGTTGACAAGGCCCGTCTTTCGAAACTTCCTGTCACCAACGTGCTGCAGGCTGTTCAGGGCGCTACTGCAGGTGTTACCATCTCACAGGGCAGTTCAATCCCTGGCGATGCTCCTTCTGCACTGGTGCGCGGACGCAACTCCATCAATGCCGGAACGGGTCCTTACATTGTTGTCGATGGTGTACCCATCTCGAAGAGTGGCGGTTCGCTGAACGACATCAATCCCGGTGACATTGAATCAATGGAAATCCTGAAGGACGCCTCAGCCACAGCCATCTATGGTACCAATGGCGCCAATGGTGTCATCCTGATCACCACCAAGCACGGCAAGGAAGGCAAGCCCTCCATCAGCTACAACGGCTATGTCGGCATTGAGGATTTTGCCCATAAAATGGACTTCTGCAATGGTGCACAGATTACGCAGCGCTACAAGGATTATGTGGCCCAGAATGCAGGTGAGACCATGTACAACGACTATGTGAAGAACCAGGCCGAAGCCGCTGCCCAGGCAGCAGGGCAGGAGACCGACTGGATTTATGATATGGTTTCTCGTACGGGTATCATCCAGGATCATAACGTGACCATCAATGGCGGTGCCGAGAAGGTCAAGTACTTCATATCGGGCGACTATCTGAGCCAAAAGGGCGTGTTGAAAGGCTTCAACTACAAGCGCTATTCTCTTCGTCTGAACATTGACGCTGACGTTACCGACTACTTGAAGATTGGAACAAACACCTACATTGTAAGCCACAACCGTGACGGCGGCCGTGTGAACTTCCTGATGGCTGAGGCCATGTCGCCCTACGGCCAGGTATATAATGAAGATGGCACCTACTGCATTTACCCGATGGCTTCGGAGAACCTCTTCTTCAACCCCATGCGCGATGTGAACCAGGATCATGAGCGCCGCCAATGGAACATCAACCTGAATGGTTACGCCGACGTCGATTTCGGTCATATCTGGACACCTCTGAAGGGCCTGCACTATAAGTTCAACTTCGGTTACTCCTACGTACCCAAGCGCGAGAATTACTATAATGGAGCAGAACAAAACAACCTTAGCGGATATGGCTATATCTTCAATGCCGAGACCCAGAACTTTACAGCAGAGAACATCTTGAGTTGGGCACGTGACTTCGGCAAGCATCACGTCGATCTGACTGCCCTGTATGCTGCTTCGCGCAAGAAGTATCACGACAACACTGCAGCCGCCAGCATATTCATCAATGACGAGCAGCTATGGCATAACCTCGCCGGCGGCGTCACTCAGGTTGCGAAGTCTTATACCGACCTCTATACAACTTGTTCCCAGATGGGTCGTATCAACTATTCCTACGACAGCCGCTACCTGTTCACCGCTACAGTTCGTCGCGACGGTTCGTCGGTGTTCGGTGATGACAACAAATACGGTGTTTTCCCATCGGTAGCTATCGGTTGGAATATTGCCAATGAAGCGTTCATGGAGAGCACAAGCGATTGGCTGAGTACCTTGAAACTCCGCCTCTCCTACGGTAAAGCCGGCAACGAGGCCATCGGTGTTTACGAGACCCTTGCCAAGATGGCAAATGCAGCACTTGCCCTTGACGGAGCTTCAGCCACCGCCCTCTATCCCAGCAGCCGCATGGGCAACTCGGGATTGAGCTGGGAGACCACCAAGTCGTTCAACGTCGGTGTTGATTTCGGCCTACTGAACAACCGAATCAACGGCAACATCGACTTCTACAAATCAAATACAACCGACCTGCTTCTGCAGCGCAACCTGCCGAAGATCTCCGGTTATTCGAATGTATATATGAATATGGGTGAGACCGCTAACACGGGTCTTGAAGTCACCATCAACTCGAAGAACGTCTCGACGAAGGACTTCACTTGGAACACCTCACTCGTATGGTCGTGGAACAAGAATGAGATCAAGGACCTCTATGGTGACGGCAAGGATGATCTCGGCAATCGCTGGTTCATCGGACATCCCATCAGCGTCATCTACGACTATGAGATGGAAGGCATCTGGCAGAAGGATGAGATTGAGCGTGGCGACCACCAGAAGCAGGATCCCCAGGCACAAGCCGGTGACGTCAAGCTACGCGACATCGATGGTGACGGAAAGATCACTCCCGAAGGTGACAAGACCATCCAGGGACAAACCACTCCCAAATGGATTGCTGGTTTGACCAACACCTTCACATACAAAGGCATCTCTCTGAGCATCTTCATCCAGACAGTTCAGGGCTTGAAGCGCAACAATTCGCTGCTGGCCATGGCCAGCGATGAGATGGGTCGCCGCAACAGCACCCTGGAGGTAGGCTATTGGTCGGAAAGCAATCCAACGAACGAATTCCGCTCATTGAGCAAGACCTCCAACCGCTGGGGCTACGGATTCCCACGTGATGCAAGCTTCACCCGCATCAAGGACATCACGCTGAGCTATCAGGTACCCGCCAGGATTACCCAAGCCATGCACATCAACGCTTTGACCATCTATGCCAGCGGACGCAACCTCTTCACCTTCACAGACTGGATCGGATGGGATCCCGAGTCTGACATCACCCAGCGCGGTTGGGGCGGTTACGAGAACAACTACCCAATGACGAAGAGCATGGTGTTCGGCCTGAACGTTACCTTCTGATGAATAATTGAGTAATTGAAGATTTGAATAATAGAAATACACGATAGTTATGAAAATCAAGAATATCATATACAGTGCTTCAGTTGCCACCGTGTTGGCCATCGGCCTATCCGCTTGCAGCGACAGTTATCTGGATGAAAACATGTTTTCAAGTTACGGTACGGATGTTACCGACGTGAACGCCAAGATAATCGGCTTGCACTATAAGTACGCTGCCCTCTGGGGCATGTCCAGCCGTCAGGGATTCACCGGCATCTGGCAGGACGGTACCGACGTGGGTGCCCCTGGCGATACCGAGGGTGTTGAGGTACCCTTCTTCCAATATGGCTCATTGAACGCCGAGAACGGTGGTGTCAGCTTCCTCTGGGAGAACCTCTACAGCATCATCAACAGTGCCAACATCATCATCAACACTGAGGGTGTGGATCCAGCAGCTAAAGCAGAGGCAGAATTCTTCCGCGCCTACAGCTACAACCTGCTCGTCACTCTTTGGGGCAATGTACCCCTTATCACCGAGAGCAAGGCCGAGCCGCGCACCGATTTCACCCGCAATGCTGTCTCCGAGATTGATGCCGTCATTGCTGCCGACCTGAACGATGCTATGGCCAACCTGCCGGAAGTGGGCAAAACCGCCACGGAGAGCCGTATCAACAAGGACTGCGCCCGCATACTGGCTGGCGAGGCTTTCAACCGTATGGGTAAGTACAGCGAGGCCGAGGCAGCTGTCAGCGCCACCATCAACAGCGGCAACTACCAACTTATACAGGAACGCTATGGAAAATTCCTCGACGAGGCCGGTGACTATTACAGTGACATGTACCGCTGGGGCAACCAGCGCCGTTCCCAGGGCAACACCGAGGGTATCTGGGTATTCCAGATGGAGTACAACCGCAACGTGACGGGTGGCACCATCGACAACCCGCAGCAACGCCGCAACTGGGTGGCAGCATTCCATAAGATCAACGGCATGGTTAACGCCGACTCCATCGGCGGTCGTGGCAATGGTCGTCTGCGCTTGAGCAATTATGTGAAATACGCCATCTACAAGGAAGGTGATATCCGCAACTCGAACAACAACATCCGTCGCGTCCTGTTCTACAACAAGCCTAACTTCAGCGCCGACATTTATGTTAAGGACGGTTTCCGTGTGGATGAGGGAACAGCCGGAGCAGAGAAGATTACCGTACACACAGGTGACCGCGCTTACTGGACGGTAAAAGACACCCTGAACGTAATGTATCCTCACACCACCAAGTGGGGCGGATACGATCCGACCGACGATTTCGGTTATGCCATTGTCAAGGACTGGCCCATCATGCGTCTTGCTGATGCCTATCTGCTCCGTGCCGAGGCTCGAATCATGCAGAACAACATGACAGGTGCAGCCCAAGACATCAACGTTCTGCGTGACCGCGCATTCAAGAAGTATCGCGAAGAAACAGGCAATGCCACTGCAGGAGCTGTCACAGCTGCCGACATGAGCCTGGATTTCCTGCTCGACGAACGCATCCGTGAGCTCGTTGGCGAGGAGAACCGTCGCTATACCCTTTGCCGCACAGGAAAGCTGGCTGAGCGTGTTCAGATGATGATGTCGAAATATGCCGAGGGTACCCAGAGCAAAGCCATTACCGGCTTTGATGCCGGCAAGCACTGTCTGCTCCCCATTCCTCTGTCGGAGATACAGTTGAATAAGGATGCCGATCTTCAGCAGAATCCTGGTTATTAATTAGCTAAAGACTGACATCATGTAGTTTAGTTAATATATGTGTGTAATCGGGAGAGGTGTCATACGAGGCTATGCCCTCCGTTGGCACCTCTCCTTTTTTATAAACCCTTACTCTATGAAAAAGCACAACGTTCTGTCTGCTGCCATCTTTTTGCTTTTAGTACTGATGGCGGCACCCTTGTCTGCCAAGAAGAAAGTCGTGAAAGCCCCTTCCGACCGCGAGGTTTGGACCACCCTGCTCTATCGCATGGCCCAACCTGTGCTCGAACCGATGGCCGAAGGACGCCTGCAACAGGTGATGACCTACGAGAACGGCAACCTTGAGGTGTCGCCCACCTGGGACGGACGCAACAAGAAAGTGACCTATATGGAGGCTTTCGGTCGCCTGATGGCCGGCCTTGCTCCATGGCTTTCGCTGCCCGACGACGAAACCCCCGAGGGAGTGCAGCGTCGTCAGCTACGCGAATGGGCTTTGAAAGCCTACGCCAATGCCGTTGACCCTGCCAGTCCCGATTATCTCGGTTGGGGTTCAGGTGGACAGACATTGGTCGATGCTGCCTACGTCGTCGAGAGCTTCCATCGCGGCTGGGATGCCCTTTGGGAACCGTTGAGCACCGAGACCAAGTTACGCTATGTGCGTGAGATGCAGAAGCTCCATCGCTACGACCCGCCCTATCAGAACTGGTTTCTCTTCTGTGGCATGGAGGAATGTTTCCTCATGAAGGCCGAGGCTTCGCTCAAGAAAGCCGGTGTCGATCTGCAAAAGGAGGGCTTCGAAGGGCCGCTCTACGATGCCTTCCGCATCAAGACCGCGGTGAACAAAGCCGAGGAATGGTATATCGGCGATGGCTGGTATGCCGATGGCCCGTCGTTTGCGTTCGACTACTACAACTCGTACGTCATCCATCCGATGTATGCCGAATGCGTCGAGATGGTCTGCGACGTTCAGCCCAACAACAGCTACCTCATTCACAGTGTGGATCCCGTCACCTACAAGACACAGGGTCCGACCTATCGTCTCGGCGTGATCCGCGAACGTATGCAGAAGTTCAGCTGCATCCTTGAGCGTATGGTCTCGCCCGAAGGCACCTATCCCGTCTTCGGTCGCAGCATCCCCTATCGCCTTGCCGTCTTCCAGCCCTTGGCCATGATGGCTTGGCAGAAACGTCTGCCCGAACAGCTATCGAATGGCCAGGTACGTGCAGCCATCACTGCCGTCATGAAGCGCATGTATGCAGCCGACCTCTACGAGCTCGGTCTTTCGGACACCCCTGCTACGACACCCACTAACTTCAACAAGGGCGGATTCCTGACCATCGGTTTCGTGGGCTCGCATCCCAATGTGGCTGACATCTATACCAATAACGGTTCGCTCTACATGACCTCGCTTGCATTCCTGCCCCTCGGTTTGCCTGCTGACGATCCGTTCTGGACCGATCCCGCCCAGCCTTGGACTTCCAAGAAAGCCTGGGAGGCTGAGGACTTCCCGAAGGACCACAAGTGGCACATCAACAAGCAAATCCTCTACTGGGAGTGATTTTCCCCCACACAAAACAAAAACCCAAATGAAAAAATACCTACTAATCATTGCCGCCTCCCTGTCACTGGCGGCATGCACCAAGCAGGCACCCAAGTATGACCTACCTGCCCCCGATGCCGTCGTCAGCATCATCAAGCAGGTCAACACCCAATGGCAAGAGAGCCATCCGCTCGTCGTGGCCACCGATGCAACCTACACTGCCGACCCCGACAACGAATGGACCTTCAAACCCTACTCCAACAATAGTCCGTTCTGGGACAATGCCGCCTATCACACCGGAAACATGGAGGTGTGCAAACTCTCCAGTGAACTGAAGGAACAGTTCATCGGCTATAGCCAGACATGGGCCGAAGCTGCTCAGTGGAAGGGTGCCACCAACAGCAATCCTGCTGAGTGGATCTACAACTACGGCGAGACTCCGCGTCACGTGCTCTTCGGCGACTGGCAGATCTGTTTCCAGACCTACTGCGACCTCTACAACTTCGAACCTGACGACAGCAAGATTGCACGGGCACGCGAAGTCATGGAGTACGAGATGTCAACCTCGGCCAACGACTACTGGTGGTGGGCCGATGGCCTTTACATGGTGATGCCCGTCATGACCAAGCTCTACAACATCACCGGCAACGAGCAATATCTCGAGAAACTTACCGAATATTGGACCTTCGCCAAGAACCTTATGTACGACGGACAGGAGAGCATTCCCGACACTTTAGGTCAGCCCATGGCCAACGTGCCTCAGCATCTCTTCTATCGCGATGGAAAGTACCTCTACCCCAAGCATGCCAGCCTCAACGGTGTCAAGGACTTCTGGGCACGCGGCTGCGGATGGGTAGTGGCCGGTCTGGCCAAAGTCCTTGCCGACACTCCCGACACTTGGAAGGATAAGGCCGAATTCCGTCAGACTTACATCGACATGTGCGAAGCCGTGAAGAACTGCCAACAGCCCGAGGGCTACTGGACTCGTTCTCTCCTCGATCCTGAGCATGCTCCAGGTCCAGAGACCAGCGGCACAGCATTCTTCACCTACGGACTGCTCTGGGGCGTCAACAATGGCCTGCTCGACCGCGAGACCTACATGCCCACCATCGTCAAGGCATGGAACTATCTCACCACCGTCGCCCTGCAGGAGGATGGCAGTGTCGGCTACGTCCAGCCCATCGGCGAACGTGCCATTCCAGGCCAGACCGTTGACCAGAAGTCCGTCTCCAACTTCGGCACCGGTGCCTTCCTCTTGGCTTGTTGTGAGATGTATAGATTTTTAGAAAAGTAATATAATGAGAAAAAGACTTCTGTCGCTGCTCACCATTGTCTCGTTGCTGCTGGTTGCATGTCAACCCAAGGTTGAACTGCCACGCTTCATCGAAGCAGGTATTGGCTATAGCAACAACTCCATCAACGCCACCGTATTCCGCAACAGCTCGGTAGCCACTATCGGCCAGACGCAATACGTCGCCTACTACGATTCGGCAGGATGGCTCACCCTGGGCAAACGCCAGCTCCGAGATACGTCATTCAACATACAAAAGACCCAATACCAGGGCCATGTCCAGGATGCACACAACGTCATCAGCATCATGCCCGATGGCGACGGCTATCTGCACGTCTCGTTCGATCATCACGGCCATCCTCTCCACTACGCCCGCAGTGTGGAGCCCGGCTCATTGACCTTGGGCGACATGGAGCCGATGATCAGTCCTTCGATGGACGCCTTGATCCCCGACGAACTCGACGTAACCTATCCCGAGTTCTATCGTCTGGCTTCGGGCAATGTGCTGTTCGCTTATCGTAGCGGCGCATCAGGCCGTGGCAACCTCGTCATGAATCTCTACGATGTCAAGACGCGCAAGTGGAGTCGCCTGCAGGACGTGCTCATCGATGGAGAACAGCTCCGCAATGCCTATTGGCAGCTCTTCGTCGATGCCCGTGGCACCATCCACGTCAGCTGGGTTTGGCGCGAGACGTGGCTCGTCGAGACCAACCACGACTTGTGCTATGCCTGCTCCACCGACGAAGGCAAGACGTGGCAGCGCAGCGACGGCACGCCATACCAGCTGCCTATCACGGCCGACAATGCCGAATATGCCTGCCGAATCCCACAGAACAGCGAGCTCATCAACCAAACCTCGATGAGTACCGATGCCGAGGGCCATCCATATATCGCCACCTACTGGCGTAATCAGGAGGACTCCATCCCGCAGTATCGCATCGTCTGGAACGATGGCACGGCATGGCAGCAGCAGCAGGTGAGCCAGCGACAGACGCCTTTCAGCCTCTCAGGTGGCGGCACAAAGATGATTCCCATCGCCCGTCCACGTGTTGCCATCGATGGTCACGAAGCGTGGTACATCGTTCGTGACGTGGAGCGCGACAGCCGCGTTTCGCTTTACCATACCGCCGACCTTCGTTCCGGTCAATGGGAACTCTCCGATCTCACCGACTATACGGTCGATGCCTGGGAACCCTCGTTCGACACCGAATTATGGAAAGCGCAGCGCCACTTACACCTTTATGTGCAATGCGTACATCAAGGTGATGGCGAAACATCAGTAGCTGCCGAACCCACACCGGTACGGATCCTGGAGATACGATGAAGCTCCAAAAAATCATGCTTGAAGGTGGATTCACCTGTCCCAATCGCGATGGACGAGTCGGGACAGGTGGATGCACCTTTTGTCGTACAGATGCGTTCAATCCCTCTTATTGTCGCAGCACCGACAGTATCCGTGAGCAGCTCGAAGCCGGCAAGCGCTTCTTTGCGGGCAAATACCCCAATATGAAGTATCTCGCCTACTTCCAGGCTTATTCCAGCACCTACGCACCCTTAGAACTATTACGTCAGCGTTATGAGGAAGCACTCTCTGTCGAGGATGTGGTCGGCTTGGTCATTGGCACACGTCCCGATTGCATCGCAGACGATGTGCTGTACTATCTTGGTGAACTTCAAAACCAAGGCTATCTCATTTCTCTCGAACTGGGGGTCGAATCCTTCTACGACAGAACCCTCCAGCGCGTCAATCGTGGCCACTCCGCACAAGACAGTATATCGGCAATCCGCCGATGTGCCCAAGCAGACATCTACACTACTATACATCTAATCCTTGGCCTCCCAGGCGAAACAAAGGAAGATATCCTTGCCGAAACAGATATCATCAACCGACTTCCCATAAATGCTATTAAGTTGCATCAACTTCAGATATTGAAGGGAACACCGATGGCCAAAGAGTATGCAGCTCATCCCGAAGACTTTTTTACAATGAGCATCGACGATTACGTCGAACTTGCAGCCACTTTCATCTCTCTTCTCCGAAAAGACATCTATCTCGAACGATTTGCAGCCTCCGCGCCATCGGAACTCATCATTGCACCACGATGGGGACTCAAGCCCTTCGAGGTGCAACTCAGGATTGAAGAGAAACTGAGCTCCTTCGACAGCAGATAAACCATTCCTTTTCCAAGAAAACCTTTCTCCAATCGGAGCATACAGATTTCGTTTACCAAATATGTATGCTCCGATCGCGGCATATCGAATCCATATATCAAATCTGTATGCTCCAATCGAAGCATACAGAATCCGTACACCAAATATGTATGCTCTAATCGCAGCATACAGAATCCGCACACCAAATATGTATGCTCCAACCGAAGCATACAGAATCCGCACACCAAATATGTATGCTCTAATCGCAGCATACAGAATCCATACACCAAATCTGTATGCTACAATCGAAGCATACATAATCCGTACACCAAATATGTATGCTCCAATCGCAACATACTGAATCCATACATCAAATCTGTATGCGCCAATCGAAGCATACAGAATCCATACATCAAATATGTATGCGACGATCGAAGCATACAAAATCTGTACACCAAATCTAAATACAATGTTAAAATGCTGCTCAACTCCCATGCAAAGCCGACTTTTTGATATTTATAGTTTGCAATACACGCACAAATGATAGAAAAAAGATAAGAGTGAAGCGTTTATAAACAAATAATCATTAAGACTCACGAATAATACGTATATTTGCACCGAATTTCCTATTATTGAAAAAGAGGTGCTATGGTGTCCAACACCCTTTTCACGTCTTTTCATTTGTCAGAAACTTATTGGAACTATTTATTATTGAGAGATTGTAATGAATTATTAATCCAAATATTTAAAAAAATGAGTCAAAAATTGAACCAATCAACTTTGCTGACCTGTCTTCTCCTGTCAGCATCTACTGTGTTCGTGAGCTCGTGCCAGGACTATGAGCCTTACAACGACGTTCAGGACAAGGCCTACACTCACGAGTTCGAACGTCAGTTCGGAAAAATCGACCCAGAACAAGATTGGGACCTCTTCGGCCAGTTGGCTAGACGCAAGGGTCCAGTTACTCGTGCTGGTGCTGAATATCCGACCATTACTTTAATGAGCGACACCGTTCGGATTTCAAAATCTCAGCATGACAATTACACTTTGGTTTTGCCTGAAATCGGCACTCCGAATAATACCTATGCAAATTCCAACATGGGTCAGGTGACTCAGGACTTTCTCACCACAGCCCGCCATATCGATTTTATTCCTGTGCATTGGACCACTTCTGCACACGACAGTATTGGCATCTATTGGTATGTTGAAGAAGACGAAGACCCTGATGTCACTGCCGTCATGGGCAAGGATGGACATTTGTATTACATCAAGCAAGCCACTATCTTAACAGAAACCAAGTCACGCTTGGATGTTGAATATGTTTATAATGATAATACAGTGCAGAGAATCGTGCTTCCTTATGATTTGGTTAATGTGAATGATTATCTTCTCAGCGACGAACAAATGGCAGCGCGTAATATCAAAGATCAGTATCTGGTTTCTCATCCATACAAAATTGTTGTTCCCAATAGCATTTCGGAATACGGATTTTGGATTCATAATAAAGACGGTTCGAACATACGATACTCTGAATGGAATCTGAACCCAGCATGCGAACCATTCGAACAGAATGGCACATACAAGATGAGTTATGTCGCCACCTTTAATCTGAATGGTCTAAACATTAATGGCATTACAGTTTCTGACAATAACCAATACATGTGTTTTGAGGACTGGATTAATGGTGGTGATGCAGACCTCAACGACGTGATTTATATTGCCCGAGGATTGGACGACACCAATATCAAAGATAATGAAGCCATCACGGAAAATGCCATCCTTGTCTGCGAAGACCTCGCTTCATACGACTTCGACTTCAATGATGTCGTTCTCGGTTTGACTTATAAGGAGGAGGACGAGAAGCAATACGTATGGAAAGAAAAGCAAGGTAATATTGCCGCTCACTGGGAGGCTGTATCAACTCAAGCTACAAGCGAAAAGATCATCATTACGCCTATGGCGGCTGGTGGAGCCTACGAAACAACCGTGACTATCAATGGAGTGTCAAGAGGCGAGATTCATGCCTTGTTAAAAGAGAGTCCAGCCCTGAACACAGGTTCCAGAAATCATAGTATTATCAATGCCTACAATGAATATCAAGCATTGGGAGATCCTATCACCATCGATATACCCACTAATCATGAATGGCATGTAGGTAACGGTGAAAATCAATATGCTACTCACCTGTCGGAACTATTCCATACCGGTTTCTTTAAATTGGTATGTTATGGTGACAATGAAGCTGTAAAAATAATCTCTAATAGTTCCACTACAGAAGGACAAACAAACCAAGGTCAATATACTGAAGGCAAAGCGCCGCAGATGATGCTCCTGCCACATTATTTCGAATGGCCGAAGGAAGAAGTGTATATTTCTGATGCATACAACAAAGATGAAAGCCATGGTTTTGAAAATTGGGTACAGGACATTTCTCAGACCAATTGGATTTTTGATTCTCAGGTTAGCACATTAGTTACCGACCGTGGAGAATTCTTGCCAGATGAGCCTGAAGAAGAAGAAGAAAACCAAAATCTCATGGAAGCCATAGAGGTACCATTTAGAACAGATACCACATTTGTGTATGGCGATCCGGAAAACGGTGGATGGATCTTTTATAATGCGGTTTACATCGATCTTCAGGGTATTGATCCATTGCTGCTCGAAGACGCAAAAGCCACTGTCATTGTTCATTACACCCTCAAGCCTGCAAATATTTATTTTGATGACGCAGCCCACAACCTTCTCGTATATGATACATTCGGTGATGGCTCTGCACATACAACCTATTACACGTTTAGCGCCCGCAGGTTCAACATGGCAGTTGACTCGGAAGGCATGTGGCTTGTACAAGACGATGATAATCCGCTCACCGTATCAAAGGTTGAAATTCAATTGATTGGCGTAACTGACCCAGAGCATCGTCATAATCTCGTCGTCAATCCAACCTCAATAACATTCAATGGGGTTGGTGGAACGCAAATCCTCACATACTCTTCTTCAACGAATGCCAATGTTTCGTTTACTACAACTGATATCAATGTCGCCCAAGTCAGATTTACTGGCAACGACATCAGCGTTTATGCCCAAGGCATAGGTACCTGCGAAATTATAGTCACCGCAGAAGCCACTACCCAATACAAGGCGAACGTAATTAGAATTCCTGTTGTTGTCAATCCTACGTTAACATTGAATTTGGGAACTGCTACAAATCAGGGCGATATTACAGTTGATGGAACTACATATACAAACATCCATCGCATTAACGCTACAACATCTGAAGCAGTAAACCTTTCCGATTGGTCAAATGGTGCCAAACTTACAATCCATTATTCAGGTTTAGCATCCACTGATGAACCGATTATCTTCCGTATTACGAATAATGGAGGAACGGTCATAACTGGCGACTATACTGGCTATAAGCATTACGAACACGATATTACATTCAACCTCACTGCAGATCAATTAAATCAATGCGTTCGTAATGATGGGACGTTAAGATTTAGAATATGGTACAATAACAATTCACCAACAATATCGAATGTAAGATTGACAAAGATAGTTAATCCATAAGTACACTCTAACCCTTCAATATCATCGAGGGCCACAATCTTCAAGGTTGCGGCCCTCGCTTTCGCTTGAGGGCCCATTTTTTCTCTTCCTGATGCAAGGTTTTCGATCACTGTGCATTTATAGGATAGATATATGTACAGAATAATTGGAGTTGTTATGAAACGATTATTTTTCATCCTTCTCTTCTCCTGTGTTTTCATCACAGGCATACATGCCCAG
>JAFYZW010000023.1 GCA_017548545.1 Bacteroidales bacterium | reverse complement strand
CTGCCATTGAGTATGGCATCACTGATGCGCTGGTTGAGGGAGTCCATCTGATCGTAGTCCATCTGGGCATACTGCCTGGCCATCTCCTCGATGAGAGTCTTGTTGTTCTTCTGGTCCTCCATCAGCTTGGCGATGCGCTGGTGGTATTCTTCCTCCGTGATCTTGTTCTCCTCCTTCAGACGCGTGATTTCCCGACGGGCATGGTTCAACTGCTCGCGCAGCGTTCGGCTGATTTTCTCCTCTGCCTCCAGTTGGTCTTCCATCTGCTGCTCCGGCGTTTCCATCACCAGGTAAAGATCATTCTCTGACTGCTGATGTGGTCGGGTGGTAACATCGGGATCGACAAGCTCGTATCCTATCTTTTGCACCGACTGCACCATAAACGTCTTACCAGGCGCCACGAACGAGAAGGAGCCGTTGGCATTTCTTACGCCCACGCTGCTGCCACCCTGAATATTGACAGTTGCTCCAGGTAGGCCCTGCCCAGGCACCAGCTGTCCGTTCACCATGCGCCCCTTGGTCTTCACGAATCCCCTCTGTGTTTGCGCTACAGCGAGAGATGTAAAGAGGAAACTGATTGCTAAAATAATAAGTTTTTTCATTTTTCTTGTTTTGATGTTAACCCATCGTCATCTTCATAATCCAAGGAATATATCGCGAGAACTCTTCGTCCAATTTTTGGATGTCATCTAAGCCGTCGAATAGACGAATGTCATGGTGAATAAATAGTTCTTTATTATTCTCGAGTTTGTTCGCAAATTCTTCGTGCTTATGTTTATCTTCTTCATTAAATGCCTTTCTAAAGCCCATCAAGAGTTTCTCTACATTCCAGCGGTTGTGTTCCACCTTTGCTAGTTCATTAACTTCATCATCGGATAGTTCTTGCAAATCGAGTGAAGTGTCATCCAACGTCAGTTTGCGCATGGAGCGAAGGATTGCCAGTTTGGTCCGAATAGTATAGGCGCAATAGAGATTCGACCATTTCAGTGCGACAGAGAGTTTTCGCCACGCTGCATCAGCCTCTTCCCAGATTTGACTCTTGGACATTGAATCCAAAGCAAGCATGCCCTTGAACTTGTGTGAACTGTATTCCGCTGTAGAATAAAGGTAGTTGATGAGCTTTGCTCGTTTCAAGGAATTGTCATCAGCGCTGAAGGCAGTTTCATTCATTCCAAATGGATATATGTTGGCGTAGCGAGCCTCTCGTGGCTTTTCTTCGAGATTGTCCTCTTTATCCACACAATAATAAGTCAATCCTTTCTCGCTCTTTTTTTTGTCGGCTTCGCGCAAGTCCGTGACGAAGTTGTCCGAGCGGTCCTGACGAATGAAGATAGGGATAGAATTATCATACACCTTGTCGGGCATATTCATTGCGAGGACAAAGTTCTGGCGTTGGTTGGACTGTGCCACGAATATCGAGAGGTATTGATTCTCGATGTCTTCGGCCCATCTTCGGATCTCCTTTTGAACACGATGAGAGAACACATCTCCTTTAATGAACTCGAATTCCACATCAAGGAAATTGGCATCATTTGGTTTATATCCATTTTCTTCTTTGAACATGACATATTCGTCACGGGGGTTATTGTCACTCTCCGTTTCGATAGCTTCCCTCGATAAATCTCTGTAGTAATATGATTGAACCTCAAAGAAATGTCGGTTGCGAGTAATGAATTCATCCTTTTCGACATCAGCATTGAGGTCGATAAAGGTAATTCGGGTCTTTAATTTATTGTTCTTGTTGAAGTTTGGGAAATGCAGAGTTTGGGCAGCTTCCATGGCGAAAGCCACGGCAAAATTGGTGGCGCCCACGAAAACGAGGTGAACGTATTTCGTGTCCTCTGGAGTCAAGGCTTTTGGGCCCTGCTCCGTATAACCTTTGCCAAACACTGCAGGGTAGGTGTAAACTTTGTCTGGCGTATCTATGTCTTTGTAATAACGCTTCACAAAAACCTGCTTGGCCCAACCAGTATAGAAATTGTAGGGGATAAACTCTATGCCGAGATCTCTCACTTCATTGAAGATTTCCGTGGTCTTGAAAGCAGCAAAAGTGTCCAAATCGTCAAATACGCAAGTGATGCGCTTTGGCCTCTGCTTGATTTCAGGACGGTTCAGATATTGGCGGATGCAGTCAACGCATTCCACGTTCCTGGCATCGTGGGTAGATGATGTGCGATCTCCGACAATGAATATTTGTTCGGAAGATTCGAGATGGATACCCTTGAAGAAATATGTGGAAGTGCGGTTTCCATAGTTGATGATGATTTGCTTCAATTGGTCGTCGTTAAACATCTTCTGCAGCTTTTCGCGCATGGAATCTGCATCGTTGGTAGTCAGGAGCAGAATGAAAGCGTTGGCATCCTTCGCGAAAATATGGTTGATAATGGACGGCACCATATCGTCATAACCCATAATGATTTGATGCCCCGAATTCAAGTAATGAATGTGTCCTTTCCGATGATTGGTAACTCGTCGCTCAATGGCATTAGTGATGAAGCCGATGATGGCACCATTGAAGATGAAGGCACCGAAGATGAAGGTAAGACTACTGACAAACAACATCCAAGCATGAACTTCCGGATGATCGTAATAGATACCATTCAACGCGTTCGAGTCAATGAGGAGATATAGAGGGAGGAGCCATTCGCTTATATCCCTTTTATCGCAAAATTCTTTCCAATTATCGTACGAAATATATAACATTAGATACGATATGCCGAAGGCAACCACCAGCACCAAGGCCAATAGTGCAAACTGTTGAAATAGGCTTTTCGACAGCAATCGGTCGAACCATAGCTTGATTTTATTGTGATCCTTTGTTTTCATGTCTTTTTGCTATTTTTCCCATCGTCGGCTTACAATGATGTATTTCCATTTAGCTTGTCAATGACATCAATCTTTCCAGTTCGCACCCTGTTCAACAGCCTTCTGACTGCATGCACATGCATTAGCACTTATATTGGTGACCAAAGAGTCGCATGAACATGTAAAGAGTAGTGGATTCATTTTTTGGAATAAAATGTTGTTAATTCAAAATTAGTATCATTCGTCATTGTTGTCGAAAGCCTTGTTTTTGATATGATGCCCCGTGATTTCCTCAAGGAAGTCCTCACGCATCACCATCAGCAAATCGCGAGTGTATTCTTGAAGCAAGCCTTTGTAATATGTAACGTCCTTGTGGTTTGTCTTGGTAATACGTTCCCAAAGAGTCAATACCATCGCATCTCTATAAGCATCTTCTATTTGCTCTCGGTCGTCGTCAGTCATTAGTTTGCGCAGTTTTTGCTCGTCAAAGATGAGTGGTGTACCTTTCAACTCTTCTGGTGCATACCCTTTCCAAAGATCTTCGAGGAAGGTTTTGAACTCTGCCTCTATCTTTAGGGGCAAATCTTCCGTGTACTCCCCAATTGTCTCAGGACGTTCTATCGCAGCTTCTCTCACAAGGTTGCCAAAATACTTATGGAGCAGTTCCTGCTCCTTGTCCCTGCATAGTTTTTCTATTTGTTCGGTGGTCATATTGTTGAAATTATTAAGATTTAATCATTTTTAATGTGATAATAATTTTACCTGATCCATATTTTGTTTGTTATCTTTATATTTCTCCAAAATGATAATAATTCTTCATATCGTCAGGAAGTTTTGCATGAGGCTCAAAGCTCATGGGATATATCCTGAGCTTTGCTGCTTTCTCAGGTTGCACCTGAGGGAATGCTCGTTCGAGAGCCTGCAAACGCTCTTTCTTTACATACTCGCTCTTGGAGGCATTCTCTGACCAACATAAGATAAATAAATCTGCCGAGTTGATGTAATCCTGTATCACTTGTGGGAACACATCACCAGCTTTCAGATACTTACGGTCAAAGAAATGTGGCACAGAACCCAACTCCAATCCTTCATGCAGGAACTTCACCTTCGATTCATCCTGATGGGAGTACGAGATGAATACCTTACTGTACTTGTGTGCGATAATCTCTGGATTCAGTTGCCTTGGTTGGTCCACAATTTTAGTGATAAATCGCATCTCACCAACGGGCACTCCATTCACAGATAGCAATGCCACACAACTCAGTTCCTCCACATCTATATCCTTTGGCACGAAGTAGTCAAAACTGCACTTTGTAAAAGATCCTTGCCATACCATACTTTTCTTATCTGACATCAGCAACGTTACGCCATAGATATTCAAAAGCACATCTACCTTGTCCCCTTTTTTCAGTTTACATTGCAGTGGAATATAGTCACGCCGCTTTGCATTTCTGTCTGATTCCTGAGCCAGTGTTTTCACCTTCTCCGACTCTTCATACAAGTGAAGATACACCTGCACAAGCATATGTGACTTGCGTTTCATTTCTGCAGGGGCAAAAATGGAACTATATGTCTCATAGGTCTTGCCAAACAATTTATTCCAGAAACTTCTTTTGTGAATAATTGGGTTAAAAGTAGTCGGTTCGCAAGATAGTTTCCCATGAGGGTAATTCACGCTATCAGCATTATAACCCCCTGTCGCCATTCCATCTGACGAGTTTTTCACCTTTCCGTCACGAAGAAGTCTTTGATTTAGTTCATCTATCTTTTTTCTCATCAAATAATCTTCATCGTTTAGATGAGGAGAATTTTCTTCTCCCGACCCTTTAAAAGTCTGTTCACCAACCCCCATTGTCCGGCAATAGTTTTCCACATCATCCGACATGGGAATTGAACTCACATCAACATCATCCTCTCCTTCAAGCGCAACTCTTAATTCACCTGGTAAATCATTCCAGCTAACCTCTTCTTCCTCAAAACTTCCATTGCCATCTACATCAACAATAGATGTCGCAGCTGTTGTAGCAGTCCTTTCAACATCTTCGCTATATGGAGACCACCTTTGACTAACAGCTATACGTTCCACCTCCTCGCCGTATGTAAACCTATGATGAATATTTCGAGGAATATATACATTGGGAATGGTCTTGTTGTCAAGAATCGTATCTGCATCTTGTTGAACGAATCGAAGTTCTATCCATTGATTCTTAAGGGTTGAGCGTGAGCGTAATACATCTATGACGTGTAGCAATTCTTTGCAAGTCTGTATTCTCTTTGAGGGGGAAAATTCACAACCTCTTGCGAATAGTTCAGTCATGATGATTTCTGCCAAGTCATTAGGGAAAGATTGCAGTAATGCGGGTTCAGGCAAAGCTTCCCCATTCATCTTTCGCTGTAATGCCTCTTCCTCATTATGTCCATTTACAAATGGTGGGCGCAATCCATTCAGAACGAAATACAATACCGAAATGATGGAATAGACAGCAGAACGTTCATCAAATTTTCCACTTATATATGTTTCTGGCGACATGAACCATGGATTGCCAACTCGCGCCCTTAGTCCTCTGAGCTCGTAGGTGCAACTGCCAAAATCGCCCAACTTGTAACTGCCCTCATTTGCTTTATAGATATTGCAAACATGAATATCGCGATACATTATGCCTTGTTGCTGACACTCCAACCATCCGAGAGTGATGTCTTTAATCATCTTCAGCACACCATTTAAGGTCGGGTGATAGTAGTGGCTACAGAACAAATCAACGATAGGAGTCGATTGTTCAATAGCGAGAATGTTATTCCCCACATCGCTATATGTATAATTCAACTGAAGTAGGTGCTTACACCCCTTCAAACTGTCCATATAGCCATATTCTTCCTTGCATTTTTTCGTTTCGTTTCCTCGGAACTTTTTCAACACTAAATTCTTGTCTTTCGTGCAAAGGAATATGTCTGCGGAACTACCAATGTGTGTCAAAAGGCATCCAAAACTTTCATCCCTTTCCTTTATTTCTATATGGGATAACCTTTCTACCTCATCAGTGGGAAGAGTGCTGTCGCATAAAGGTAGGGATTCAGCATCTTCTATTGTACGTGTTTTCAAAATGTCCTCCGTAGAAACACAGAAGCAATTATAGTTGTAGTCACCATAACGCCGTATTGTAGCGGCTCCTGCTTTCTTCATTACATCCTCAATAGACAAATCTCCCAAACAAATATCCAGATGGTAATAACGTCCTTCTAAGCATACGATATTCCAGCAGTGGCGACCGTCTTCTTTGTCATTATTTAATCGTCCAAATACAAGGTGTGATTCAATTCCCAGCAACTTAAAGAGGTATTGAGCGGCCTTGGCATATCCAGTACATACAGAATTCCTTCTGATAAAAACGCTGTCTATGTTCTGATTGTATGCCGAGTTGGTATTGTAGTTACAATAAGCCAACATCCACTTATAGACGTATGCCACCTGTTCTAACTGCGACAAGGTAAGGACATAGTTTATTTGAAAATCTTTATCACCGACATCATCGATGCTCTTTTGAATAATGGCACATCTTTCTGGAGAACACCTGTATCTTAATGACACGATTCCATTATCTTTGTCAAAATGATACTGGTGAACAAACCAGAATATATCAGGATTTTCACGCATCACCCAACGGATGGCATGACGGACATCTGACTCTTGAACAATATCATTAACATAAAGATTCTCTTTATGCTGGCGGATAGCCTGTTCTATTATATTATACATTGTTATGGGGTCTATTTCAAAGAACAAATTTGGTCCGTTTAGTGTCCACTAATAAAATCAAGTTATTCCTTAATTGTTCTCTTCATTTAATGCAGCATATGAAGCAGCATATAAACCAATTTGCATAATACGCTCTAACATAGGTTTCAAATATGAATTATCTCCTTCATCTGTTAGCTCGAATACTTTCTTAGCTCCTGCAAACTTGGCCAATAGAGATTGATTATAGTCATTACCAATTCCTATTGCGAATCGATGAGAATTAATAAAATAGGGGTTTTGTAGAAGACTCTGAAGGGAATCTGCATAGTCATCTGTTGGTTCACCATCTGTCATCAAAATAAGTAATGATTTCATTATAATTTCTTTAGATGAGAAGAACCCATTAAGACTCATCTTTTGATTCAGCTCTGAGCAGGCCTCTCCAAAACTTGTCAATCCATAAGATTCGATGGGTCTCCACATGAATTCTTTAATAGGCATAGGGTAAGGAGACATCCATTCTACAGATGTTCCAAATTTGAGAACATTAACTTTGATACTTACATTAGGATTTATAACATCAAAATTACATAAAACTTCCGAGCAAGCATGGTTAACTTCCTCGATGCGCCTTCCCATCATACTGCCAGAGCAGTCGATAAGGAAAAAGATATTAATAATTCGAGGCTTTTGTTTCGAGAAGAAAATGGGATAATTTCCCCTTTCCCCTTTTTCAATAATAGAATCAATTTGAAACCATGATTTCAAATTACTAATCAATTTATTATGTTGTATTTGGTCATTCTAGTCAATAATATCTTTATCAGAATAGTCGAATAGAAAATCATCATTTAATTGGGTGTGCTCCAAATCAACCAGTACAATACGTTTACCTTTGCTAGCAGCAAACCCTAATTCCTTCAATGCAAATTGACTATTCATTGATTGGGGAGTAAGCATGAACAAGAAGGTGTCGTGTTGGTTAATAGCTGAGATGATCGTTTTTTTAAACCATTCTCCACTTTCTATGCCATTTATATCCATCCAGCACTCGATGCTTACAAGCCGATCAATTTCTTCCTTAATCGTATTTACTTTATCATAGTCCTTTCTACTATATGATATAAAAACCTCATTAGCCATTTTTCGTAATTTCTAAATTAGAGTCCACTACATGTGCCAAATATGTTCTTTGAATAATTCTTTATAGATTGGAATTTGCGCGCATAATTGATTTTTTTCTTTGCATCCACTAATGTTAGGCTACATAGCTTAAAAAGAAATGTGTTTTGTTCAAATGATTTCTTCCCTTGACAATTGTGAGTATATGCACATCGTCCAGAAACTTAAAGTATTTGTTTAGATCTATAAACTATACCTCCTAAAATCCTGAGTAATGTGGGTTTTCAAGTCATCTATATCCCGATACTCGATGTAGTATTGCCCGATTTCAGAAAGGTATCTCCTAATCTTTGTAACCTCTTTAGATTGTTCAAGTCTTCTGAAAAAGCGAGAGAATGTCCCTCTTCTATTTGGCATTCGAGAATATACAAAAATTTCGGGTCTTTTATTTGTCCGATATGCATTCATGGCAACTTCAAACTCTTCAAAAGTAATACCACCTACACTGTTATCTAGAATAAAAATTGCATATTCTGCATCATTGGCAATGAAGTCGTTATACTCCTGCTGGCGGCCTTCTTCTGTTAACGATCGATCAAAGTCCTCGTATGTTTTTACTCGGAAAACAAAATCTTTTGATGAATAGTTTGTAATGTGATTTAATGCAGAAATCACAGCATCTCTTTCTCGCTTTAGCACTTTTGCCCCTGCAACGAAAACATTTATGTTTTGGTGCCAATGTCTTCCCGAAAAACCTGATCTGTTAGAAATGAAGTTCTCTAACCTATGTTTAACCTCTCTTTCTGTTTCTGAATCTGATAGTGCATTCATACACTCAGTAATCATTCTAAGGGTATTAATACCTTCATTCTTCAGTTGATCCAGATTGTAAACAATCATATTATGTAAGTCAAAGTTCTGTTCATATAACTCATCAGCATATTTCCCTGTAAATTTTGGATGATATTTTACTATTACTAAATCCAAGTCTTCACTATATCTAAATGCATGTTCGTTACCTTGCTCCAACCATGAGATTGTTTCAAGAAACCCACGTTGATCAAAATACAGAGCCCCAAATGTTTCATCCTCATATATAATTCTATGTCCATTGTTCGACTGGTATGGAACTACTCCTTCGGCCATATTTGAGAAACCGGGCATAAAGAACGTGACATTTCCAGTCCTTACATTCAAATACGAGAAGTTTTTGATGATATCAATTCCTGCATTGGTTTGATTGTTTGGATTCATTAATAGGAATATGTACCATCGTTCATTTCTTCTTTTCTCATCATCCCACGTCAATGTTTGGATGAGTTCCTTATAACTTGATATTGGTCCCATATCTGTTTTTTCTTCTATTATTATAAATTATTCAACATTCTCTCTAATCACGACTCTCAATCCCAGCCCGCTCGTTTTCTTAGAGTGCTCAGAGGCATATCTTCGTGATACACGGCAGTTCTTGGCTTCGTGCCACCAACTGCCACCACGACGGATGAATACATTTCCATCTGACATCGCTTCGGTTTCATAGGAATGTGCGGGAGTAGCTGTCCATTCCCAAACATTGCCAGACATATCATATAGTCCTAACTCATTGGGAGCCATTTCACCTACAGGATGGGTAGTGCTTTTAGAGTTTTCTCTATACCATGCCACTTCACTCAAACTATCACTACCAGCGTATTTGTAGCCCTTACTTTTCTGGCCTCCTCGGGCTGCATACTCCCACTCTTCTTCTGTTGGTAACGAGAAAGGAATATTAGTCATTTGAGACAATCTTCTGACAAATTCTAATGCTTCGTCGTGTGAAATATTTTCTACGGGATAATGGCACCGATCCGTGGATTCGTAATGTATGTATTTCTCAAATGCGACAAAAGGCTCACTTTGAATTTGCATATCGACATTATTCTTGCATAGATCCAGCCAATACGAAGAGTCATGTGCCAGTCTGTTCCTTATTGACCTTACATTTTGGAGTGTAAAAGCCGCACTATTCTCAAGTTTACTAAATATTTTTTTTGCATTTTCTTGGTATTCACACATGATTTCGTGTTCTTTATCTCGGAAAAATGATTTATTATACCCCATCACCAGTTCCCAAATGTTTTGAGTTATCGGGAATTGGCCTATATAAAAGGGCATAAGACTGACAGAATGTGAAGGTTGTTCATTGTTTTCTGTTTCATCACCCTGTTCATGCGTGGCCCCAATCAACAATCTTCCACCTTCAACGCGAATCATTTCAAAAGTTACATTTCCCAACTTCACGGGGAGACGACTGCTTCTTATCTTAAAAGATTCATTCCAAAAAGAGTCTGGATTGAAGGGCCTATGATTATCCCATTCAATCTCAATCTCTCTTTCATCATCTGCTTCAATATGTCCCTTGATAACTTTTGTCTCGCCCGTTATGGCATTCACACCTTTAAACCTATAATCACCCTTGCGTGATACGGGCAAGTAATACGGCTCATCGGACATTCCTTCTATGTTACATACCAATTTGCCCTCTTTGAATATTTGGCAGTTCTCGTTGGAGTAGAACTTGAAAACAGATGTCGCCTTGTCATTCAAATTGGGCTTGGAGAGAAGATAATCTTTCTCAATCAGTTTATCAAGGTAGGCCTCGAAGAAAGAGAAATTGAACTCTGGAGCATTCTTAAGGCATAATTCCTTCATTCTATCTGGAAAGAAATCTTCGGATGGCATTTGAAAACCTCCAATCAGAATTGGTATTATGTTCTTTTTCTTCTCAAGTGCAAAGGCTATCTCATGGCAAAACCAATCCTTTTCCCAATCTTCCTTTTTACAAGAATCAAGCGAACCTTCTTCAAGAAGGACAAATATGTCTTTGGCATTCTCAATGTTGCTTAATAATTGAAGATTAAAGTTGTCCCTGCGCATTTCTTCGAGGTCAAAGAAGGTGGAATAGCCACGAGTCGTCAGCCTGTAATAAAGATTGTTTGCTGTCGGTAGACTCTTACGCTTGTAGCTTATGAAGATATCGTAATGCATAAGCAATCTGAGATTGTTAATGTTTCACAACTGCAAAATGGATGCCATTGGCCGACATTGCTATGATTATATCTCTGCTGCATAAATGATGCTTGTAATGAGCTCTTTTTCAGTGTCAGAGTCATTCTTGAATTCTATCTGTTGGATGTCAGAGATGTCAAGACGTATGCTCTTGGCATATGGCGTGTCATCCAATAGGATGGGGATAATTGTTTTTCGTTGCATAACGGCATAGCCCAGTTCTCGGATGACGTTGATGGAAGAGTTTGAGTGTGAGGATGAAACAAATATGACAGCTTTGGCGGTCTAAATCGCATCAACTATGACTTCCTTATAGTTTTCTCCACTAAAGATTCCCTCTTTGTCTATCCAATATGAAATCTTGTTTTTGTCAAGAATGTTCTTTATGATTTCCACCTCGGTGTATCTTTCTTGGAGTAGCTGATAAAAACCAGGTGTTTCATTTCATCCCGTTTAGGAATGATAATGGTCTCGTCAGTTTTCTTTGCTGGTTCCTGACGTTCCTTGTTGGCTGTTTCAACTCCATATCGATAGAGGGCAGCCTTGATGGCGAAGTTTTCAAACATATCGATGTAATCCATTTCTGTCATTACTCGACTGTCGTTGTCATAACCAGTGCGTTGATAAAGATATAGCTCTACATTAAAAGGTTTTTGCGTAATGCACAGGTTCGACGATATGGCATCTGCCATAACTTCAGCCACTTTCTTGAGTGGAATATGCGCCAATCCTGCGCCGATGCAAGGAAAGGCAATTGAGGTGAGGTCAAGAGCTTGCATTAACCTGAAGCACTTGTCAACGGAATGACGCAAGATATAATTGTTTATATCATCTGAATGGGAGAGAAGTCCATTGAAAACTTCGCTCTTATGTTCTGAGTTGACAGTGAGGCAGTGGAAGATATATTTCTGATGCTCAAGGTCGCCCGAAGTGGAGACAATCACGTCTCCCACTTGGGCAGGCCTTTTCTTTTGGGCATCGGTGCGGATATAGTCTCCGCCCGCTTTCCGGATGGCACCCGAGAGACCTCCTACCATATCAACAGCAGTGTCGTCAGAACTTACGATAACTTCTGCTTTTGAATGCAAGATGTCATCGAAAATGATGGTTAATGTGGAATTGTTGTAATAATACTTTCTCGGTTCCATATATCTTTATTCTTTCAATATCTCTTTTGTAAACCCTTGAAATATTTGATCTTTGTCAAATCTCTATTTCGACTTCATAAAGATGTCAATGAATCGGTTGAAGAAATGATCAGATTATTCAAGCAATTGTCAATTTACTAGAAATGTTTTTTCAGCTAATTTTTGCTCTTCGTACCATATTTCGATTCGATACGTCCCTGCAGACCAATGGCCTAGATTATCATTGCCCCATCCTGTTAACTCTTTTCTACTTCTTTCATATAATTGAGAATACTCAATATTAATATTATTAGATGGGAAATGGCCATCTTTAGCCGTATATTTATTCCCTTCATTATCAAAATACTTCGCGTACAGCATAAATTGTCCTTCTGTTAGTCCGATGTATTCAATTCTAGGCACAAGATAGGTAGTCTCGCTACTTAAAATTATATCCCCCCAATTATCACCAGAATTTTTAATTTCAATATCTGTAATTACTAGTGGAACGGGAGCGTTATTTGAAATCTTGTCTAGAATATCTCTATAATGTCTTTCAAAATATCGTGCGTATTCATAACTACTTTCCATCTCATTGCTTTTGTATATGAAGTAAAATAGAGGACCGACAAGGGACAGAACAAGTAATAATAGCCAAATCCAATAATCTTTTAACACCTGGTTCAATGTATATTTACCATTGTTGGTACTTTCTTGCTTTTCCTTTAATTCCTTTTGCAGTTCTTCTATTTTTTTCGACAAACTATCAACAACTCGTTTGTGTTCTTCCTCTTGAGATTGTGAGGCATCATTTTTTCCCTCTATGAGATCTTGGAGTTTTTTGATTTTTATCTGAGCCTCTTCTAGTTCTGTTTGTATTTGCTTTGTATGGAGATCTTTCCCCTCCGAATCGGCATTGATTTCATCTACTTGGCGTTGCAATTTTTCTACTAATTGTTCATACTCTTGTATCTTTTTTTTCAAGTCGGTCTGTTCTTTCTGATATTTCAAGTGAATGGCACCTCCTGTATTAATGGCTTGCTTTAATGCATCACGTTTAACATTATCAGTTACTTTTTCTACTTTTAATAGAAGGTTTTCACGGTCAAGTTGCAGTTTGGATTCTTCATTGTTGATAGTGGCGTTCGACAACTTGATCGATTCGATAAGTTCTTGTTGTTGTTTTTGACGCAACTTCTCTTCTTCTTCTCTTTTCCGCTTTTCCTCTTCGGCTTTTCTCCTTTCGGCCTCTCTTTTCTTTTCCTCCTCAGCTTTCTTTCGATTGGCTTCCTCCTGAATTTGTGCAAGATACGCCTTGATTGAGGCAATCAGATCATTGATTCCCTTTTCGGGATTTTGGTAGTAATCGATATAGCTGAGGTCTGCTATACGGAACATTACTTTCTTGTTGTAAGGAGTACGGTCGATACGGACTGGGATAATGTACTTGCCGAACTCATCGGCACTGGCAATCTCCTTGCATGTCCAGCGTGATTTATTGGAATTTTCGGTTGAAAGAAACACGAAAATCTGCGAAATCTCGATATTGCTAACAATCTTCTCGGTGAAATTGTCACCGGAATACATCCCTTCGTCGTCAAACCAATAGGTAATGCCAGCTCCTGTCAAGGCATCCTTGACTTTCGATACAACATTACCGGGGATCACATTCATATGCTCATCCACGTAATCTTTACGGGAATAGCTGATAAATACATCGTATTTCATATATAGCCTTTTTTGTGTAAAATTCTGTTGTCGGTTTTTATGAGGTAATTGACTCTTCTGTTCCCTTTGTCTGACAAATACATTATCTTCTTGGCCCATGAATTTCGTTCAAAGATATTGGCTGCATAAGAAAGAAGCTCTTTGGGGAGTGTTGGGGATCATTTGTTGTTGATTATTGTTTCATAGAATTTGGAAGCATCCTTATTTTCTGCCAAAATTGCTTTAAATGCCCAATACTTGGCTTGTTCTAAAGATTGTTCTACTAATTTGCCTGAGTAAAAACATTTGGCTAACTTTAGTTGTGCTTGAGAATCTCCAGATTTGGCTTTCTCGAACAAAACATCAATTCTGTCTTTTAATGGTTCTTTCATGAGATTTTATGTTTAAGAGTTGATAATTCAGCGATTGACAATAAGGCTAAACTCATTTCACTAGAGAAGAATCCCACCATTCTTTTTTCTCTTAATTCGTCAATGAGTTTATTTTGCAGTTCAACTGCGATTGTATTTTCGGGGAGAAGTTTTTTCATTTCCTCTTTATATTGGTTATGAATATAAACGAGGATTGGTTTGCCGGATTTCAATGCCACGCGGAATTCAATTTCTGTCATCGACATTCCCCATGCTGGTTCTACATATCCATATTTTGCCCCCAATAGACATACAAATATGTCAGAGTCAAGTACATGTCTGCAACACATATCTCTTGGGTAATCATTCCCTTGCCCCCAAAGCTCATACATATCAGGATACATTTCACAAGATTCTATCTGGTCTCGAACTACTTGACGGAATGGTTTTAAATCTGACGTTGAACTGATGAAAACTTTAAGCATTCGGTTCTTGGGAGTGGAACGCGATTCGCTTATAAGATCAATGCATTTTTTGCAAACATTCAGATCAAGTTGGGTTTGAGCGTATAATGAATCTGTCGGATTCAAGGATGAAAGACGCTCCTGAAGATTGGTTTCTTGCCCTTTTAACTTGAAAAGAAGTTCTTCCTCGCTGTTCTTTTGTTCTTCAATGGGGTTATAAGAGATAAAATGGAGTTCTGCACATTCTTTCTTGATATTGAGATTGGTTTGCTCAATAATGTCTGTTTTGAATAGCATCTCTCCTGCTGGGGCTTTATTGACGGCAATCTTCAGCTTTCCGATGAATGCTTTTTTTGTACAGTTTGGGCTAATGGATACACAAAACTCAACACTTGACATTTCATTATCCCAAATAAGTCCTTTTTTATTTTCGTCAAACGAAAAATCAGAAGAGCCACCTGCTGCACAGGATAACTGAAAATCGATTTTGTCCCCTTTCGCTATTTTAACATTTAATGATTTGGAATTACGTAATGTGGCATTATCGTCCAATACTTTTGCCATCAATTCCACTTCTTCACTCTCTTCTGGTTTGTGCAAAAAAACTGAGACCATAAACTCGTCGCCTTTCCTTGCTTCATTAGGGGCATAAATGGTAGATTTGAGTTTATTGCTTCCTAATTTGACAGATTCTTTTGTCTGCTCTTTGATGGATGACGAATCTGGTGCTGAAGGTATTTTTCGCAAAGTTTCCACCAATGCTTCTTTATAGCTAAGATTACTCTTTTTGCATAGAAGTTGTAAGGTTTCCTCAAGAAGAATTAGTCGAAGAGGAAGAGATGTGGCAATATCTATGCCTATTATTGTGCTTTGTGGAATTCGTGCTTTAATTTTGGGTAAAAGAAATGCAGAGTAACAAGAGGTCATATCGATAATCGCATTCGTGTCAAGCGGAATTGCTTGAATGAGATTCTTTGTAGAAACCAAATGCCCTTGTAACTCTATTTCATCTGAATTGTCAGAATGATGAGCAATCAATATTATTATATCATACTCATTCAACCTGCTGAAACTGTCAATGGATGTATGCTCAATGATGGTTGCACCAAGTTTTGAAGCACTTTGCATTGTCTGTCGTAACAATGCAGCTGTTTGTGCATATCTTTCCCATATTTCAGAAATAGAATCTGTACCATATAGATTGGCTAAAGAACGGATGAAATCCGACTCTCCTGTCTTGTAACTAGTTATGAAGCTCTCTTTGTCGTATGGTATGGCACACAACAGAAGAACCTTTTTAGGCAGTTTTTTCTTTTTGAATAGTCCAAACATAATCTATCTGGTTTTGATGTTTGTTGAATTCCATTTTTGCAACTTTAAGGTGCTGTTTTTCCATATATTCCGAAGGATCGATGTCATATTGTTTCATTTTTTGACGAAGTCTTAATTCATCAAAATACTCTCTTTTTTCCTTAAAGTAAGCCTTGAGAAGATCCAAGAAAGTTTGCAATTTCGATTTAGGAACTTCAAAGATTAGTTCTCCCGATTTTATGTCTAGCATTTGTATCTTTTTGCTAGTAACACCGAAGCCTGCCTCTGATACTTGTGATGTGCTACCATATTCAACTTTACCAGCTTTAATTGGAATTTTAATGATTGCTTTATCCCCACTGATTTCCACAGAGTGACTAGCAAAGTCATACTTGGCGGCTGCTAGATTTGCCCTTTGTCCTTTTGGCATATGATAGGAAATACCATCAATAATAGCATTCACCTCCGTTCCTGCTCTGTCAAGACCAACAATCTCTATTTCCTTAACAGGAGCAGTTCCATTGGCCATACTTTCAGAGATGTGGTCAAACAATTCCGTAAGAGTAACTTTCCTCCCTTCAATCTCGAAAGCAGATCCTTTAGCATGGATAGTTAAATGGTCATTCACATTGTAACCTCTTGAGGTTCGATTCGATACATCTCTAAGAACAGTTGATTTGGGACGAACTGGTATTTCTGTTTGTAGCAATTTACTGTTTTCCAATCGACCTACACGGCGCAGATATTTGGGATCTGTGCCACGCGCTCTCATGTCTGCCTTAGAAATCTCAATGACTTTTCTGCCATTGACGACTGTTTCCCTGGTTTGTCCAGGTTTGAGATCTTTGGCTATCCTGAATTTAGTTACTTTAGAATCGAGGTTATGCCCACCGACACTATTAACTGAATCCATGGCATTCCATGACTCAACAATTGTGGGACATTTCATCCATGTTTTTGACTTATTCTCATTCTCTTTCAGATACAATTCCTTGCTTTCTTCGACGCTAATGGACCCAACAATGAAGTTGAATTCTTGCATTTTAAATCCTCTTTTTCCTAAAGCCGAGAGCACATAGTAGATTCGATCAACATAATTGTTAAAGTGTTTTTTTGAAGAACCAATTGATAAGCCATTTAGCAAAGTGATATTTGAAATGGGATTATCGGCATTCCCGTCATATTCCAAGTCAGTTCCATTCCTGTCCAAGAGATATTCTGGAAGACAATTCATAAATGCTCGGTCTGCTTTAATATAGTTGAGGGCATCATGAATAGAATCTAAATCCATAATCAAAGAACTTGCCCTTAAAACTGGCCAAAAGCTATCACTGGATTTCCCTTTTTTCGTAATACGATAATCACCATTTACAGGAAATCCATAATAATAGTCTTTACTTTTTTGATAATCAGTTTCTGATATTATTTCTAAATCATATTTTTCAGCTATTTCCCTTTTTTCTTCTATGCCAAAACTCGCAACAGCCGACAATGTTTGTCTCGCCTGCTCTACTAATTCTTCGGGTACCGACATCACGTTTTCGGAGTCATATATATAACTGGAACAACGTATGTCAAAGTTTCTGAATATTTGATACATAGAAACGTATTGAACAACTTTTACTAATTCGGGTGATGATAGTTCTGAGAAGAAATCGTATGCTTGTTCTTCAGCTCGGTAGACAGGATCCTTGTCGGATATACCTTCTGTTTCTCCTGGAATATAGCTGACAGGAAGTGAACCTGTACGATTAAGTGCATAAATTGTGTAGTCATCATCTCCGACCTCATAGCCAACACCTGCAGTATTCCAATTGTACGTTAATTCACTAACCCCGAGGTCCGTTCTGACCCCTTTCGCGAAAGTCCAGTTTACGGGTTTTGGATATTTGAATTCTGTATATTCGATTGTTCCATTTTCAGACCACGATTTAAGCATTTGGTCTGTAATGTTTAATATATTACCATATTCAGTATGCCATAGTTCATCACTGAGATAGATAGGAGCATAATCTTTGCCTCCGGGCTGTTTCCCTGCAAATAGGCTTGTCCTTTCGTAACTTTGTGCTAATTCTTCTTCTTCTGTTGAAGCGAGAAGATGCAATGTCTCTTGCCGCATGGGAGGAAGCTCATAAGCAGGTATGCATCGTTCTCGAGCAATAATCGCGACACGTCGATCATTTGCAATTGCTCCAAATATAATATCGGAGTCAATTGCAAATTTTCGGGCAGCTACTTTGAATTCTTCGAAATCTCTCCAACCGGTATTTGTAACCCATACAATTAAACCGGGAGTCTTGCTCATCAATACTTGATCCTCTCCTTCGTTGTCTAAACAAATTGATAGAGTTGTTTCTTTTGTCGAGTCGTCAACATTGACCAAAGGTTCATTGTCTGTAATTAACCATTGACGCAACTCTTCTTCTGAAACCTGGTAATTTAGATTGTGTTCTGAGAAAGAAGTGTGCTCAGGAATAATGGAAAGATCCATAAATGCTGCTTTATAATCGGTGCCATAGAGTAATAGATGGAGTTTTTTTGCAATTTTCACAATGTCTCCCTCCGATGCATCATTGAAGGATACAACAGCATCCTGTAGCCATCCGTCATAACCTATTTTTTTCTTGAAGGTTCTGAACTCGCAGTTATACTTCTCAAAGATGGCATGTAGGTCTTTTTCAGAAACATTTTCTGTTGGTTCGCTTATTAAGGCAAGATAGCTGTTGTCTTCAAAATGTTTTAATCCTATAGTTTGAAAATTATATGGATTCTTTTCTCGGAATTCTTCCCAGAAATCCGTCATTTGAGCATAGGCTTGAGATTCCTCGATTGCTGGAGGAAGGGAAAAATAGTAAGCACAACCTGCAATGCAGAGTAACGCTATGGCACATGCGCATATTGTGGCTTTTGTTTTGCTGGATAACATACGCCACTTGTTACGGGCTGCAATATATCTATCTTTCTTTTTCTTAAATGGTAATTCCCCCTTATCACCTTTTGCCAGCAAATCGATCTCAATCATATTGTTTCCTGTAGGAGTTGTTTGATAGAGTTCTCCACACTTGTCGCATTTCACATATGGAACTCTATTTTCGAAAATTGATATGTCCCCACATTTGTGACATTTATATACATATGGTTTCTTGATAGTTTCTCCATAGTCTGTTAGGAGGATAATATTTTGACAATGTGGACATCTATTGGCTGATTTTTCCACTGGCAGCTTATTTATCATAAGTGAAGTGCCACAATAAGGACAGGTTTTAATGTAATTCATAATAATATTATTTTAAGTTTTACAAATATAGGAAGCTTTATTATGCCAAATTACTTATGGCAATTCCTGCAATTACCATTATTATCATTATAGGAATAGCCCATAATATAGCTTTGTTCCATCTCCTTTTTGCTATCTGGAATTGTTCCCAACTATCCCATTTTTTCGATTGCCAGGCCCATCTACTTCCATAGAGTCCCAAAACGAGAGATACAACCAAAAGAAGAATAGGAATAATCCAAGGATTGAGATTGTTCATACTTTTTAAAAATGAATTATTGCGAACCCATTTTGTCGGGTTGTATTCAAACAATATAAAAGCAGTACATTGCAAGAACTCGATAATCCATAAAACAAGTATAGCCAAGCTCCTCCAATATAGTTTGTTGTGAATTCCCCAAATCCAAGAGAAAAAGAATGCGCCCCAGTTCCATTCCTTTAATTCAATCTCTGTTGGCTCATGAGACTTTTGCATTGTGGCGGTCGCACTTAGCGCGGTTTCGAGTTCTTTAATTCTCGTATTTGCTCGAACCAAATCTTCTTCAAATTGTGAAATTGTTCTGTCATTTTCATGTAATGTTGGTTTGACTTGCTCTATTTGGCATTGTAATTCTTCGATTATTTTTTTATAATCTTGATTTTGTTGAATCAATGATGCATTTTCGAGTAATGTTGGTTTGACTTGCTCTATTTGGTGTTGTAATTCTTTGATTAATTTTTCATAATGTCGATTTTGTTGAATCAACAATGCCAGTTCATTCTGATATTTCTGATGGATGGTACCGCCAGCATTGATGGATTGTTTTAGTGTTTCTCTTAGTACTTTGTTAGCTACGTTCTCCACTTCTAAGAGCAAGTTGTTGCGGTTTATCTCTAATTGGGTTTCTTCGTTGTTTATGACAACGACCTTCTTCTTTATGTTTGAGACCAGATCCTGCTGTTCTTGCTCTATTCTTTTCTTTTCTTCCTCGACTTTTTTCCTTTCGGCGTCTCGTCTTTGTTCTTCTTCAGCTTTCTTCCGATCGGCTTCCTCCTGAATTTGTGCAAGATATGCCTTGATTGATGTTACCAGATCATTGATTCCCCTTTCGGGATTCTGATAGTAGTCGATATAGCTGAGATTCGAAATGCGAAAAATCACAGACCGTTCATAAGGTGAACGGTCGATGCGCAAAGGGATAATCTTCTTGCCAAGTTCGTCTGCGGTAGCTATCTCTTTGGAGGTCCATCGAGATCTGTTTGCATTTGCGGTCGAAATATATAAAAACAATTGTGAATCTTCAATATTTCTTACAATTACCTCGGTGAAATTATCTCCAGAATAAATGCCCTCTTCATCGAACCAATAACTAATGCCAGCTTCCGTCAAAGCATCTTTGATTTTTGACACGACATTACCGGGAATCACGTTCTTCTGCTCATCCACGTAGTCTTTACGGGAATAGCTGATAAATACATCGTATTTAAACTGTTCCATTTTTTTTAGGTAAAAACTTGTTAATATGAACCGATAATTAGTATCGAAAAAGTCGCCCTATATCTCTAACTAAGCACTTGGCTTGTTTCTGCTGCCGTGTTTTGACCATTACAGTTGGTACTTTTTCAGAAAGATGATTAGTTTATGAGACTGAAATAGTATCATACACAACTGTGATAGTATCTTTAATATAGGTATTCTCTAAATCGAATCCATATTCTACCTGAGGATCATTTGAAGTAATTATACAGGCTGAAATAAAAACAATTATAATCGAACTTAGGTAATATTTTGAAACCTCTTTTCGAGTATGAAGACATATACTTGCAGGTCGGATTATTCCAATTATGAAGAACAAGAGCAATAATAATAGATAAGAATACCAAATATTTTCAATCGTCGAGAAATGGCTGTGAATATATGATTTGGGAAGGAACAGTGTGACAACAAAGGATAAGATTGCGATAGATAATGTTATGATTGCAAGGGTTCTACCAGTAAAGTTGAATTTGTTTTTTGAGAGACTAATTGGACTCGCGAAATCCGTTACTTCCTTATCATCTATGTTTCCCGATTTAGTGCTTTTTGTTTTTCGTTCTTTTCCCACCTTTTGTAAGATGTCATCTATCAGTATCGTTTCAATTGGATGATTTTCAATTCGTCTCCAATTGATAGCTGAAAAAGTAAACTCAAGTTCATCAGGTAATGTGCTGCCATCGATGATGTATGGAATAATATCTTGTTTCTGCTTCTTATTGAACGCATAGACTATTTCACTTTGAGTGAACTTGGATTCATATGAGTTCTTACTGGCCAAGAACAGGAATACCTTTGACTCCCTAATTCCTTTGGCTAAGACAGCAGGGAACTCTAGCCCACCTCCGATTCCTTGCCTGTCAATAAAGTATGTAATGCCATTCTTGTCAAAGACTTGACATATCATATTTGCAATGGCTGTGTCCTTCCGCGAGTAGCTTATAAACACATCATGTATGTAATTATTTTCCATATTAAGATCTTGTTTTATCAATCCCTTTCTATTATCTTATAACCCAATGAGATCAATAGTTTAAGCGTGTCAATTGCCATCGTGCGGTCATATTGTTTTTCACTTTCAGGGAGCTGGGCATAAGGCACCATGTCGGGGGTTTTCAGTTTTGCATCATCACGATAGTGACCAAACGTCCAACCTTCGCTCTGGCGTTCGATGGCCCATCTGTCGTGCGCATTTTCGGCTAAAGCCTCACGCAGGTCATCTAGCCCCACTGGCAGTTCCACTTGCTCCAAATTTGTCAAATGGGGACGATAGGTGGCTGGATCATCAGGAAAAGCTGTAGTGCAATAACCTCCAGCTTTTTCCCAAGCTTCTACAAATTTGTCAATGGTGAACTTCATTGGTCCATCCATGTCGGGAATGTAGAGGTCAACTATATCGGTAATTTGATTGGCTCCTAGGACGACCACTGTCGTTACCTTATTTCTGTCTCCATCATAAAGAGAAGCATTCACTAATGGAATAACGATACCTCCTTTCCTTAAAGAAGTAAACACTGTGCCAGGATTGGCTGTCTGACGTTCGAAAACTCTAAGATTCGTATCTTCGAAGGAATCTCCATTGATTCCTTTCATCTTGAGTGCATACTAGACACACTCGCTAAAATTCGGTTTTGTTGTCATAATTATTCTGATTATTGTTATTTGCCTTGTTGCTTTTCACCAGTTGGATTGTTTTGGTAGCCAAAACCACCTGTTCCATTTGTGGCCTTATTCCCAGTACCGCCTCCCGACATGGTACCTACCATGCCTGCAGCGGTGTTGCCAGTTGTTTTGATGCCTATCATTGGAGGTATACTATATAGTGCTGGGCTATAAGTGGCCTTCAAAATAGTGTTCCCATTATCGCGGAAGGTAGTTACAACATCTCCCAAATAGTCATTCTTCGCTTTCCCGTTGTTTTGCATTTTGACAAGCTGTTTGTAGTCACGATGCCAATTCTTTGAACGATCAGACTGTGGATTGTATCTACAATTCTCTGTGAGGACGACCTTCATTTTGTACTCACCAGTTCCCCACGAAGGATTGTTTGCAGAAACAGGCATGTAGGAGCGAGGCACGACAAAGCAGTCTCCTGCTACTTCGATTGTCGGTTTACCTTCTGCTATTGCCCTTTCTCGATAATAAACATAGATTGAATCATTCAGTTCTTGTTCATTGATAGGGATATTGATCGAGAATGTGCCGAGTTTCACGTCCTGGTAAACTTGAACTAATTCGTTGATCCAAGAAGAATAAATATCAAGTTTTATATTGATTGAGGGATACTGGTGTTCCTCAAAACTGAAATGACTAATGGTTTCCCAATAATCAATTTCGTTCTGTGAGGCATTATTTCTCCTTGGCTGCTGAACGCGGTTCGCTTTGAGGTTGGGCAAGAAAGAGTTGTAGGGATTGAACACAATGGTGTCGGTGATAAGATGAAATTTGCTGTGAAGAAACAGGTGGTAAAACCTGGTGGTATCGATGTGGCATACTATTCGTAATATTTCTTGTCCGTTTTTGTGTGCTCGCAAGGTTATTCCGTCAAAATTCATGTCTGTTGGGTCCAATGGGCCATAGTTGGATTGCCGGCTATAAAAGTCGCTTTGTCCACTAACTGATTGGAGACTGTCCACGAAAGTACACTCCATTAATCTCATTTCCTCCCATGTCCTTTTCTGTTTGGAGCGTATTTTAGTAAGGTTGATAATCTCTGTTCCAATTACGTTTACAATAGCAGTTACACCTCCTGAAAGCATCGAAGTCCCCAAGTCTGTCAGAATGCTGCGGCTATGTAAACGATAGTAGGAAGCCACTTTGTTGAGCTTTTCCTTCTTTTCTTCATTCATGGAATTCACATTTAGGATGAATGATGTTTCCACGTTGTTCATGTCAAGCCCAGCCATAATGCCTTTGTCATTCTTTGTCGTTCCTGGTTTTTGCAGGGAAGGTTGTGCAAAGGAAAACTGGAAGCCAATTATCCAAAGACTTGTCAAAAAAAGAACTCTTGTTATCATTGTCATACTTTTTGATTATTATAGTCCATCGATAAGGATAAACGAATTGTAAAAATACGGCTTATCATATATGCGAAAGGTTCTACGACGACGTTGTGTATAGGATTGAGTTGTTGCGTTAGTCGTCAAGGCCTCTTTTCCGTATGTCTTTTCGTAATTTCTCACATCATTTCTCGCCAACCAAAAAGCTTTAAAAATAGTTTGGCCTTCTTCCAGATGCTTATAGAGCTGAAGGATAAAAAAGCATGACGCCTCGTCGTGGATGTTCCATAAGGTCGATATGATCGTTTTTACGCCAGCGGTTTTCAGCCCGCGTTGAAGCCCATAAACACCATCGGGTGTGATATAGCCTAACCCGGACATACAGGCTGACATCACAGTCAAGTCGATGTCGCACATGTCCATTTTTGCTAATTCTCGCGCTGATAAAATACCATCGTGCTGTGATGCATCGAACTCTTTCTGCTTTAGGTTTTTCCCCGAACCTGTAAGAAAAAGACAACTCTTTGATAACTGCATATCTGAAGCTGCAGGATGAATGTCGGTTCCAATCTTCGTAGCTTCGGAAAACAATCCATGTGTCGAAATATGTAATATGTGATATTTGCTAATCAGTTGAGTTAAGGCCGATTCGGTGACAGAGTCTGCTCGAAGCACCTTGTCCTCGGTGTATTTTTCCCTAACTGTTCGGATAGAGTCGATTTCGACCGATGAATATGGAAGAGGATCAATTCCGAAATTCATTGACGCCAATAGAGAATAGGCTAGTTCGTCGTTGCCTTTTTCTTGATCATCTCCATTTATGTCGTATTCCACCCCACCGCAGATGAGCATTTTGTTATTACGGATGGTTGGTTTTGGTGGCATTAGCAACCTTGTTGTAGTAAGTCTATACAGATTCTTGCCTTCCATGGTTCGTGGTGTCATGTATTCAATTCCTAATTGATGGAATAGACCATCGGGACAGAAATATACTTCATTTTTGTCACCGATGGCATTTAACATCTCTTCATTCCAAATGATGCCAAAGAGCGTGCTGTCTGTATATAATCTATTAATTTTGTCCCGATTTTGTGTGTCCGCAAGAACATCCTTCACCTTCAATCCATTGCCCAGCGAATAATCGCTAAACATATTGACATTCCCGATATCAATAAACTTGGGTTGGGTAGATTTCCTATTTATAATTAATGCACCGATATGAGTTTCGTCTTTCTTTTCATAAACTATATATTCAATGGCACAGCTCGATGCGGACAGTTTATTCCTCACCTGTTTCCACGTGACACGGATTGAGGATAATGCGTTCTTTCGCTCTGATTCGGACATGTTCGCCTTAAAATCGCGTCCCATCTGTAGGAGTACTGCTTTGCTATAGAGGGCAACATCATAAAGTAGTTCTGGTGCTTTGTCCTCCAATCGGAAGCAATCAGTGACAAAAGGTTGTTCGGCCATCCAGTACTGCTCTCTTTCTGATTCACTCATCTTTACGAAATTACCATCAATATAGCCTCGTGAGAAAGATAGGTAATCCTGGTAGCATTTCACGGCTTGGGGATTGTACTGCCCTGTTGCATCATATTGCAGCATCATTATTTTTGCTTTTTTTCTTAGGGCTTCCGAATAAGAACGAGGGGCGTTTATCTTTTTGAAATAGGTGCAAATAGGTTCTATCTCTTTCAGCGCCTCATCATATCGCCCCAGTCTAGCTAGGCAAAGTGCTCGCTGCGACTGGACAATATTTATGTTGTGACGTGTTTCGGGGTTGCGAACATCATTTTGATATGGAAGGCTCATCAAGATGGTATCCAGATGGGACAAGGCCTCTTCATAATGCTTCTGTTTATAATATAATTGTGCCAAGTCGTCGTGGACGGCATTGATGAATCCATGGTCAAATGGTAAAGCGAGATGCAATGCTCTTTCAAGAGCGACCTCCGACGAGTCGTATCGTTCGGTCAGAAAGAACCTGCTGCCGTCGATTTTCGCAAGGTCTGATGCCATTCCCCGTCTTATTGTAGCGCTGTCCTCGTTGGCCCAATGTTTATGCTCGAGGGAAAGCTTCAGTTTATCCGACACCTCTTCCATGACACTGTGTATTCCCAGCATATAGGAAATCTCTGCTTTGGTCTTCAAGAGGGGCCAATAGGGAAACTGAAATTCGTTGTCACTTAATAAACTGGCTTGGATGTGTCGAGAGGATAGCGCCGAGTCTGCCCCTTGTTCTGCCAGCAGAATTTGGCGATAAGCCTTTAAGTAGTCCTTCGCTTCATTCAACCTGATGGCATCATTTTAAACAGATAAAGTCCCTTCATCAAATACATAATTCTCTTGCTGGCCAAAGGTTAAAATGGCAGACAAACAAAAACAAAACAAGGTGAGAAGGGCTTTTCTATTCATGTTTGCGGGAATTATAATTGATGAGGGCAAAAGCCATGTTCTTTCCTGACTTGTTCTCAATGGTCAACGTAAAGGGATCATCTCCTTTCTTCAACCATATATAACATACACCTTCATCTTTGAAGGATTCGCCATTGTCGATAGTGGCTGTAAATTGAGCGTCCTTCTCAAAAGGGATGATGGCAAACAACTGTTTGCCTTCTCGGCCATTGATTTGATATCTTACTCTTGAATTTTTTTTTACCGTGATTTCAATGAAGGAGTATTTATAACGAGGGTCGCGTCCATCGCGGTATCTTCCACCAGCATTGGTGGCGCCTTTGTGACTTTTGAGTATGCTGAACCCGACATCATTCAATCCAAACATATTCACGGCAACCGAAGTGCTGCACTCTCCATTTTTGTCGACTGGCAACTCGTCCATCATCGTCCAACTCATGTCACGTGTCAAGGCTTTATTCACTTTCACTTGATTTTGAGGCGAACGAAGGTCGATGCAATTCAGCACCAACGATGCCATTTCTTCAGGGATTGCTGATTTGTCGAAGTCGGGCCTTTGTTGAGAGAAGAGACTCGATGGGATAAGTAGCATCATGCACACAAAGATGATTGGGACCATTTCCTCCGGCCAAAATTTGATCAGTGATTTGGCATAGCTTTTACCTGTTTGGTTGGTTAGTCTCTTTTGAGGGTCAGAAGGTGACGCAAGGGCTTTTGTGGCGAGTCGGTGTATTTCGTTCATTTTCGGTCTATCCGTTGGAGAATAGTTTAGGCATCGACGAATCAACTCGCTCAGTTCAAAACTTGCATGAGCAGAACTAAGACGAGGCACTTCGGTGTCTTTGGTCTGCGTCTCTCCGCCCTTCCCTTCAAAAATAAAAGTTCCAGTGATAGTATAAAATGTCAAGGCGCCAATTGTCCAGATGTAAGATGCCTCAGAAACGGCTTCCGACTGGTTGCCCAATGTCTCGGGGGCGGCAAAAGCCATGATATCTTTTCCAGAACAATTATCTTTCAACAGGAATTCTTTTCCAGCAATCGCGATACAATTGGGATCAATGCCATTAGGCACACATTTATTGTAATCTGCTGAAAGGTTGAGCAACAGTTGCCAAATGTTTTTTTCGGTGGCAAACCCTGCAATGTCTTTCAATGTCAGTACGTCATTTTTCATCTTCTAAATGTTAAGGTATCCTTTGCAATGCTGTCGCCATTCAAGTGCATATCGCCTACCTCAGTTATTGGCACTGCCCAGAACATCCCCTGTTGGGCACGGGTGTCAGCTTTTGAAACGATGCCTATTACCTTGATGTCATCGTTTATTTTGGCAATAACGGGTCCTCCTGAGTTGCCTGGATTGATGGGGGCCGAGAGTTGCAGACATCCTAAGGCTTTCGTTGTGGTTTCGTTGTATTCCAGTTCCATCAGGTTGCCGTACACTGCCGTTGCTACATTGGAATTATTGTCATTAAGCGGATAACCGATAACTGCAATGTCATGATTGTAGGATTTGGAAAAGGCGACGATTTCTTCCCATTTGGCCATTGGGATCTTGTACGACTCATCAGGATCATTGTCCAGATTCTGTGCCTTCAGGTATGCAAAATCACCCAACTCCATGTCCCGTCGGGTGGCAATCGGGATGATGCTTCGCCAGTAGAGAATCTCCTTGGCCGATACCAGTCTTATCACCATATCGCGGCTTTTGTTCATGCAGAAATCGGTCGAGTAGTAACTGTATCTTTCAAATCCTTTGCTTATAATGCAGTGAGAGCGAAGAGTGTATTTCTCGTATCCTGCCATCCTGTTCCCGGTTTCCGCTATTGTTGCAAGCCTGACTTCAGGCAACATTTTTGCTCCCGTGGAAACGCCATCCCACTCCTCGTCGGCAATCCAGGGTTCGATGCAATGTCTCGCCGTGACAAACAGGCTGTCGCTTGTGAGGAAGGCTGTTCCTTCGGCAGCCATTCCTAATTCTATGGAATCGGTAACGATCTGTTTGTATAAGCCATCTTCAAAGATGTTTTGAATCAAATAGACAGAGTCGGTAGTTATATGGTAAATGGCGGAGTTGACTTTACTTAAATCCTCATGATGCAGATCTTTGCGCTGAAGGACAAGAAGTGCGTAAGCCGCTATGCCAATAGCCAATAAAGCCATGACCGCTGTGGTTAAGTAATAGGTTCTTTGGTCGTTATGTTTCTTGAAAACGATTCCTCGTTTCGCTTCAAATTCGCCGTCATCAAATACTTCAAACTTTAACTCTGCCAATGATGATATATTATTAATTCCAGTATCGAAAAAAGAGATGACATCGCCATTTTTTAGTACCTGGGCAATGTCTATATCTATGCCATTGACAGACAAACGATGGCAATCTGTCCTCTTGACGACATACCATCCTTCACTAGATTTAGTTTTATTATCACTATCATTCTTTATCGGGACAATTGTGGCAAATAGATGAGGTTCGTACAAATCCGACTCAGGAATTTGTACATCACAGAAAACCCCTTGCCCGATATCCAATGGCTTATTTCCGTTGAGCACTGAATCGCCGACCATTTTTTTATCGGACGATGATATGTATGTCAGTCGGTAATACATGTCTTGATAATTAGCGGTATTCCTTGTGTAAGAGCCATGTCATAAACGTTGACATTCTTTCCCGTACTGTCAGCCCGGAGATCGTCATACGCACGAAGGTCATAATGTGCTTTCTTGGTATTACGGAGTATCTTTTTTTGAGAGATGTCTTTATCCACAATGTCTTGTTCTTCTGCGGTGACGGGGCGGTAACCAAGGATAAGTTCCTCCACACTCCATCTGTTGTGTTCGACCTCAGAAAGAATGTTGATTTCTTCCATCGTCAATGCATAATACTCTTTCCAATCATCAGATGTATGGCCAAGAGAGTGTAGCTTGGTTCCCAATGTCATTGCATTGAAGATGTTGGAGTATTGCTTGGTTAATGATCCGACAGATTTCCATTGTGACTCTAGAAGATCTACATCGATGGAGGAGGGTGCAGTAATAGGGTCGTCTGGACTTAATGAGAAACAATGGTTATAAACATAATTCACTCTCTGTGCCAACTTTTTCAGCATTCGGAGGGTGTTTACGTCACAATGATCTTTGCCAAAAGGATAGATAGATGAATAGGCTCCCCCATTTGTTGCGACATGAAGAATATCGCTGTCTTCCGTACAGCATAGAACAGGTATTTCGTTCTTATAAATAGTTTCAGGAAGACCAAATGCTTCGTTAAAGTTTCGGTTGTAGTCGGAATGACAAATAGCAATCGTGAGTTGTTGACGACTATCAGTGCTCCATTCCTTCAGTTTCTGACGGATGGCCTCATTCCTTATATTTCCATTGACAAACTCCCATTCCACATCTACAAAGTCCTTGCGAAAATTCTCGTACATCGGACGATGTAATATACAATGTGGATTGTCTTCATGCAGATTGATGGTACGATAATAGGAGTTTTCAAACAGATGAACATAGCGCTGAATTAGATGGTCTCTTCCTTCAAATACATTATCATCGATAAGGGTGATACGTGTTCTTAATCGTGTATCTCGGCAATAGTTGGGGTAATGGGCTACGAGGGCAGCATTGATGGCTAGAGCCTCTGTTTGGGAGGAGAAACCAACGATAACAAGGTGAACCGTGGAATCGCTGTCACGAGAAATGGCAGTTCTATCCAAGGAAGGGAAGGGTGTTTGGATGTTTGGCAATTTTATAAAAACGGTCTTCGCCAATAAATCTTCTATAGTAGTAGCAAAGACATCAACTTTATTTTCTATTTCCTTCGGGAGTCCTACTGATTGCAATAACCACAATGAAGTCTGATTTTTCAGTAATAAGTAACACTCCAATCGTTTCCCATTACTGTCATCATACCTGTCAGCTACTTCCTTCAGCCGTCGAACGGCAGTATTGTCATCGATTTCTATAAAAACGAGTTCACCAGCAGCTCCTTCACGGGCTGCCAGTGACTCGTCTTTATTAATTGTGCTTATTATAAGCATTTCTGTTTCACAATATATTAATTGGTGCGTAACAGATAGCAGTTAGAGATAGATCCGCGATTTCTAATTTTGATCTTAAAACTACCAGTCCATCGAGGAGTCCATGTGCATACGCAGTCATCTGTATAGTCTGAATCGCTTGCGACAAGGTTGCCATTGCTGTCGTAAATGTATAGATCAAGGTCGGTATCTCCATCTCCAATGACAGCGACAATGGCAAGTTCTCCTCCACGGAAAGTAACAGTATATACATCTGTATCATGAGCTCTCACACAATCATTACTATATTTTGCACCGTAAGAAGCTCCACGAACATTGCTATTCACATCATCGATCAGGGCAAGCAGAACTCCATCATCGCCTGCCATCTCGGTGGCATCTGCAAGTAGTTTACTTGGATTAATAGAAACCTGGCCACTTTTCTTCTCTCCTGCAGACTCAGTCTGTCCCTCTCCTGTTGTGGTCTTTTCCTTTGCCTCAACGACAAATCCATACTGCTTGGAAAGGCGAGCAGCTTGAATCAAGGACAAAGCATCCTTGTTGGCATAACCATACTTTGAAAGCTCAGCAGCCATGCTTAGTGCTTTTTCTTCTTGAGGAATAGGTAGAGTGTTGTCCTTTTCCTCCTGTGCCATCACTGCCATTGGCAGCATCAAGGCAATCATTGCAAAATACTTTTTCATTTGCTTAAAAAATTAATGGGTTAATACTAAAAATGGGTGTTATGATTTAATACTGAGTTAATTAACTTTGACATTTTTTATAATCACCAATTGAACAAAAATAAGACATGAATACGCTACTTACTTATTATTTGTATAAAGGCAGAAGGAACATAGGCTGTAGAAACAAGTCCAATATTTGATATAGCGATGACCACTCGTTGTTGTCCTGAGACGCGAGCTACTCGACCTTCCACACCTATAAATGGACCATCAGTAACCTTGACGGGGTCACCGCTCTTGAAGTGACATTGAGCCTCGGTGACGTACATCAAATGTTCGTTCATGCTTTGTGTAGCAAGGATGAAGTTTTCCATTTCTTTATTAGAAACGGTTAGAGGAGGATTTTTCTGTTGGTCGTTGCGTTCAAGGTGATTGTAGTAGTAGGAGAGGTATGAAAGGGTTGGCGTATGCTTGATGTATTCCTCGGCTTTGTCTTTGGTGGTATATACGAAAAGAAGGTTCGGGATAAGACTCTCCCGAACCTTCTTTTCCTCGTCTTTTACCGACTTGCGAACCATACGCTTAGCGATGTATGCGTAAGTGCCATCATTGATAATGTAATCGGCCGCTTTGTCTTCGCGCCCATAGGAAGCACGGAAAACAAACTAGTTCTTGTTTGGGTCAGGCGCATATCTTACCGACACCCCTGTTGTAGTATTATGTGCTTCGGGGATGGTATCAGTGGTTAGTCTGACACAAGGAGGTTTTGCCTCGCCTCGTCGAGTCTCAACATTAGACAATGTACTCATATCGGACCTTTTGCCCTGCAACATCGGTTCGATGCTTCATACAAAAGGCGTGAAATCGTTCGTTTGCCAATTTCACCTATCTAGGCTCTTGCATGCCCATTGAAATGAAAAGACAACGTCAGAATCCACGCCGATATGAGTATATACCCCCTCAAGTTAATCAAGACATTAATAATGCCTTTGATTACAAAAGGGGATGTGTATAAACACATCCCGAAGATGCTTACCGTTGCTATGTTCAAGATTTCAATCAGTAATTTGCAAGATTTCGATAGGTCTCAAACAGAGCGCTTGTAAACGCCTTTTTATGATGTGATTTGTTCCGCTATATTTATATTTATATATAAGGTATGGCATCGCAAAACACAGGTGCAAATATACAAAATTTTTTGAAAAAATGTTTTTTTTCTTCTTGATTTTGTAAATTTTAACACTTTTTCGTGTGCTTATATGTTTTTTTGTTGAAAAAACATAAAAAATGAATCAAAAAACATACAAGAAAAGGAATCTTGACGCGACAATCTCTACGACATAGGCGAAGCAGTATAGTATCTAAATCGTGACAAAAAACATCGTGTTAAGCGACAGAAAAAACTAGACCTCTCCCGCTTTGTCGCGCATTCGCGACCTTGTCGCCATATCCCGATCAAAAAGTCGGGAAAAAACTTGCAGGCGTGCAGGAATACCCCTACCTTTGCGGTGTGAAAAAGATTCACAGACATCCTTTCGATGTCAAAACAACAATAATATTAACAATTAAAAAAATTACAACTATGTTCGCAATCGTATTCTTCACCACCGTGATCCTCTTCTCAGTATTCCTTTTCGTTAGCGCCAAGGTCGCCGAGTATTTCACCAGCCGCAAGAGCAACACCACTGCCACCAAGGCCGACATCGACATCCGCCCCGTTCCCACGCACTTCCACATGGGCCACTACCGCTTCACCGCCTAACCTCATCGACAAGGAAGCAAACAGCAATTCGTATCTTGACATCCATTGTCATGAAGCAATCCTCGAGAACCCATGGGTTTTCGGGGATTGCTTTGCTTCTCTGTCACTATCCTTGATAATACAAAAACGCCGCATGTCCCCCAACGAACGTAAGAGGATATCATTCTGTTGAACCATATCCTTCAGCGTACGTTGGGAGACATCCTACAATCGGCGCATATCCTTCATTGTACGTTAGAGGACATCCCACAAACGGAGCATGTCCCTCAGCGTACATTAGGAGACATTCTACAATCAGCGCATGTCCTTCAGCGTACGTTAGGGGACATCCCATAATCAGCGCATATCCTCCAACGTACGTTAGGGGACATCCCACAATCGTCGCATATCCTTCAGCAAACGTTAGGGGACATGCTACCATCGGAGCATATCCTTCAGTGAACGTTGGGGGACATTCTTCCATCTGTGCATATCCTCCAGTGGACGTTAGGGGACATACAACAATCGTGGCATATCCTCCAGCGGCCATTGGGGGACATGCCATGATTTTAAATAGGGTTTCGACTTTCCTTAAAAACCCTCTCGGTCCCCCTTAAAGGGGGATGACTAGCATTCTCATTCTTGTCACACAGAAAATCACAGATAATTTGGTCGTGTTTCACAATAGGGCTGGTGTTCATCGTAATCCGTGCCCATCTGTGGAAATCAGTGTGACCTTCAAATAATTCATGATCATTTGTGGCAATTCGTGTTATAAATACTACGAATGTTCGCTGATTTGGGACAGATGCTCCTTCGCGATGTTGAGTGCATTCTTCCGCGTATGGTAGTCCTTGTTGACTGCATAATCGCCATTGCGGAGCAACTTGCCTGTATACATCTTCAAGCTTTTGATTATTTCTTGATGAACAAACCCTTGGCAGTGCCTTTGATGGGACGGCCGAGGAGGTCGTAGCGGATGGGGTTTAGCTTTTGGCTATTGGCTTCGGGCAGCTGGATGTCGCTGGTGTTGATGTCGCAGAAGACGTAGGACGAACGGTTGGCTACGGTCATGGCTGTCTCGTACGCGGGGATGGATTCGCTGGGGACATAGACGTAGATGGTGGCGGGGTTGCCGTAGAACGAGTTCTTGACGAAGGTGGGCGGTGTGGCCTGGGCAAAAGCGATGCGCTCCATGTTGGCAGCCTCACGGAAGGCATTGTTCGGAACGTCGCTGATGGTGCCGAGGATGGTGACTCCGGTGAGTGCGGTGCAGCCTTCGAGCATGTAGGAGCTGATGGTGGTGACGGTGCTGGGGATGACCAGTGTCTCAAGGCCGGTCTGCGAGAATGCGGTGTTCCAGATGGTGGTGAGGCCTTCGTTGAGTTTGAGCTCCTTGAGGGTGGCTACTTTGTAGAAGGCGAAATTGAGGATCTCGGTTACGGTCGATGGTACGGTGTAGGTGGTCTTGCCGCAATTCATCGGCACGTACATCAGGATGGTCTTGCCGGCATTGAAGAGCACGTTGTCCTGGACCTCATAGCAGGTGTTGTCTTTGCTTACCGAGATGGTTGACAGGGGCGCATTCTGGAAGATGCCGTAGCCGAGGCTGGTGACACCTGCGGGAATCTCGGATACCTCGCTGAGGTTGGTGCAAGTCTGGAAGACGTTGTTGCCCATCTCCTTCAATGCTGCGGGGAAGGTGAAGCTGGTCAGGGCTGCATCGCCGCTGAATGCGCTTGTTCCGATGACTTCCACAGTTGCGGGCAGTTCGGCAGCTTCGAGGGCGGTGCAATAGCTGAAGGCGCTCTCACCTATGTAGCGCAATGTGGCTCCATCGGCAAAGCTGATCTTCTTCAGTCCTGTTGCACTCTGGAAGGCGTAGGTCTGAATGCTGTCGAGCGTGGCGGGGAAGGCCACTTCGGCGATGGCACTGCTGTAGGAGAATGCACTCTTGTCGATGGTGACGAGGGCTTCGGGAAGCTCAACGGTGACGAGGCTTTCGAGACGGAGGAAAGCACTCTGGCCGATGCTGGTGGCCGTCTTGGGCAGCTTGATGCTGGTGAGGGTGCGACAGTTGTTGAACATCCAGTCGCCAATTACGTTGTCGGCGGTGGTGTAGTTCACCTTGCTGGTCTTGTAGTAGATGTCTTCGCTGGCGACGATGGTGGCGTCGCTGAGGTCGAGTTCGGCAAGCACGCCTTCGTTGGTCTCGCTGGAGGTGAGGCCGGCGGTCATCATCTGGCGGAGGAAGAGGATGTCGGCACCGTTGAGGGGGCCGGTGACTTTCAGGGACGTCGTGGTGGTCTTGGCGGTGGCGTCGATGAGGGTGGACAAGGTGCCAGGCTCGGTCACAGTGACGGTCTCGGCTGTTGCGTACTGGCAGCAGGCTATCATGAGCACGGCTGCGAGGAATTTTGTTGATGTAGAGATTTGCATAATATTTTGTTTTTTAACACGAATTATCACGAATGATCATGAATTTTTTTGTCACGAATTTGTTTTGTTTTTTGTCACGAATTAGCGAATTTAAGAATTGGGGGTGTTTACGTAATCGAGCATAGAATAATAATTCTCTAATTCTATAATTCGTGATAAAAAAATAATTCGTGATGATAATCAATGTTCTAGCTCGGAGAGGACGTATTGCGAATGGGACTTGTTCTTGAGGACCCAGAGGACATATTGGATATCGACGAAGATGTTGCGCATGAGGGCGGGATCGGTGCGGTAGATGGAGGCGAGGCCTGACTCTTCGCGGTCGAAGTTGAGGCCGACGAGTTCGCCCTTGGCATTGACGACGGGACTGCCCGAATTGCCCGATGCAGTCTCGGCGTTGGCGAGGAGACAGCAGGGAACGGGCATGCCTTTCTGTTTGCTGTAGTCCTTGACCTTACCAGGGGAGAGGCGCATGGTCTTGTTGGCATCGTATTCCTTCACCTTGTCCTGCTGCATATCGCTGTAGGCGCGCATGTAGGTGCTGTAGAGTTCGGTCTGGCGACGTGCGTAGGGAGTACGGTCGCGGCTGATGCGTGCAACGCGGTTGCGGTAGAAGGCGAGGCAGAGGTTGTAGAGCGTATCTTGCTGCAAGGCCTGGGTGCCCTGCTCGACGGCATTGTCGAGGAAGGTATTGACGTTGGCTTGGTCGGTGAGCAGTGACTGGGCATAGAGGCGGTCCATGTCGTACGGCTGCTTGTAGATGTCCTCAAGGTATTCGGGATCCATCTCCTTGATGTAATAGGGCAGGAGTGTCTTCATCAAGCCGCAGTCCTCGTCGCGGTCGAACTGTCGGAAAAAGTCGTCGGCGATGCGGCGTATCTCCTTCATTTCGTTCTCCATGGCCTTGTCACGGTTCTGACGTTTGGCGCGGTCGATGTTGAGGAGTTTCTCGAACTTCCCGGCGAAAGGCAGGATGGATGCGCCGCTGCTCACCACCTGGTTGAACACCTCTTCGGCATGGTTGAAGCGGGTGAGCTGACGGTAGTTGTTGTGCATGTCGTCGATGAGCGTGGCCCCATATTCCTGTTGACGTTCGGGCGAAGCGTTGATCCAGGCCTGCAGTGCCTCGTCCTCCTGTCGGCGGCGTTCCACAAGTTTGCCTTCGCGTGTGCCGTTGATCTCGCCGCGTGAGCGTGTGTAGGTATTGTTGATGCTGCTGATGCGCACGCCGTAGGCGGACTTCTTTTCGCCCGTGGCTTTTTCCTGACAGGTCTTCAAATAGTCCATCTTGGCTTTTGAGACGTCCATGCGGAAGCGGGTGTCGGAGTTCACAATCTTATCGACGGCAAACCACGGGATGTGCTTGCGTGTCTGCGAGGGGAAGCCGGCCACCATGACGAAGTCGCCCCGTTTGGGACTTTTTTTAGCAATCTTCAGATAGGAGGTGGGATGATAGGGGATGTTGGTGGCCTTATAGGCGGTCGAAAGCCCTGCCTTGTTGGCATAGACGCGCAGGATGGCGAAGTCGCAGGCATAGCGGGGCCATTGCCAGTTGGCTTCGTCGCCACCCACCATGGCAAGCGAGACGGGAGGGCTGGCCACGATGCGCACGTCGTGGTACATCCTGTAACGTGCCACGATGTATTGCTGTCCACCCATCATGGCATAGACGCGTGTACCTTCGCTGCCGGTGTTCTTGGCTGCCTTGGCAAAACGGGCGGCACGTTCGGCGAGGGAGTCGGTGCGCACCTTGCCCGACAGACTGTCGAGGCCTTCGGCCAGCTGGGCGGTGATGTCTTCGCAGGAAACGAGCTGGTTGACCTGCAGGTTGTGGAGCGGGGCTTCCTGTTCGCGGCTTTCGGCCCAGCATCCATACTTGACGTAGTCGTTCTCGGGTGTCGAGATGTCCTTGATGTATCGGCTCACGCAGTGGTAGTTGGTGATGATGAGTCCGTCGTCGGAGATGAACGAGGCGGTGGCGAAGGGCGAGGCGAGTCCACCCTCCTGGCTCAGCGAGAGGATGGCGGTGGAGAGGCTGGCCTCGTCGGTGGAGTAGATTTGCTCGCGGCTCATCCTGATACCGTCCTTGCGAAGCAGCTGATAGACCTCGTCGGACACGGCCTGATGCGGGAACCACAGGCCTGTGGAGACCTGTGAGAATGCGCAGCAGCAAATGAATAGCAACAGTATGATGGATGTCGGTTTCTTCATGCTATTTGTGTGGATGGAAGATTCGTTGTCGGTCGGGCTTCCTTACTCTGGACATGTGCGGAAGGGGCGGTGGGCTTGATGACAGTTTATTCATGAACTCATCGCGCAACTTCTCCAGTTCCTCGTCGGTGCCCGGATATTTGAGGAAGAGGTAGCCTTGGCTCAGCTGCAGGTCGAGGAAGGAACGCACTTCGGGGTCGTTGCGACGTGGCAGCAGGTGACTTAGCAGGTCGAAATAATAGCGTTGCAGTTCAAGGCGAGTGGCGGGCATGCTTTCCCAAGGGTCGGCCTTGCCGGGGTTCCATTCGCGGATATGGGCTGCGATATACTGGAGGTTGGCGATGCCGTAGCGTGTCGAGGCCAGGGCATCGTCGCCGAGGTCGGAGGGTTGCACGTCGGGGTCGTTGGGAATGGCGCCGCGGCTCGCTTTGCGATAGAGGTAACAGGCCTCGTCCTGATGTTGGTCGAGGAATTCCAAGTAGGTGGCGTCGTCGGCAAAATCACTATATCCTGCCTGGATGGAATAGATGTCGTAGGGGCCGAGGATGGGCGGGAAGACGTAAGTCACACTGTCGCCCGGTTGGGCCACGTAATTGAAGCGGGCATAGTCCATGATGCTGGCCGTGGTGCCGTGTGTCGCGCAGAAGGCGGGATTGCGCAGGTCTTCGGTGCGATAGGCAAACGAGGCGCGGAAGTTGTGTTCGAGGCCCAGACAATGACCAATCTCGTGGGCGGCAGCGTAGCGGATGAGGTGAAACACCAGGCTATCGCTTATCCCGTGACGAACATCGGGGTAGTAGGCGGCGGTCTGGAGGAAGAGCCAGGATTTGAGCTTGGCGATGACATTCGAATAGAAGAGCACATCGGCCTGCAGGATTTCTCCTGTGCGTGGGTCGATCCAGTGACGGCCTTCGGCATTGGCCTGCTCGCTTTCGATGCGGAAGAAGGTGTTGCTGGTGATGTCGAAGGGGTCGAAGTCCTTGCCGCTCTCGGCAAAGGTTAGCCCTTTCAGGAGGTCGGGATGGCCAATGGTTGCGAAGGCCAGGTTCCAGTCCTCGATGCCCTGACGGATGGCGTCCTGCCACAGCTTGGGGAAACTGTCGTCGATGTGGAAGACGATGTTTGTGCCCTTGTTCAAGGGGAATCGGTTGATATAGGGGTGCTCGTTGTCCTTGTAGCCTATGCGTTTGTCGGCGGGTCGGCGCTGCATGGCGGGAGAGGGGAGTTGCAATAGGGACTTACGAATTGTAATTTTGTAAGGGTTAAGGGTTAAGGGTTCATGGTTCAGGGTTAAGGGTTCATGGTTTGAGTAGGTGTGGTCGATGCGGACTTCGAGGTGGCGGAGGTCGCCTCGGAGCATGGTGATTCGGCTATCGACAAGTTCGCCGGGGATGCTTTTGCCGGAAAAGATATCCAAGCCCTTTTGAATCTTGAGGAAAAAGGGGGAAAGGTCCACGAGGTAGTTGTCGCCTTGCATTGAGGCTATCGGAAGGACGGTGGGCTCGGGCTTGAAGCGGGCATCGTCGGTGGTGATGACGAGGCTGTCGTTGCGTATCGAGAAACGGACGAGCTGCGGGTCATACATGCGTACTCCCGGACAGATGTGTTTCTTGCCCATCCACCAGTCGCGACTCACTTGCTCCACACGTGCTGCCACGATGAAGTCCTTGCCCAGCAGGTCGCGGGGCACTTCGGTCAGCTGTTCGGCTTGGGCCGAGAGGAATAGCGAGAGGAGGAGAAGCAGAAGCGTGAGGCGCATGAGGATGTGGTCGGAATTATCGGAGTACTCGGAGTACTCTGAATTAATAATAAATTCCGACGGAGGCGGCTATATGGTAGCCGTCGGTGTCGTTGTCGGTCTTGAGGTAGGAGCCTCCAAACTTGATGAACCAGATGTTGCGGTAGGTCTTGAAGGTGACGGGCATCTGATAGGTGAGTTCAAGCTGGCCCTTGTAGTAGTTGGCGCCGTAATAGTCCATATCGGGGAGCAGCACGCTGGTGGCATAGATGCCCGTGGCGTCGTTGAGGTTGAGGTCCGACTGGGTGGAGAAGTGATAGCCGGCCGTGGCTTCCACCCAGAGGGATTTGTCGCCCTTGTGGTAGAGTGCACCACCGCCTTCGAGCAAAGCATCCAGTCCGCCTACTTCACGCGTCGATACGGGGAGGTTGTACTGCGCCTTATCGTATTGGTAGGTGGCACATGCACCAGTGTATGCCTTGGCCTTGTCGCCGTTGAGCCAAAACAGCTTGTAATGCATGTCGGCCAGGTATTCGTACTGCTCGTAGCGGTTCTTGTAGGTGATGAGCGTCTGGTAATAGGTGGTCGATGCGCCCGTCTCGGAGTTGAGTTCGATGACTTTCTGCTGACGGTGTTCATCGCCCAAGGCGGGCTTGTATTTCAGCGTCAGGTCGAGCTGATGGAGCATCGCATTGCCATGGATGCGGTTTTGCGACTGGAACCGCCACTCCTGGTTGCGCCAGGCAGCAGGCTCGGCCTTATACTGCTCGTACATGTATTCGCGGGCGTGTTGGAAGCCGAAGGCGTTAAGGCTTTGGAAGGCTTCGGTGCGGAAACTGTATTCGAATTCGAGGCCGAACTCATGGTTCAGGTATTCGCGACTGTAGGCATTGTAGCCGCCCACGGTGCCAATGACGTGTTCGAGGCCCGTGGCCTGGTAATACATCAGCGTGGCATCGCTTTGGACGGTGGTGAGGCCGGTGAGTTTCTCCTTGTAGCGCTGATAGTGGGGTGCCAGACCTACGCTGTGCCGACCGAGGGTGTAGGTGATGGCGGGGGCCACGCGATAACGGGCCATCATCACGCGCGAACGCGGATCCTTCAGGCGGGAGTAGTCGCCCACCTTGTAATCGAGACGGAAACCGTAGGTGAAGTGACCGGTGTGGATGGTGGAGAGCCAGGCGGTGAGGTCGATGAACTGACGTTCGTACTTGCCTGGGATGGCACTGCCTGAGATGTAGGGGTTGCTGTGCTCGTTGCGGAGCACGTCGCACCATGCGCGGTTGAAGTCGCGGCCGGTATTGAACTCAAAACGTCCGAAGCCCACGATGTGCCTGCTGACGCGCTGGTAACGCTCGGAGAGGAAATGGAAGGTGTTCTTCTTGTCGCCGTCCTGCACGAGGTGATGGTCGCTGTTGGTCTGCGACAGCTCGAAGTAGGTGAGGCCGCGATCGGTGAGCGAGTCCAGTCCCAGACCTGCTGCATTGCCCGTGTTGCGCCATACCTCCTGGGCATCCTGGTATTCGTGGGAGCCTTTCGAACTCAAATCCCCCTGTGCTTGTGCAGTGGTGCTCACGGCAGCGAGCATCAGGAGGAGACCTCCACTAATCCCTCGGCATACGGGGAGGAATTGCGGTTGAAAGCGTTTGGTTTTGAATATTGAGGTCATGAGGTTTTCGGTTTTGAGGTCATTTGTATTCGCCTATCTCAATGTCGGTGGTGCATGCCCAGTCATCGACACTGTAGTTGGTGTCCTTCAGCACGGCGCGTCCATCGTCGGTGGTCGATTCGACGACACGATAGACCACTTCGCCCGTATAGCCCGAGACGGCGGTGATGTTGGTATAGCCTGCATCGATGTAGTCGTAGAATCGCTTGGTGCTGACATCGACCGTGCCATCGGTGCGGTAACGCAGGATATCCACGCCATCGACCACATACTTGGCCGGCGCCTTTAGCTGCTGGGTGCCGGTGGATTTGCCGTCAGCATAGACGGGTTCCCATTCGGCAGGATTCTCGTCGGTTTCGATGAGTGCGATGCCGCAGGGACCGCTTTGCACGAGATTCATGTTCGGGATGCCCGTGAAGGCTGTCCACACCAAGATCATGGCAGGGGTGGCGGGGTTGTTGACGGGGGCGTTGGCTGCATTTGATTTGCATTCAAAGTCGGCAGCGCTTTCGTCAAAGTCCTCCGAAGCGTTGACGCGATGGTCAACGGCACTGTTGGTGATGACGATATGTTCGCCGGGCGAGAGGATGTGATTGCCTTCGCTCGGGAACTGGAACACCTGTTTGATGTAGATGTAGTCGGTCTGTGTGCTGATTACGTAGGCGGGAGTCGAGCCACTTTCCATCAAGCAGAGGTACATGCCGGCGATATCGACCTCTTCGTCGCTGTTGTTATACAGTTCGATGAAACGTCCTGCCAGGTAATTCTTGTTGTTGTTGTCCTTGCAGCCCGCATAATAGACCTTGCTGAGGAGTACCGACTGCTTGCGGGCGCAGTTGGTGCTGAGCGTGATGCGTGTGGCATCGGCGACAAGCACCTGGCTCGCCAAAGCGCCCGAGAGGACGTAGGTGCCATGCTGCACCGTTTCGCCCGTGGCTGCCATATACTGGTCGGAGGTGATACTCCACGAGGTGCTGATGTTGTAGATGTCGGGGATCACATCGGTGAAGGTGGCTGTGCCGCTGCCGTCGGTCGTTGCCGTGTAGCTGTAGCCCGTAGTGCTGATGAGCGACACCGGCTGACCACCGGTCACGCCCGTGAGGCCTGAGGGGTCCTGGACAGTGACATAGACGGTGATGGGCTGGGTCTGATCGTCGCTGCTCAGGCAACTGCTTAAGCCCAGGACTGCGGCGATGCTCAGGGCGGCGGATATGAGGGATGATATCTTCATAGGTTTTGGTGAGGCTAGATCTTCTAGATATTCTAGATAATCTAGATTAGAGGTTAAAGTAAATTTCGACGCCGAAGCTGAAGGAACCCGAGTTCTGCTGGGTGAGCGTGCCCGACTTGGAGGTCGATTTCCAGGGCTCGTGGTAGAGCAGGTTGTTGGCATAGAACGAGAAGCCGCCTATTCGACCGAGTTCCTTGGTCAGACGGCCCGACACGAGCCAGGTGACGGGCGACTTGGTGGGTTCGTTCTCGGTGCCGCTCTTGCGCTGGTTCTTGAGCGCTACGCCCTTGATGGTGTAGCTGTCGTCGGCCAGCATGGCGGAGGTTATCTCGTGATAGCTGAGGTCGGTGTCGATCCAGGCGATGGGATCCATGGCAGGTACCTCGCTGTGGTAGTAGTTGTAGAAGATGGCTTGTCCGGCCAGTGAAGCCACCATCTTGAGTGCGGGGATGTGTGTCACCAGTCGCAGCGTAGTGCTGAATTTGCGGTAGGTGGTCGAATTCATTTCCGAAGGATAGACGATCTTGAAGGGCACGGTGTTGGCCAGCGAATAACGGGCGGGATAGCTGGTGGGATTCTGGGAGTTCATGTCCTTCGACCAGCGCTTCGACTCCATATAGGCACCTGTCAGATAGACACTGGTCTGGAGGGGTTTGATCTTGCCGAGGTCCCAATCCAGTTCGATGCCCTTGTTGACCGAGACACTGTTGTTGCCCACCCTGCCCGTGGTGGCAAATACGGTGTCGATGCGTGCGGGATTGCTGTAGTCGATGAGCGTTGCACCACCTGCCACGGGCATCAGTCCGGCCGAGGTGTCGTAGAAGGAGGCCGTGTAGGTGATGTATTCGGTGGCGGAGCTGAAGCCGCCGGGGGTCTTGTCGTAGTAGGCCAGGATGCTCATCCTTCGGCCGTCGGGCAGCTTGATGTCGAAGCCGAACTCCGTCTTGTAGTTGGTGGCATTCTTGAGCCCCTTGGTGCGTTCGACCTCATAGACGTTGGTATGATAGACGATGGTCTGGCCGGCAGGGTTGTCCTGGGGCATGTAGTTGGCAGCTACGCGGTCGGTGTATTTCTTGTCGGGATAGAGGTAGTCCATGCCGGGCGTCTTGGAGTTGAGGCCGAAGCCGGCACGGATGTCGAGCCAACGGGTGGCAGTGAACGAGGCATTGAAGCGGGGAGAGAAAGCGTAGGTGGCCTCGTCCTTGAACATCTGGAAACTGGTGAAGCGCAGGCCTGCCTGCAGCTTGAGCTTGTTCACCTTGTTGATGTCCCATGTGAAGTTATCTTCGGCAAAGGCATTGAACTGATGAACGCCCGGAATGTCCTTAAACGAACGCGGACGACCGCTGCTGTTGGGTCTCAAGGGATGGGCTTCGTCGTCGTTGTAGTAACCGATACCGTTGTTCCAATCGTAGTGGTAATCCATGCCCATCTTGAAGCTCTGTCGGGTGGGACCAACCTTGACGAAGAAGTTGTTGCCCACCTTCACATAGACGTTGCCCGGTGTACTGGTGGTGCCGCCGCTTGCAGCGTATGACGATGTCATCCAAGGCACGTTGTAGTAGCCTGTCTCGCGTGCCGTGAGGATGGGAAGAAGGCCCGTCGAATTGGTGACGATCGAGCTTTGACGCGACTTGGAGGTGTTGAGGCTGAGGCCGATGGTATAGGTCAAAGAGCGCGAGAAGGGCAAGCCGAGCGACAACTTGCCGTTGTGCGTCAGTGAAAGGGTCTGGTTTTTGGCGCTGCTGAAGGTGCCGTCGTCGATGGCGTCGGGATCGTTGCCGTTCCAGTCCTTGCCAAGGTTGAAGCGCACCTTGGTGGTCATGTTGAATCTGCGCGAAGGATCGACGCTCCATCCTATCGAGCCGGAATAGCGGTCGAACGAACGGGTCTTCTGACGCGGGTCACCCCAAGCCTGTGCGTAGTCGAGGTTGAAGTTGACCGTGCCCCATTTGCCCACATGAAGACCTTTGCCCACTGAATAGTTCTGTCCCGAAGGATTCACTTTTGCCTTGACCTGCCAGGGAGTGACACCCACCTTGGAATGAACCACAACAAGGCCACTGGTGAGGTCACCGTATTCGGCCGAAGGAATGCCGCGCACCACCTCGACCGACTCGATGTCGTCGGCGCTGATCTGTCGGGTGTCGGTGCCCACAAAAGCCGTGCTGCTGAATCCGCCTTGCGTCATCGCGCCGTTGTTCGACATGGGTACGCCATCGACGACGATGCTGGCACCAAAGGCGTTGGTGTTGTCGTTGACGAGGGTGCGTATCTGGACATTCGACTGCGAAGTGAGGTTGGTGACCTTCATATCGGCGCCGGGAACGAGCTGCATGATGTCGTCGAGACTGAATGCCTGGATGTGGTCGATGGCCTGACGACCGATGACCGAGGCGGTAGCTTCGCCGCTAGCGCTCTGCTTTGCCACAACCTCCACATTGTGGAGCTCTAGGGTCAGTGGCTCCATACTGAGCGTCAGACTCACGTCTTCGCCCTGCATGACGATTTTGCGGGTCAGCGTCTCATAGCCCACGTAGGTTACTTCGATGGTCCACTCGCCATCGGGAATGTTTTCGAGCGTGGCGATGCCATCGAGGTTGGTGGCTGCGTATGCGCCCAAGGGTTTCAGTTGGCAGTTGGCCATGATGAGGGGCCCCCGATCATTGTTGTCCACGAGGTTCAACGTGATGGTCTTGCCACCCTTGCGGGCAGCAATACGTTTCACTTCGCGGCGAGTGTGCTGATCCTGTGCCTGGGCAGGAAGGCAAAAGGAGGCAAACAACAGGCAACAAATGATAAACAGGAGCTGATGTGTTGAAGAACTGAATCTGGTCTTCATCTCTTTATTATTGTTGTGTGGTTTAAGAAATTTGGTCGAATGGTTTTGACGCAAATATATGGTTTTTTTTGACAATATGTATAAAAAGAGGAACTAAATGGTCGATTTTTCCTTTTTTTTGGTCAATAAAGGCCAAAAATAACTCATAGTGATTACAAAAAAGGCAATAAATTGCCTGAGTTTACGTTTTAATAAAAAACTATTCAGCTATGAAAAATGATACTCTTAAGCATGAGACAGATAAACTGATCCATGAGTGTACAACGATTATTGTGGGTGAAGAGCAGAGTGCCGACGGCAGCCGAATGATGGGCCGTTCGAGTGACTTCACCGCCATGACTTCGATCAACTTTGAGGTGCATGAGGATACGGATTTCGGCCCTGAGGAATTTGTGGCCAAGGACAGCGGTTTCCATTGCCCGTTGCCCAAGAAGGCCCTGGGCTATACGGCCATGCCCGACACCCAGTTCCCGGGCGAATGGGGCAGTTGCGGCTTCAATTCGGCAGGTGTAGGCATGAGTTCGACCGAGACCATTTTCAGCAGCGACAAGGCTTTGGCCAAAGACCCGTACGTGGCTGACGGACTGGCTGAGAACTGCACGTTCAACATCGTTCTGCCCTATATTCATACGGCGCGCGAAGGTGTGGCTCGACTGGGATCGCTCATCGAGTACTACGGTTCAGCTGAGGGCTTCGGCATCGGCTTCATCGACGAGAACGAGACGTGGTACCTCGAGAACTGCTGCGGTCACCTCTGGCTTGCTACCCGTATGCCCAAGGACAAGTATTTCGTGACGGGCAACCAGAGCCGCTACCGCGACTATGACCCCAACGACAAGGATAACTTCATGGCCGCACCGGGGCTCATCGAGTTTGCCAAGGAGAATGGCCTGTGGAACGGAAAAGGCAAGTTTGACTTCCATAAGGTCTATCAGCGTGACGAGAAACTCGACACCACCTATAACTATCCGCGCGTCTGGGGACTCCAGCAACTGTTTACGCCCAACATGGTACAGGATGTGACTAAGAATACCTTCCCCGTCTTTGCAGAGGCCAAGGACAAGATTACGCTGCAGGATATGCGCACTGCGTTCCGCTTCCACTATGATGGCACGGAGCATGACCCCTACCTTCATTCGAACGGAAAGGAACCTTATCGTCCCGTCAGCATCTTCCGCACCCAGCAGACCCATATCATGCAGTATCGTCCATGGCTGCCCAAGGCTATCGGCTGCATCTCGTACGTGGCCATGGGCATGGCCGACCTCGGTGTATTCCTGCCTCTCTATCAGGGCATCAAGAGCTATCCGAAGCCGTACATGATGGGTAGTGTGGGACGTGCCGACCATAAGTCGGCCTATTGGAAGTTCCGCAAGGTGATGACGCTCGGCATGATGAACTACAACGCTTACGCACCCATCATCAAGGCAACGTACGCCAAACTGGAGGCCGAGAATGACCAGCGGCAGCGTGAGATGGAGGCCGAATACCTCAAGATCTATAAGGAGTGTCCGATGGAGGCGCAGGACCTGCTCCAGCATTTCTCCGACCGACTGCTGAAGCGTGCCCTTGAGGTGGCCGAGGATTTGGAGATCGAGCTCCTCTCGCGTCTGACGGCCGATGTGGAGAAGGAATATCTTTTCCATGGAGCCTAAAGGAAGGGTAGGCCCTGTAACGGCGAAACAGCGATATATCATACTTGATGCCCTGCGTGGATTTGCTCTTTTGGGCATAGCTATCGCCAACTTTCCCGAGTTCTCGCTGTGGACGTTCCTCAGCGAGGCCGATGCTGCGGCAATGCCGACGGCATCGGTCGATAGGGTCGTGCATTGGGCGGAGTATCTGCTGGTCGATGGCAAGTTCTACACGCTGTTCTCCCTGCTCTTCGGTATTGGTTTTTCGATCATCATCGGCAATGCCGCCAAGCGTGGAGCCAATGGCTTTGGAATCTTCTATCGCCGCATGACGTTGCTCCTTGTCATCGGTCTGTTGCATCTTTTCTTCCTGTGGAGTGGTGACATCCTGGCGCTTTATGCGTTGATGGGCATGTTGCTGCCGCTCTTCCGCAACTGTTCGAACAAGACCTTGCTCCGGTGGGCGGCTGTCCTGCTCGTACTTCCCATTGGTGTCGATGTCGTGGTCGAACTGTGGAGGTTCCAGCCGGCTTCGTGGTTCTACGACAAGATGTGGTACTATTGCGGGGTATATGGCATCAGTGAGGAACGCTATGCCTACTGGCTGCAGGAACAGACCACTTATGCGGGCATGTTCCAGTTCCTGGTGCAAGGAGCTTACGAGCGCATGACGGAGTTCATCGACGGGAATCGTTACTTCAAGGTGCTTGGGCTCTTCGTCCTCGGCTTCTATATCGGGCGCAATCGGCTCTATGCGCGGCTTGAAGAGATACGACCGCTGCTGCGCAAAGTGCTCATCACGGGACTTGTGATCGGTCTTCCACTCAGCTTCGTCTATGCGCATAGCTGCATGTTGCATCATCCGTGGGGACTCACCATCCACACGGCGCTCTATACGTTCAGCGTCTTCCCACTGGCATTCGGATATGTGGCTGCCATCGTATTGGCATATCTCAAGTGGGGAGAGACGTCGCTGACGTGCTTCTTTGCTGCCCCAGGGCGCATGGCCCTTTCGTGCTATATCGGACAGACGCTCATCGGCATTTTGCTTTTCTACGGTGTCGGCTTCGGATTCGGGGCACACATCGGCCTCATGTGGGTGCTGTTCATCACCCTTGCCGTCTATCTCATCGAGGTACTTTTGGCACATCTCTGGCTCCGTTTTTTCCAGTTCGGCCCGCTCGAATGGATTTGGCGCATGCTGACGTATGGGAGGTACCTCAAGTTGAGAAAAGACTGAAGTATTTTTCCTCAATTAATACGAGTGATAATCAACGAAACTCTCATTTATGGAGTTTCAAATAGTAATTTCTAATAAATCAAACATTATGAACAAAACTAAGTTTTTCAAGGGATCACTCTTGACAATTTTTGCACTACTGCTGTTCTCGTCATGCGCTACCATTGTAGCAGGTGGAAGTCCGAAGATTACTATTGACGGAAATATAAAGGAACCTGTTACGATTACGACATCAAAACAGACATATCAAAATGTGACGTTGCCGTATGTTGTTCAGGTGAATCGGCGTAAACTTGATGGTCAGCGTATTTACGTACGGTCTGAAAACATACGTTATAGGGATATCGTTCTTCAAAAGACAATTAATGGTTGGACCTTTGGCAATATCTTGATTGGCGGTTTGATCGGATGGGGTGTTGACCTCAGTACCAACTGTGTCAGCAAGCCTGCTCAGACTTATTTCTTTATCGATGCCAAGGACACTCAGGAGCCGCAAGAAGAATAGTATGAAAAAGATTTTGCTTGCCCTCGTGGCATTCCCCGTTGTAGTAGGATGTTCGCAGCCCAAGGATGCCCCCATCCCTTTGGTATATGATGTTGAGAATACAGGTGCCTCGTTCGCCGACCCCGTGTTGCCCGAGCGCGACGCGCTGCCCTACGTCAAAGGGCTGACCGACCCATTGGCGTGGAGCGATGGTTCGGGACGTGTCACGGAGTTTGCTTCCTGGTCAAAGCGCAGGGCTGAGATCGCCAAGGAAATCCAGCACTACGAGATTGGTACCAAGCCCACGGTCGATCCGAGTCAGGTCAAGGCGCGCATGTCGGGCGATACGCTCATCGTTGATGTGACTGTAGGTGGCGAGACGCTCACGCTGAGTTCGGTGATTACCTATCCCTCGACGGGTGAGGCACCTTATCCGCTGATGATTGGCACGAGCCACATCTCGCTGCCCCAGGATATTTTTGCTTCGCGTCCCATCGCGCAGATGACCTATCACGAGCGACAGGTGAATGGCTATTCGCAGTTCAGGGGCGAACTCGACCGCACAAAGTATGATTTCGTTCGCCTCTATCCCGAGCTGATCAATAATGGAGCCTACAGCGAGTGGGCATGGGGCTTGAGCCGCCTGATCGATGGCTTGCAGCAGCTTGGGCCCGAGGTTACCAGGATTGATACCGAGCATCTCGGCGTGACTGGTTGCTCGTATGCCGGCAAGATGGCGCTCTTCTGCGGAGCTTTCGACGAACGTGTGGCCCTCACCATTGCCCAGGAGCCTGGTGGAGGAGGAGCAGCCGCTTGGCGCGTTTCGCATGAACTGGAGGGCGTAGAGGACCTCGACCGCACTGATTATCACTGGTTCCTCGAAAGCCTGAAGGAGAACTTCCATGGCGATAGCGTCCATTATCTTCCCTACGACCATCATGAACTGTGTGCGCTCATCTGTCCGCGTGCGTTCCTGATGTTGGGCAACCCCGACTACCCGTGGCTGGCCGACCCTTCGGCCTACGTCTCGGTGAATGCGGCTCGTATGGTGTGGGAGCAGTTCGGCATCGCCGACCGCATAGGCTACTCGATTATCGATGGACATGGCCACTGCCAGTTGCCCGAATCACAGTACCCCGAAGTGGAGGCTTTCATCGACAAGTTCCTGCTTGGCAAGGGTGACATTGATACCGAGGATATCGGCATCGCTCCACTCTATAAGAACATTGTGGATGTCAATAAGTGGATAGATTGGAGGCATTGATGCAAAAACTGATGTGATTATTTGGAGAAAAGGATAATTCTTTCTATCTTTGCCGCGCAAAAAAGCCCAAAGAATGAAACTTAGACACCGGCAAACCTTCAGCGCAGTAGTATTGCTGCTTATCATGATGATGTCGTTGGGGATTAGAGTCCTCCACGTGCATCATTATGTGCTTCAGGTGTCGGTCGAGTGTGCGGATTGCCAGCACCATGTCTTCCATTCGGGACACTTGATGGCCGCCGAAGACAATGACGGCGAGTGTGTACTGTGCCAATGGCTCACTGTGCCTTACATAGGAGAAGACACAGCGGGATACGATATATTTTTCACTTCATGCATTGCACGTTTCAGCATCTCTCTCCTGCAGGGTTATCCTGGCATCGTGCAACAAATATCCCTTCGCGCTCCACCTTCTTTTCGGTAATATTTTTGAATAAGGCCCGTTTGCCCCTTTGACACGAATGATTGTCGGAGGGGAGATGTGGCATCTGACTTTTATAACTATAACCGAAAAGAAGAATGAAACAATTATATTTACTTTTGTTGCTGTTGCCACTGAACGCAGTGGCACAGGACATCCATCAGCATAGTGCATTTGTCAATGACAGTATCGACCCGATGAAGGAGGCGATACTGAACGAAATCGTAGTGACGGGAATCACGGGCACCCAGCGTCTGCGTGACGCTTCGGCACCGTTCTCCGTAGTATCGCCCGCTGAACTGCATAGCAGCACGGGCAGCAATCTCATCGACGCCATCAGCCGCCATCCGGGACTCTCGCAGATCAGCACGGGTTCGGGCATCTCGAAACCCGTGATACGTGGTTTGGGTTACAACCGCGTTGTGGTGGTCGATCAGGGCATACGTCAGGAGGGACAGCAGTGGGGCGACGAACATGGCCTCGAAGTGGCCTCCGAAGCCGTGCATTCGGTCGAGGTTCTCAAAGGGCCTGCTTCGCTCATGTATGGCAGCGATGCCATCGCCGGTGTTATCGTGCTGCATCCCGAGCCCGTGCTCGACGAGGGTGTGATGCAGCTCCATGTCGGCGGCGAATATCAGTCGAACCAGGGGCTGTGGGAATACGTCGTTGGTTATACGGGCAATGTCGATGGCATGGTATGGAACTGGCACTACACCGACAAGGCCGCCCATGCCTACCATAACGACCTCGATGGTTATGTGCCCGGCTCGTGTTTCGGCGAAAAGGATATCCAGGGGATGCTGGGCGTCAGCAAAAGCTGGGGACATTCCTGGCTTCGCTTTACACACGTCGATTTCACACCAGGTATCGTGGAGGGAGAGCGCGACGAGGAGACCGGCGAACTGGAGTGGGAGAACGGGAATTCGTCCAAGGGCTACGGCAAGCAGCTGCCCTATCAGCGCGTACTCCACTCGAAGGTGGTCAGCGACAATGCGTGGCAGCTGGGTCCAGGTCAGCTGAAGGCCATCGTGGGCTATCAGCGTAACTTTCGCCGCGAATTCGAGGAGGCCATCGACGAGGCCGAACTTGCCCTGAAGCTCCACACCGTGAACTACGACCTCAAGTACCAGTTGCAACTGCCCAACGACTGGCGGATGGCTGCGGGCGTGGGCGGCATGTGGCAGAAGAATGTGAATGAGGGGGAGGAGTTCCTGATTCCCGACTATCATCTGTTTGACATCGGCGCCTTCGTCACTGCCAATCGTCAGGTGCATGATTGGCATCTTTCAGGCGGTGTGCGCATCGATCGTCGAACATTGGAGACAGAAGCGCTCGAAGAAGAAGGGGAGCAGCGATTCGCGGCCCTCGATAGGGACTTCACAGGCATTACAGGCAGCTTGGGTGCGGTATGGAACGTCAGTCAGGCACTTAATGTGAGAGTTAACTGGGCACGCGGGTTCCGTGCACCAACGGTCAGCGAACTTTCGTCGAATGGTGTGCATGAGGGAAGCATCCAGTATGAGCTTGGCAACGATCGGCTCAAAGCTGAGGTCAGCCAGCAGTTTGACTTTGGCATGGATTACACCACGCATTGGGTAGGCCTGCAGGCAGCACTCTTTGTCAATACTATCGATAATTATATTTTCCTCTCGAAGCTTGCTGGCGTGTTGACCGATGGCTATCAGACTTATCGATACCAGCAAGGCGATGCTCGCCTTGTGGGTGGAGAAATAAGCATCGACCTGCATCCCGTCAATGCGTTCCACTTTGAGAACTCGTTGAGTTTGGTCGAGGCTCGACAGTTGCATCGTCATGACGAGGGCCGCTATCTGCCCATGATTCCTGCTCCACGTTGGAATATGGATCTGCGGTACAATTTCAAGGATTTCGGAAGAAATCATTTCCGTCGTTCCTATCTCGCATTCGGCATGGAATACAATTTCCGGCAGGACCATTTCTATGGTGTCGATGACACCGAGACAGCCACTCCCGACTATGCCTTGCTCAGTGTGTCGGCAGGTGTGGATCTGCACTTGAAAGGACACAACTGTATTGAGCTGACACTTTCTTGCCAGAACCTGCTCGACAAGGTCTATCAGTCTCATATGAGTCGTCTGAAATATGCCGACGTGAATGCCGCAACAGGCCGAACGGGTGTATCGGGCATGGGTCGAAACATCTGTATCAAGGTGAACGTTCCCCTCGACATCCATCTGCATCGCGAGTGATATTTGTCAGGATAATGCAAGAAATCAAGGGAAAATCCTTGACAACGTTGTCAAATGATACTAGGTATGGAATAAAGGCATTATCTTTGCACCAGAAAAAATAAACCACTAAAACTATACTACTATGGCAAAGAAATTGACAAGATCGACCACCGACAAGAAAGTGTTAGGTGTTTGTGGCGGACTCGCCGAGTACTTCGATGTGGATCCCACATTGATCCGCGTGATAATCCTTGGAGGGACAGTCCTCACGGGCTTCATCCCCGGTATCGTAAGCTACGTCTGCATCGCCCTCATCATGCCTGAGAAGCTTACATAATCCTTCTAATTACTGATAAAAATAGCGAGCGTGACCTGCGTCATGCTCGCTTTCGGTGTTTTATCTCCGTCGTCCCATCATGTCGAACGTGCCATGCTCGGTGCGGATCATCAGTTGGCCTTCTACATAAATCTTGTTGTTCGGTAGCGTGGTTTGTCTTTCGTCCACCGTGATAGCTTGGATGTCGGCAGGAGGAGCGGTGCGGAAATCGAAAGTGATGATGTCGGGACCCAATTGAGCGCCCGTCTCATCGACATATTCAAGTTGCTGGATGCTCGAAATTGGTTTTTCGAGCCTGTTGTTTAGCGTCGCTATGTTTTTGCCGGGTTGGGTCCATCCTGAGAATGCCGGTGTGGTATCGTCGGTGAAATCCGTGATGCCTTTCGAACCCGGGAAGGGTGTGCTATCGTCTTGACGATACTTTCCGTCCGTTCCTTTCTTCTTGCCATCAGCCTCCACAAGGTCAATACATTGGTGGTTGGGCCAGTTGTTGGGTGAGTTGGAGACCCAGAGCATCCAATAGTAGTCGATGTGCCAGACGAGCATGCCGTGTCCCGGCAGATGCTTGTCCCAGCCTTCCGGCTGACGGTTCTCGAAGAGGTAGTATTCGCCCTCACGCGGGTCGTCGATGCTATCGGTGACGGGCACGATGAACGCCTGGTTGCTGCTGGCGAGGTTTATCAGCGTGTCGGTCTTCTGTTCCGACAGAACAATCGGGGTGAGCCACCCCAGTTCGTAGCGCTCGTAGGAACTCATGCCCGCAGGCACGTAGCTGTTCAAGTTGTAGCAACCCTCGTCGAGCAAGTCATATCCGCAGGGTGTGCAAGTGGGGGGACCGCTAGTGGAGGTATTGTAGAGGTCGGGCAGACCCAGCACGTGCGTGAACTCATGGCAGAATGTGCCTACGCCGTCCATCACGTCGCCCCAAAGTTCATTCGAGCAGGCATAATCGCGCAGCAGCTTCTCGTCGTAGAGGAACTGTTTGCCGCCCGAAGCCGACATCACATCCCAGGCATGGGGCCAGATATCGTTCGTTTTGCCGGTGGCATTCTCTCCTGTTCCAGCATAGAAGGCAAAGACAAAGTCGATGACGCCATCGCCGTCGTTGTCATAGACATTGAAATCGATGTTAAGGCTGTCATCGAGGTAATCGCACGCCTCCTTGATCATTTCCCATGCCAATCGGTCATTGCTGCGACCATAGTGCTTCACGCTGTCCTTGAGCAAGATGGGACCGAAGACGTCGAACTGCGGGTCGAACTGTTCGCATGAGTTCTGGTAGAAGTAGTCGTGGGCCGAACCGATGTGCTTGTACTTGCTACCTTCGTAACGTGCGCGGTCGTAGCCGTCCTTGGTCAACATATCGACGTAGGACTGATATGGGTCATCGATGGTGAACTTCACGTCCTGGAATTCTACCAGCACGACGAGGCCACGTATCTTGCCCCTTGTCGGGAAGCCGAAGTGAGGGGCGAGCGTGCTGTCGCATACCAGCGAGTCGGGATCATAGACGACGATCGAGTCGCAGGCAATGCTGTCGCCGGCGATGCTGTCGTTATCCGTGCCGTCGGAAAGTTTGGATCGCTTGGCATGGGCACGACGATTGCTCAACAGGCGTTCGTGACGAGCAGCATTGACCTCGGCACGACGTTGCAGCAGCTGGGCTTTTTCGGTTTCCCAAGCCGCCATCTCGACAGCATTGGCGATGTGGTAGAAACCCTGGTCGTCGGTGACGAGCAGGTTGCCGTCGAGGTCGGTTGTCCAGTGGCACCATTCGTCGCCATGCAGGCGGATGGTGAGTATTGAGCCGTCAGGCTGGATGATGGTTATTGGTTGAGGACGGGCTGGTGCTGCCTGTGTCGGCAGGGCCGTCAGCAGAGCGATGCTTGCGAGCATGCCTGCCACCAGTGCGGTGAGATGAATTCTTGTCTTCATTTCGGCTATCTTTTTTCTTTTTGATTATTGTCTTCTTCACATCGCATCCGCCCAGTTCTTCGGGCACAGGGATGCGTTCCATCTTCTTGTCGATAAACTTCTCAAGGGCGTCGAGTTTGTGCATGTCGCGGCGATCGTCGCAGCTCACCAGGGTGAGGCTCTCGCCATCGTGGTCGGCGCGAGCAGTGCGGCCGATGCGGTGTACGTAGTCCTCCAGGTCGTGTGGCATGTCGTAGTTGACGACCAGGGCGATACCGCTGATGTCGATGCCGCGCGAGACGATGTCGGTGGCAACGATTACGTTGATCCGTCCTGCACGGAAGGCGTTCATCACCTCGTCGCGATCTTTCTGCTCAAGGTCGGAGTGCATGGCAGCCACTTGGAAACCTTTCTTGCGCAGTCCCATCACCACGTCGCGTACATCAGCCTTGCGGCTCACGAACACCACCACGCGCTTTTCGGGGTTTTGGAGCAGCTCGTCCTTCACGAATCCGTCCTCGCGGCCACCGTAGAACTTCTTCAGGAATCGTATCAGCATGGGCGTCTTTTGTGCCTCGTGGCAGATGCAGCACTGCTGGTGAATCTTTTCGGCAGGCTTCGAGATGGCGATCTTCACCATCACGGGGTTCCAAAGGATGTTTTCGGCCAACCGTTGTATCTTGGGAGGCATTGTGGCGCTATAGAGAATCTTCTGGCAGTCGTCGGGCAGCAGCTTGTTGATGGCCATGATGTCGTCGTAGAAACCCATGTCGAGCATGCGGTCGGCCTCGTCGAGCACGAAGAACGACACCTGCGACAGATCGACGTACCCCAGGTTGATGTGCGAAATGAGTCGTCCGGGGGTGGCAATCACCACGTCGGCCCCTTGGCGCAGACCACGTTCCTGGGCGGCAAAATCAGTGCCTTCGCCACCACCATAGACAGCCACCGACGAGGCATCGACGAAATAGGAGAAACCCTGCATCTGCTGGTCGATCTGCTGTGCCAGCTCGCGGGTGGGGGCCATGATGACGCAGTTGATGGCATCGGTGGGATAACGATAGCGATTGAGGTTCGAAAGGATTGGCAGCAGGTAAGCGGCGGTCTTGCCGGTGCCCGTTTGTGCCACGGCAATCACGTCATCGCCATTGAGCACAGGGGGGATGGCCTGCTCCTGCACAGGAGTACATTGGCCGTAATTCATATATTCCAGGGCATCCATCACGCCCTGATCAAGTCCTAATTCACTAAATTTCATGGCGCAAAGATACACATTATTTATATATAATGGTATAGGAATTGACAATTAACAATTAACAATTAACAATTTTGGGGCAAAAAAGACCCGAAAGACAACCAAAAGGTTGCATTTCGGGTGTGCGAAGGCATTATAGATGCTGAAGGAATTCGGTGAGACTAGCATTCTTGTCCAACCCGAGTTTTTGTCGGATGCGGTAGCGACTGATTTCAATGCCTCGCGTAGATATATTCTGCAGCGGGGCTATTTCTTTTGACTGCAGTCCCATACGGATGTAGGCACACAGCATCATCTCCTTGTGCGAGAGTTCGGGATAACGTTTGCTCAATGTCTGCAGGAATTTGTGGTGCACGGCATCGAACGAGTCGTGGAATGCATCGAGGTCGTCGTCGTGGCTGATGTTGGTATCAATCTGCCCAATCAGGCGGACAATGCGTCGTTTGGAGGCTGGCAGGTTCTCTTCGCTGAGCGATTTGTTCAGACTGACGGCCGTCTTCTTGATCTCCTGCAGCATCTCGTTCTTGCGCACGATGTTCATCCGTGAACGTACCAGTTCGTCCTGCTTGGAGCGCAGTTCGATCTCCAGTTTTTCTTCGCGGAGAATAGCAATCTTTTCCTCCTGTTCCAATATCTGCTCTTCCTGTTCGTGGATCTGCTCTTCGCGTTCGTGAATCTGCTCGTCCTTCTGCGCCAATAACCGCTGGCGTTTTTTCTTCATGCGATGATAGAATTCATAGCAGATGGCTGCAAACAGGAGCACATAAAGCAGGTAAGCCCACCATGAGCGGTACCAAGGCGGCAGGATTGTGAAGTCGAACGAGGTTTCAACGGGATTTTCGCTATAGGATGAGATGACGCGCAGATGGAATGTATATGAGCCTTCCGACAGGTTGGTGTATTCTTTGATGTTACGACGGGAATAGGGGCTCCAATCGCTGTCGGCTGCTCCCATGCCAGCGTACGACAAGCCTGTCCGCTTCTTTTCCAACCAATAGCTGAAGAGCACCGATTGGGCAGGATCATAATTGCATACACTGTATTCGATGCGCACCGAGTTGTCGCGCCATCGGAGGATGACGGGGCGCTTGTTGCCGTAATAGAGCGTGTCGGCGTTGTTGCCGATATAGACTTTTCTAATGAAAGGGTTGAGAGGTTCGAGAGGTTCGAAGGGTTTGAGGGGTTGCTCCCGTTGGTCGCGTCCGGGGGAAGCGAAAGGGAGTTGCAAGTTAAGCAAGGCAAAGCCCTCTTCGGTTCCGATGATGGCCTGGTCGTTCCATAGGCAGACACTCTCGAAGTCCTCCATGAGCCAGTCGTTCAGGTAGCCGTCGTTGCGTTTCCCCCTGACCAGATGGAGTGTGCCATCGGCAGCATACCAGATGTCGCCATTGGCATGCTGCAAGAGGAAGGTGTAGGCCACATGTCCTTCGAGCCGGTCCTCGAGGGCTGTGAACTGCACCAGACTGTCGTGGGCAGCATCGTAGCGCAGCAATCCTTGACGCGAAGCTACGACCATTTCCCCGTCGATGCGTGCGATGCAGACGTTGTCACCCTTGGGCAACAGCTCGGAATTATAGCACTTCTGGCTCTTCACTTCCGTCAGGTCGTCGGAGAGGGTGAGGCGGAAGAGGCCTTTCTCCTTGTTGGCTGCCCATACGGCATCGAGACCTTCTTCCACGTAAAAGGTTTTGGCCGAGATGTCGGTGCCCTTCACTTCTTCGGCCATCACCCAGTCGCGTCCCTGTCGGCGCATCAGACGTAGGCCCCAGTAGGAAGCTGTCAGCAGCACATCGTTGCGATGACCGATGGCTCGCACACCCCATACGCCGCGGTTCCTGTAGCGCATGATGCGGTCGTGGTCGAAAGAGAGGAAGAACTGTCGCCCGCCACAGAAAAGTCGTCCGCCAATGGTGTCGAGACAGAGCACCTGACCATCGGTTCCCTCAATATACCTTATGTCGTTGCCCGACATTACGTAGAGTCCCTGATTGGTGCCGAGGTATAGTTTTCCGTTGTACTCAACGCTGCAATTGCCGCTGCCGATGGGGGAGTGCCTGCTGTTGAGGAATCGCAGGGGTGATCGTAAGGGGATGCAATCGATGCCATTGTCGAGGCCGAGCCAGAGGTTTTGGTCGCGGTCGAAAGTCGTTGCGAGCACCGTCTTGTTCTGTAGTCCATGGGTAATCGACATTCGCTCAGCCGTGTTGGCGTTTAGGTCCAACAGGATCAGTCCGTCCTGCATTGTGCCGAGGGCCAGTGTCTCGCCCGAGCAGGCGGCCGACGAGAGCCCTCCTCGGGCTATCAGGCCGTCGGCCGCAGTATGTAGCGGTTCGATATGGTTGTCGGCATAGAGGAAGAGTCCGCGGTCACTGCTTACAAGCAGCAGCTGTCCTTGTGCGAAGGGAAGGATGCTGACAATGCGCGAGGTTTGGCTGATATCGATGCCTTGAAGTTGTTGGAACTCATTGCCCACGAGTATGAAGACACCCTGCGAGCCGACGGCATAGAGCCTGTTATAGACTACGGTCGAGTAGCTGATGCCCCGTGGACTGTCAATTTTTGTTTCGCTATTGTTGATGTAAAGTGCGTTGTCGCTTTGGTAGTAGATGTCATTTCCAATCTGGTGGATATTCCAGATGTTGAGTTGCCCGGCTCTATCGGCACTTTCCGACAACCTATGGTAGATGAGTTCACCTTTGGGATTGCGCTTAAATAGCCCGAATTGTCCCAATGCACCCACGTAGATGGTGTCGCCACAGACGCGGACCGATCGCACCTTTACATTGCCTGGCAAAGGATAGGTCTGCCAAGTGTTGCCGTCGAACTCCAGCAACCCCTTATTGTTGGCGAAGTACATCCAACCCTCCTTGCTTTGGGCGGCCTGCCAGTTCTGGTTCCCCGAATGGTATTGCTGCCTCGTGTAGTTCACCACCACACGTTGCCAGTAATTCTCGGATCGTACAGTAAGGGTCGCCCATGACAGGCACACCAGCAGGAATAAGATCTTAATATTTGGTTTCATGCCGCAAAGATACTACATTTTTTTTATGAATGCAAATTTTGTGGAAATATTTTTTGCGTTTAAGTAAAAATATTCGTTGAGAATCAGTATGTTCCGCAATTGTTGAGAAAGTCATGATGTAGTCAATGTGTAGCTTTATAGTAATCGTGATGTAGTGAAATACTTGCTTTGTGTAATGGAATCCCCTACTTTTGCACCATCACATTCAACTTTTCAACTAATTTTTTACTTTATGAAACAAAAAACATTATCATTGGAATTCCTGCGACTGATGATTATCGGTTGTATGCTTTTCCTCGTGGATGTGGGCCTGTTCGCCCAAAGTTCCCGGACCGTCAAAGGAACCGTGCTTGATGCCAATACGCGCGAACCTTTGATTGGAGTCAGTGTGTTGGAGAAGGGCACGACGAATGGTGCGGTTACCGACCTCGACGGCAACTTCTCAATCCAGAATGTACGGTCGGGTGCAACGCTCGTCTTCTCGTATGTTGGCTATGCTACCCAGGAGATCCTGGCCACGAGAGTTGGTTCCTCGGTACTTCTCGAGGAAGATGATAAGACCTTGAACGAGGTCGTGGTCGTTGGCTACGGTGTTCAGAAGAAGGTGAACCTGTCGGGTGCCGTGAGTGCCGTCGATGGAGACAAGCTGGCAGCCAAGCCGGCGAGCGACGTGCTCAGCGCCATGCAGGGAGAAATGCCTGGTGTGGCTGTGCTCCGTTCGAGCGGTGAACCAGGCAGCGAGACCAGCGGCATGCGTATCCGCGGTTTCTCGTCGGTGAATGCCACTTCTGCCCTGGTGCTGATCGATGGCATCGAGGGAGACATTTCCCTGCTCAATGCCGACGACATCGAGAGCATCTCGGTGCTGAAGGATGCCTCGGCCTGTGCCATCTATGGTGCACGTGCTGCCTCGGGCGTAGTGCTCGTCACTACCAAGAGCGGCAGCGAAGGACGTCCGAAGATCTCCTACAACGGCTATTATGCCGTCAATATGCCTGGCAACATGCCTGAGCGTCTGCCGGCATGGGAAGAGCAGCAGTGGATCAACATTGGCCGATATAATGCAGGCGGTTCGTACGAATGGAATAAGGAGAAGACCACCTGGGTGGCCAATCCCAACTTCAACTACTACCCCAACAACAACAATGGCCGTTGGGAGCAGTTCACTGCCACCAACTGGGTGGATGAAGGTACGAAGGACTGGGCCGGACAGACCAATCACTCCATCTCGGTGAGCGGCGGCTCGAAGAACATCAACTACCTCATCAGCGGTAACTACTACTTCAAGGACGGTATGTTGAAGTATGCCAAGAACAACAATACCCGAGTGAACCTCCATGCCAAGTTGCATGCCGAGCTCAACAAGTATCTCAGCCTGGGCATCAACGTGCAGTACCAGTCGAAGAAGAACAACGCTCCCTCCAATGGCGCAGGCAGCATTCTGAATACTATGTATGGTGCACGTGCCCGTCAGTTGTTGTGGCAGCCTGAAGAGACTCCCAACTACGACGCACAGCCCTACAGCGGCGACCTGCAGGTCAACCCTATCGACATCCTTAAGAACGGCGGTACCAACGAGTCTCTTTACGAGGCCTTCCTCGGCAAGGGTGAGCTCACCATCAAGAACTTTGTAAAAGGTCTCAGCGTGAAACTCAGCGCCAGTCGCCGTGCTGGCTACTACACACAGCGTTCCGAGCGCCACTGGCTGGCATGGTATGCGATGAACGGCACCACCATCCGTCAGCAGACCAACAACCCCAACTCGCTCTATCGCCAGAAGAACAACGACTACCACGATCAGTTCGAGGCTACTGTCAACTATGTGGCTGACTTCGGTCAGCACAATGTCCAGGTGCTTGCCGGTACGAGCTACGAGAACTACCGCAAGGACCAGTTCGATGCCACGGCACGCAACATGAACTCCAACGATTTCTATTCGTTCAACTATTACGATGCCTCCGAGGCCTCTAACACCACGCTGGGTGACCTGATTCAGCCCTGGTCGATGATGTCGTACTTCGGCCGTATCAACTACAACTTCGCCGAGCGCTATCTCCTTGAGGCAAATATCCGTTACGACGGATCCTCACGTCTGGCTCCCGAGAAGCGCTGGAAGGCCTTCCCCTCGGTATCGGCAGCATGGCGTGTTAACCAGGAGCCCTGGTTCAAGCTCGATTGGGTGAGCAACCTGAAGCTGCGTGCCTCGTGGGGTCAGCTTGGCAACGGTGCCGTGCTTGGTCTGTACGACTACATCCCCACCATCTCGCAATCGACCACCTACATCACCGAGAAGAGCTACTACCAGAGCCAGCTCGCCTCGAAGGACAAGACATGGGAGACCATCGAAACCACGAACCTTGGTGTCGATCTCGGCCTGCTCAACAGCCGTCTGAACGCTTCGTTCGACTACTATTGGAAATATAACAACGACATGCTCTCCAACCTGCAGCTGCCCCACACCATCGGTATCGGTG
>JAFYZW010000022.1 GCA_017548545.1 Bacteroidales bacterium | reverse complement strand
GGCACAGTTGTAGAGCGTCTGCAGGCCTCCACACGACATGCCTGAGGCGCAGATGGCGTGCTCATCGACTTTCTGATAGAGGACACTGTGCGGGTCGCGATTCTGGGCAATGGCCCAGTTGATGGACTGCGTCTGCTGCTCTGGGGTGGACATCGGTCCACGATAGGGCACTTCCTCTTCGGGGAAATAACCTGTAGCGATGACCAGATAGCCGTGCGAAGCTATCTCGTTGAGGAACTTGAAGTGTTCCCAAGGCGAGTTGGTGCAAGCTCCATTGCCCCAAACGAGGAGTGGCAAAGGATTGGAAGGACCGAAGCTGCTAAGGTCGGAGGGGAGAAAGAGGGTGTGAGCCTCGAGGCTTTGCACCTCCTGCATCACAGCCTTGTAAGGTCCTGTTCCACCCTCTTCGACGATTTTGTACTTTGTCACCTCGTTGCGAGGGGCCGGCTGACTGCCCCACGCAACTGTATTCAGTGAAGCAAGGCCACAAAGGGCAAGGGTAAGGAAAATGGAATGTTTCATAGCGGATAATAGCAAATGTATATGTGCAGATTATTGAGACGAGATTTTCTTAAGAATTTAATTTGAATTTTCGCTGCGTTCGATGACACGATAGCGTCCGCTGAGGTGCATGAAGGCGAAGAGGCGCAACAGACCATCGTAATAGGCATCGAAATAGCCTGTCTCGTCAGGTTCGTGACGTGCATTCCACAGGGCATCGACAAACTCGTATGCCTTGGCATGGGTGCAGACCAGCGAGACGGCTGCCGAGGTGGCGACAAGGCCGATGCTGTGACGCAATGCCTCGGGGAAATTGCCTGCTCGAAGCAACCGTTCGGGACGGGTGCCATCGACATTGTATTGATCGACAAAGGTGTCGATACCCTGACTATAGAGGAAGTTCTGGATGAGGTGACCGTAGTTCTGCTGCCATACACGGTCGGCACAGCTCCACGAGTAATCGAGGGCGATGTTCATAGGTACACGCCATGAATCGAAGCGGAAGGCATCGCCAATGATCCATCCGGAATTGAGAAGAGAGCCATCGAAGTTATTGTAATCGGGATTGAGGCCAGTGGCTCCATCGATGCTGCGATGCAGGTATTCGCGGCTTGCCCGTGCACACTCTTGCCAATAGCTGCTGCGTCCGTCCTGCGCATAACGTGCCCAAACCTCATAGAACGCAGGTAGGTGATAAGAGGGATCGGTATAGGGAACTCCTGGAACAAAAGTGATGAGGTTAGTGGTGGTATCGATGAGACTGATGACACGACTCATGGCAATGGGCTTATCCAAAAGATTGCCCTGTCGGTCACGATTGATCTTGACCTCGATGGTCTTGGGCTGTATGGCATCAAGAATGTACTGCGCTTCGCCCAAATAATTGATGCCGCTGTCATTGCCCCAAAGGTTGGAGGCAAAGAGCAGCGAGGTGATATAGTAAAGTTCTCCGTCGCTGGCCGGACCCTGAGCATTGGGCGTGCCATCGGTCTTGCAGCTCCAACGGAAATATCCGGGCATCGTGCCATCCGTCATCTGCATATACTTCTTGCTCCATCGCCAGAGACGGTCGAAGATATCCTTGCGTCCGAACTGAACCGCAATCATCAGGCCGTACGACATGCCCTCGGTGCGCACATCATTGTTCTTGATGTCGCTGATGTAGCCCATGTCGTCTCCCACCTCGAAATAGACCTTGTTAGGGCCAAAGAAGACGTCATTGAACACCTCATCGAGCTTCTGGTCGATCTGAGCCTGCGTATAACCTGCTTCGAGGAAGAGATTGCGATACTGGCCGGTGACGAGGCCGCCCTGAGTCAAAGGAGACAGGGGCTGGCGTGCATTGAGCGACACCCCATCGACCTGTACGGGGGCCTGATTCTGTCCGTCAGTGTTGCAAGGAAGCGACAGCGCGGCGACGAATAATAATAAATGTCGATTCATGAAAAGGTATTAAGTTAGGTAATGAATTAGGAAATTTGAATTTATTCATGGGCCAACGGATTGGCCCATGATAAAGTGTCACTTGGCCGAACGACGCGAGGCTTTGATGTAAATGCCTCCCGCCTGAGGATGCTTGACAGGGAAGCCCTGCAACGTGTAATAACGAGGCTCCGTGGTCGAATCGGCATTGACGGTCTCCAGACCATCGGGCTCGCTATAGTCATCATTATTGGTAAGATATAGATGATCGATGTAGATCGGGGTATTGCCATAACTCCAGAATCCGGCAATGTAGATATGACTGGGATCGACAGGCACATTGGTGCCTGCACGGTACATCTCATGCAAGGGAACGATACAACGCTCGGCACGACCGAAGTCATTCTGATAGCATCCGGTCCAGTAATTGTTCTCGTCGAACAGACGGAACGACCAACTGTTTGAAACAGCAGGCTGCTGCATCACCACCACGAGATATTTCCACGCCGACAAATCGATACCCAACGGAAAATTCCAGCCGCCAAAACCGTATTGGCCAGTGATAAGACATCCAGTAGAAGCGTCGTATGTGCCCTTTTCCCAAATCGAAGGATTGAAGAGCGCATCGCTACCCGGGAACGAGAGGGTGCGAATCTTCAATGTGTCTTCAAACTGCCAGTTCGGGTCGGCATATTCCTGGAACCAACGGTAGCAGGGGCGAGCACATGCCTCGGGGTCGGTAAGGAACGTCTGACCATCGGGGACACTGTCGTCATATTTTGCCAATAGCTCCGGACCCGTGAAGAGCATCCAGGAGACATTGCCTGTGCGATCCATGATATAGCGGAAATTGGCACCGAAGCCCACTCCACCTGCTATACCCGTCGTGGCCTTTCCCCACGACGCATTGTACTTCATTGGAGCCCAGTCCATCTCGGTGATGAGGATAGGAGCTATTTCAGCGGCAGGAGCCACTTGTGCATTCCATCCCGACTGGAATTCGAGATATCCTGCACCCTTAGTGACCACGCCTTGCTCAGCACTGCCAGTGTCACTTTCGCTATCGGAACCATACCAGCCAGGATAGCAATGTACTGCATAACCGATGTTCTCGCCCTGAATGGGATATTTGACATATCCCGCATACTGCGACTGATAGCCAAGGCCTGGCACCCACAAGATGTTGTTGGCGCCACAGTTGCGGATGCTGTCAACGATGGCTTGGAAGAACTGGGAGCAAGCCTGTGCATGTGCATCGTTGGCAGATCCGATGGTACCGTCAGTACCCAGAATGTTAACGGGCTCGTTGGCAAGCTCAAACATCACACCGGGATTGTTGCGCAGTTTCTCGTGCGATGCCACCACTCCCCAGACGGTGAGCAGATACTTTTGGTATTCCCCTCCAATGAATATATCCTTCGGACATACGCCAGGAGGACGCATCACAACGTATAGACCATGACTGTTGGCATATTCTGCCATCGGGATGAAGACTTCGTCGAGGTACTTCTTGAAGCGGTTGAGCTTGAATGCCGAAATATCGGATTCTCCCGAGGTCGAGACACCTGGCTCATTGCTCCAATATGGATCCATGTGAAGGCGCAGCCAACGCATTTCCCAACCAGCCTGCAGAATCTTATCAATGAGTCCCTTGTTGTAGCGGAGGCAGTCGTCGGTGTTGTAGCTCCAACCCCAACCCTGTCCCTGTTCGTTGAACCAAGGAGAATAGGTTTGACCGAATCCATGCAGTGTGACGGGTGTACCATCCTCGCTGCAAAGGTAACGTCCATCGACGTGCAACGGCGGCAAATTGGTGTTTTGGCAATAAAGAGAATTGGGCAACAATATCGTCAGAAGAATGACGATGGAAAGATTAAGATGCTTCATCCTGTCACGTTTTTTGAAAAAGGTGTATGCACGACAGATACCATCGTTACGATGCCATACAGTGTGCATACACCGATAATATTGTTCGATAATTCAGGAATCCCCCGAAGGGGAATCCCGATTATTTAGACTGAAGACCCTCGGCCCAACCAGCGTATGCCGGCTTGCGAGTATAGTCTTCGAACCAGAGTCCAACGGGCTCGCCACCACGCCAGCCACTCGATGCAGGAGCATCAGTTATGCACCACTGGCAGATGCCATACTGCTGAGCTTGAGGAACGATGCGGAAGTACTCCTGGATGATCCACTTGTAGTACTCGCCCATGGCCTTCAGCTGATCGAAGGTAACTTCCTCGGTCTTGAGGGCTGTGCCGAACTGCTTGTCGCAGATACCCATGTCGAGCTCAGAGATGCGGACGAGCTTGCCCGTCTTGGCCATGAGTTCGAGCATGCGGGTGATGGCAGACTGCTGTCTTGCCTGACTCTCGGCATCGATGTAGTAGCTGATGTGCATCTGCGTACCGATACCATCGATCTTGGCGCCAGCCTCCTCCCACTTGCCAATCCAGTAGATCAGCGACTCGAGCTTCTTGTTGTTGTCCCAAGTGGATTCGAGGTTATAGTCGTTGATGAAGAGCTTGAGGTCAGCAGGGTTGGTACCCTCGACAGCAGCGTATGCCTCGCGTGCAGCCTTCTCGGCAACAACTACGTAATCGACATTGCCGAGGTAGTCCTGCCAGAAGAAGTCGTTGCCAGCGCCAGAAGCGTGCTGCAGGTCATAGTAGCCGTCGATGTTGCCGCCACCCGAGATTGCCTCGTTGACGAGATCCCAAGCCTTTACCTTACCGGCTGTAGCATTCATCATGCCGTTCATCCAAAGGTTCATGGCATAGGTCAGGGTGTCCTTCTTCTCTTCGTCAGTCTGAGGACGGGTGCCACCCGTTGAAGTCACCTCATACTCCCAAACGATGTTTGCAAAGTAGTAGGTGTTGGCCTCAGGCAGTTCGTTCAAGTTGAAGGCAATGGTATGCATGCCAGCGCCCTCACCTGGGATGGTTGATTCAGCCTCATAGTGCTGCCACTCGGTGGAGAAGGTGGGGTTGCCGGGGAGCATAGCCCAGTGCATATATCCACCAGGTGCATTGTGGCACTGTGTTGAGCAGGCAGCAGGCTTGTCGGCCTTGTAGTCGAACGAGATGTGATACTTCTCGCCAGCAGCCCATTCCTTGTCGGGAGTATAGATGAAGAATTGGGTATCCCAAGCGTTGGCAGGATTGTCGATCGAGACGATCTTGACGCAAACGCCGCCATCAGGACCCTCACCTGGATAGCCGGGACCTTGGGTATCACCACCACCCGTACCATTACGTACGATGAAGTTGCTGAAGTCATCACCCGTCATGTCGCTATTCTTGATAGCGTTCACCCAATAAGTGGTGGGGGCAAAGCTCTTCTCCTGAGTGCACCAGTGAATGTCAGCAAAATAGTAGTCAGTGGCTGATGCCGAAACATTGAGGTTGAAAGCAATGGTATGCATGCCGTCACCCTCGCCAGGGATGGTACCCTGAGCCTCATAATACTGCCATTCGGGAGTGAAGTTGGGGTTGCTGGGGAGCATAGCCCAATGCATGTATCCACCAGGTGCATTGTGGCACTGGGTAGAGCAGCCAGCATTCTGGCTGGCGCGATACCAGAACGAAATCTTGTAGGCCTCGCCTGCTGCCCAGGTCTTGTCGGGCGTGTAGATGAAGAACTGAGTGTCCCATTCATTGGCGGGATTGTCCACCGATGTGATCTTGAGGCAGTTCTTGCCGTCGGGGCCACCAGGGATAGGAGTACCGGGCACGTCTCCCTTGCCAACCTCGCGGACGATGAAGTTGTCCATCGAGCCGCCATCGGCCATCTCGCCATTGGTAAGGTGATCTACCCAATCGATGGTGTAGCTTGCGCCACCAATCGACTCCATGCCTACCATGAAGTTCACCCACGAATACTTCCACCAAGTGTTGCCGGGAACGTTGCCGTCCTCTTGCCAACCTACGTCCTTGAGCTTGACCTCTTCGTCGAAGTTGCCATTGGCCACCAGGTTTTCATCAGATCCAGCCTCAGTGACAATGAAGTCATCAAGGAAGAAGTCGCCATTCAGCTTACCCAGCGAGAACTGCAAATACTTGTAATCAGCCTCAGCGGTGAATGACAAGGTAAGCGTGGTCATATCGCCATCGGCTGCCAGACCACCAAAGCCGGTGTAAAGCACTGCACCTGCAGCATCGCAGGGCCAGAAGGGTACTGACTCAAGGCCATTGGTTGCCTTGGCTGTGATGGACACATTGTAAGTCTTGCCAGTCTGCAGTGGCTGTGGCAAGGTGTAGTTGAGCTGATAGTCCCATACATTCTCGCTGGCACCCGATGTGGTCATCTTGAGACACTGGTTGCCTTCACCCTCAGGAGTAGGCAGCTCGATGTCAGCGATGAGCGTGTTCAGCCACTTGACAGGCTGCTGGGAATGCCAGGCCAAGGTATGACCATAGACGGTAAGACCAGCGTCTTCAGCAGCATTGACAAAAGCTGTGACGGTCGAGAAGTTCATATTGCCCTTTTCATCCACACAGGAGGCCATCTTCATGGCATTGCCTGCGACGATCTCGTCGAAGTTGGCGGTAGCGAGGGCGTAGAGCATTTCCTTCTGATTGAATTCGGAAGCCGTGAGAGCTGCACTCACCTTGAAGCCAGGGTGAGCCGTGCGGTCGAGATTTTCCTTGAGGGGCATGTACTCGTTCAGGTAATCATACAGTTCAGCATTGCCGGGACGCGAGACTGGATAGTCGTTGGTCTCCAGAAAGTCGGCACATGAGGTCAGCAGTATGGCACCTGCGGCAGCAAAAAGCCATTTGTTGATATTTTTCATCTTCGTACTTTTTATTAGTTGAACTCTATGACAGTGCCGGCGAATTCACCACGGCGCTGAAGAACGAGGGTCTCGTCGTACGACTTGCCACCTGCAGTGTATTTGAGGTAGAGCGCGTTGCGGTCCTTGTTACCCCAAGCCTTGGTCTCTGTGCCATGGCCAAAGTTGCCACTGCCCGAAACGCCATCACCGCTGATGGTGCAGTTGTCATCCTTCTCGCTGCCGAAAGTCAGTGTCATCGACACGCCATCGACATTGGTATATTCGCATGTGGTGAGTGAAGTGGTGGCAGTGTGTACAATGGCACACTTCTCAAGCTCAGCAGCTGTGCCCTTCACGAGATAGTAGCCTTCCCAAGGATTGACGTAACGCACACAATAGAGCGTAAAGTCCATATCCTCGAGGATCTTGTTGGCACCAGTCACACTCGTCATGCGCAAAGGCAGAACGTAGGTCTGTGCGATGGAAGCAGGATCCTGGAAGAAGGCATCGGTGAGCGACACCTCCACACCACTCATGCGGTTGCCCACGTAGGTCGATGTGGTGCTACCCAACTGGTAATAGCTCGATGGAAGGACTTTGACAGCACGGCCATCCTTGAAAGTGACACCCTGGGCCAGGCCCTCTTCGACAGCTACGTTGAAGGTGAATTCGTATGAATCGTATGTACCGGCACCGTAACCCATCACCTTGAACTTGTGGGCATTGTCGAGCTCGGTGCTGTATTCAACACCGTCGCCCAGCAGAATGGTGCGAACAGGATACTGATAGGGGAAATAGACAGTGGTGCCTCCCTCAAAATCGTCGAAATCCTGGTCGCCGTTCTTGCAGCCAGTTGTAGCAACAGCAGCAAGAAGCATCAGTGACATATAGATTGATTTTTTCATTGCAGAAAATGATATTTGCGTTTTACGTTAATATGTTGTAACCGTAGGATGGTGAATGATTACCATCCCCTGTTCTGCTGGAGGGCATCATACTTCAGAATCTCAGAATACGGAATAGGGCCGAAGTACTGATAATCCTTGTAGTTGCGTGTCTCGACGTCGATGGTCTTGAAGCCAGCATCGGCAGCGCTGATTTCTGCACCCTTGACAGTCTCGTTGAGTTTGGAGAGATCGACCTGCCAGCGGCGGAGGTCATAGAAGCGATGGTTCTCGAAGCAAAGCTCCAGACGACGCTCGTTGCGGATCAGCTCACGCATCTTCTCTTTGCTCTGTGCACATTCGTTGAGGTAAGCGTCTTCACCATCCGGGCAGATGCCGGCACGCTCACGCAGGGCCTTGATGACAAGTTTGGCAGTCCAGCGGTTGCTGCCTACAGCAACATCAGGTCCAGCGGCCTCGTTGGCTGCCTCGGCATAATCGAGGAACATCTCGGTCCAACGGATACGGGCATCGTAGCTCTTCTGGTTGGTGGTGTTCGACGGATTGAGGTTCACGTCAGGACGGAGAAGCTTGCGCATGTAGTAGCCTGTGCGGGTTGAATAACCAACGGTATAGTTCAAACCATTGATGTTGTTGTCACCGTAGGTACCTGTGATGATGGTGGTGTTGCCTGAACCAATAGCCTGGCCATCATAAAGGATGTAGGCAGCCAGACGTGCATCACGACCTGCATAAGGCGCATTGGGGTTGTAGCCCGAACGGCTGTCGGAGATTGGATAACCATTGGCCATCGGGAAGGCATCGACAAGGTTCTGCGAAGGATTGCAGCGACCCAGGCCGTTGATCGACGGAGGATAATGGTCGCCCTCCAGGCTATGACGCTCGGTGACGTTGGTCTGCCAGATGCTCTCGGTCGAATTGTAACCCTTGTTCAAACCGCCGATCTCGGCAGTGTTGGCGAACCACTTGTAGCCGTCGGCTGGCATCTGCTTGGTGTCGATGAGTTCGGCAGCATAGCTTGCAGCCTTCTGCCAATCTAAACTCGAATACTGGGCGTAGGCTGGCGAAGCGGCAAACAGGGCCACCTGAGCACGAAGGGCACGAAGAATCATACCATTGATCTTGCCTTTCTGGTGATAACCGAAAGCACGGGTGTACTTGCCGGCTGCGATGCCGAGGCTCTTGTACTTGGCAGGTACCGCATTGTCATCGGTGACATCCTCATACTCGTAAGGCAGCAGCTCGAGGGCACGGTCAATATCCACCATGATCGAGTCGATGCAGGCACGGAACGTGGCACGTGGCTGGTTGAAGTCGGCATCGGCCTCCTGGAACTCGCGGAGAATGGGCACACCCATCATCTCGTTCACACCATCCACCATGCCGGCATGGGCACGCAGCAGGTAGAAGAGCTGTAGGGCACGCATGCCATAGGCATCACCCTTGAAGAGGTCGGTAAAGAGGCGCTGCAAAGCCTCATCGGTACTCCAGGCAACCTTATCAGCGTTGGCAACCATGATGTTGACATACTGGATAGCATTCAAACGGTTCTTCCACTGTGAAGTGGGGTCATTCTGGGCAGACCATGCACCCGTAGCCATCTGCAGGTAGCTGTTCGACTGATCGTTCGAAACAGCATCATCGGTGGCCAGGTCAGTCTGCGGAGAGTTGGAATATGGCAGCAGGATGTAGGCATTGCCCAGGATGCCCTGTGCATAGTTGGCATCTCCGTACATCGAAGATACATCCTTGAGGTTATCCTTGGCAGGCTCAAAGAGGTCTTCGCAGGAGGCAAGGGCCACGCCCATCAGCACTACTGGCAGTATATGTTTGATAGTTTTCATTGTTCTCAATTTATAGTTTCATGATTGATTAGAACTTAACCGAAGCACCGATCTGATAGAAACGGTTCTGTGGTGCAGAGCCTACGTTCATCTCAAGAATCTCCTTCTCCTTGGCGACGGTCAGCAGGCTGTTGCCATTGGCGAAGAGGCTGATACCCTTGACAACCCTGCTGTTCTCGAACATCGAAGCGGGGAAGTCGTAAGTGATCTGAACCTTCTGGAGGTTGAACGCGTCGGTATCATAGAGCCAGTAGTCTGACGTTACGAAGTTGTTCGAACCACTACCCGTGGTGAGACGTGGATAGGTTGCTGTCGAAGCATTGGTCACCTGATGGGTGGTGGGATCGACAACGGCACGGTCGCGTACCACAGCGCTGTACTTCGAATCGCCGTGTATCCACCAGTAGCTGTTCGACTTGGTGGCCTGGCCGCCGAAGCCGCCTGTGGCAAGAACGAAGAGGCTCAAACCCTTATACTTGAGGGTGAAGTTGGCACCAACGGTGAGAGGAGCACCATACCAGCCGCCACGACCCAGGTTGACAACATCCTTGTTGTCGATCACGCCGTCGCCGTTCTGGTCCTTGTAACGAAGGTCACCGGCCTTGGGATTCTCACCGAGCTTCTGCTCAGGAGCACCAGCCACCTCATCATCACTCTTGAAGAGTCCGAGGCACTCATAACCCCAAATGGCATCGAGCTGTGTGCCCTGACGATACTGATAGGCATCGGCATACTGCGAGTCATCACGCTTGCTGGCCTCGGTGTCGTACCAGGTCATGTTGGCACCTACACCCACCATCCAGTCGTCGTTGAGCTGCTTCTTGTAGTTGACACCTACCTCAAAGCCGTAACGCAGGTCATCGTTATAGTTGGTATAAGGCACGAACGAAGCTTCTGGCCAATAGGTCGAGAAATAGCTCGGATAGAGGTTATTCGGCACAATGATCAAACCTTCGGTAGAAGTGCGGAAGTAAGAAGCCTCGAAGCTGAGTGCCTTCTCGAACAATGCACCCTGCAAGGTTACACTGAACTCTTTGCGCTTGATGTAGTCGAGGTTCTTGTTCGAACCACGTCTCGAAGTCGTTGCCTGCTGGGAATCGCCTACACCCCAACCCCACCATACATCGTGGTTGTTGTTGAAGTCAGGAGCATACATGCCGAAGTTCTCGATGTCGATATCCTGGCTGAGCATGCTGTACGATGCACTGAGCTTCAGGTCGTCGAAGATCGAACCCTCGAGGAATGCCTCACGGGCGAAGTTCCAACCAGCGGTGAAGCTGTAGCTGTAGCCTTTGCGGTGGCCTTCGGCGAGCTTGGCCGAATGCAGCAGGGCAGAGCCGAACTCAGCATAGTACTTGTGAGCGTAGTTGTAGGATGCGAGCAGACCGGCATTGACGTTGCTCGTCCTGTGGTACTGGCCCGAATACGACTGCTGATAGCCATTGGCAAGGAGCATGGCGCTCACATTGTGCACATCATTGAAACTACGATTGTAGTCGAAGTGAGCATTGAAGTCGATGGTCTGCTCGTAGGTCGATCCGCTTACACCCTGTGAGCCGGTGTGCTCGTCCTTGTTCTGCTTCACCAACGAGGTGATTACCTCCTGACCATTGTAGTTGCCCCATTGGGGTACGTAGATGGCGTAGGTGTCGGTGTAGCTGGTCGTATAGGTGGTAGCATAATCGACGGCAAACATCGTCTTGAAGGTGAGTCCCTTGAGTACACGATCGAGGTCGAGGTTGATGCCGAGCGAGAACTCGAAGTGACGACTGTTGTACTTGCTCGTACCGGCAGCAAAGCCATTGGCAATGACGTTGGTGTATTCACTCTCGACAGGGTCGGAGGGAGCACCGATGAAACCGCCGTTGAAGAGACGAGCAGTACTCATCAAGTCAGAGGTCGTCGGGTTGTTGGGGTCAAGGTAGGAAGTAGGGATGAAACCTACCACACGGTTCGGACGAAGCGATGCAGCTGCCTCCCAGAAGTCGGTGTTGGCAGCCGAACGGGCGCTATAGAAGGTCACGTTGGCATCGACAAAGGCGCTGATCCAATCGGCCATCTGCATATCGACATTGCCACGCACATTGAGTCGGTCCACATAGTCATCCTTAGTATTGCCATAGTTCATATTGTCACCCTGACGCATGTAGCCGATGTTGGTGTAGTAGTGGGTGCGCTTGGCACCGCCACGGAACTCAGCCACAACCTCCGAACGATTGTAAGCCTTCTTCAGGTAATCGCTCGAATAGAGATTGACATTGGGATAACGATAGGGATTCACACCAGCATAGGTGTTGTAAATGGCCTCATCGCTATACTTCTTGCTATAGCCGTCGTTGACAAGTGCCTCGTTGTAAAGGGTCATGTATTCGGCGGCACCCAGATACTCGGGGAATGATTTGGCCACGTTCCAACCGGTATTGGCACTTACCTTAACCTCAAGATCCTTATCATAGCCACGCTTGGTGGTAATCAGAATCACACCCTTGGCAGCACGGCTACCATAGAGGACCACTGCCTGTGCTCCCTTCATGAAGGTGACTTGGGCAATCTCATCAGGCTTGACATTGTTGGCTTCGCGAGGTACACCGTCAACGAGTACCAGATAATCGGTCTGGCCCCACAGTGAGGCTCCGTTGAAACCAGAGACATAGCCCTGCATATTGTCGAGGCTGTAGGTGTTGTTGTTCTTCGCGGCGAGTTCCTCGTAATCGAGCACCGAGACACCACCCAACAAATCCTCCTGTGGCACACTGCGGAAGGCGACATTCACCTTCTGTGCTGCGTCCTCCTCGTCAACCTCTTGTGCAAAGCCAACGGTCGAGAGCAACGCTGCAGGCAGCAGCAGGTATTTGAAATATGTTGTATTCATGCGAATGAATATTTTTTATTTAGGAAATACTTTGTTTTTCTACTCTCTATCCATTACCAGCCGGGATTCTGACTGAAATCCTCATAGAGATAAACTTCGCTGTCGGGGAAGGGGAACCAATAGTGCTTGGCTGTGAAGGGGCGCTCAACAATGGTCTTGAGGCTCCAGCCTTTCACTTCTGCATCACGTGGATCGTTGTTGCGATACCACTCGTTCTCAACACTGATGGTGAAGGTATTGCCCGAACCATCCTTTACGTTGAGGCTCTCGTTGGCCATCACACGTGAGAACTCGGCACTCTGCTTTACGTTGTAGGGAGCCTTGTCGAGCAGACACCAGCGCTGAAGGTCGTTCCAACGGAAGCCCTCGAAGGCAAGCTCGCAAGCACGCTCGCGACGGATGGTCTCCATCAGCGCATTGCCCGTCTTCATGTCGTCAGCCACCTCGGAACAGCCTACGCGGTTGCGCAGCACATTGATGGCATCGACAGCTGTGAGGGCGCATCCTCCAGCGGTGTTGTTACCCGATGCAGCAAGAGCCTCAGCATAGAGCAGATAGATCTCCGCCAAACGCATGTACGGCAGATATGCCTGCAGACTGAACGACCAGCCGTAGTAGTTGTCGAACTTGTTGCACTGGTGGGGGATAAGCTTCTGGGTGAAGTAGCCGGTGCGCGAACCCAGCGAGTTGTCACGCATGGTGCCACCTGTCTCGAAATCGCAGTACTGCTGCTCGCGGAACGAAGCGTCATCACCCTCCTCTCCGATGGTGGTGGTCACGAAGCGGAAGCCGTCGAAAATGATGTCGTGATAGAAGCGTGGGTCACGGTCCTTGAAAGGATGGGTAGGATCAAAACCGGACTGCGGATCATCAATCGCGCGGCCATTGGCCATACCGTAAGCGTAGTTTACGTAGTTGGCCGTAGGCATGTGGATGATCTTGTCATGCTCAACCATCGAGTTGATCTTCGAGCCCCAGAGCTTGGCAAAGTTCCAGTTGGTACCATTGCCCTCGTGGCCAGGACCACGGAAGATACACTCTGTCGAGCCTGGCTGCATCCAGTTCTGGCTGACGGTGTAGAAAATCTCGTGGTAGTTATTGTCCGATGTGGTAGTCTCGACATGATTATAGATGTCGCTATAGTCAAACTTGACGAGCTTGTAAGGATTCTTTGGATTGTTGAGCTCAGCCAATGCCTTGCCGAAGTACTCGGCAGCCTGTCCGGCCTTTGCCTGATCGTAAGCATAGGTATTGGTTGACTTAGGCTGTGGTGCAATGGCATCAGGATCGCCAGCGGTGAGTGGTGAGGCAGCCCAAAGCAATGCCTTGCCAGCGTAAGCCAAGGCGGCAGTGCGGGTCACGCGCACCTGGTTGTGTCCCGAATTGGCCTTGCCTGGAGCTGTCTCTTCCCAACTAATGGGAAGCAGCTCAGCAGCCTTGGCAAAGTCGGCAGCGATGCGTTCGCAGCACTCGCGGTAAGAGAGGCGTGGCTCCTGCAGCGCTTGGCTGCCATCGAGCACCTTGTCGATATAAGGCAGACCACCGAGGTACTGCACAAGCTCCTCATGCCACCATGCACGGAAGAAGTATAGCTGGCCTTCGATGAGGTTGCGCTCCTCCTGTGTGGCACTGGTCATCAGGGCGAGGTTCTCAAGACCCAGATTACATTTGCGGATGCAATAGAAGGCATGACCCCAGGTTCTATGGCTGAACTTGTTGTCGGAAGTGGCATCAACACTTGCGCCACCAAAATAAGTCTGCGCATTACCATACCAGTTCTTCAAGTTGCCGAGGTCCATCTGATGACTGAAATGGCTATCGCCTTCACCGGCATTCATGATCTCGTCTTCACCCCAGTTGAAAGTCGTACACCAGTAGCAGCTCTCCTTGTCGGGGATGCAGTTGTAGATCTCCTCGACAAATCCCTGGAAGTTGGTGAAGTTCTGGAAGGCGACTTCAGACGACACCTCCGAGCTGGGTTCCTTGTCGAGGTAGTCGGTGCATGAGCTGCCCATCAGTGCCAGGGTGCCCATCGCCGTTCCAAATAATATATTATATAATGTATGTCTCATATTGATGAATCGTCATTTAGAGTTTCAATTCGCTTTGTCAAGGATTAGAGACTGAACTTCAGACCGAAGTTGATACGCTTCACGGTAGGATAAGCACCGCCACCGCCGCTGTAGAACGAGCCGTTGGTCTCGCGGTCGTCTGGCATGTTGGTGTACATCCAGAGGTTGTTGCCGCTGACGAAGAGTTTCAAACTTGAGAGTCCAAGGTTCCTGATCCAGGTCTTGTTGCTCCAGGTGTATGCCACCTCGACATTCTTCAGACGGACGTATGAGCCATCATACAACATCTGAGTGCCATAATAATAGGTGGGTGAGGTGTTCAGACGAGGAGTAACGACATCGGCGTTCTTACCCTCCTGGCTCCACCAGGTACCCTGGTCATACACTGTGTTGAGCTTGCTGCCGAACGAAGTGAGGTTCACATCACGGGTCACGTTGCTTACGCCATAGAACTGAACGAAGCAGGAGAAGCCCTTCCACTCATAACCGATGGTAGCATTGTAGGTATTCTGCGGGATGCCGGTGTATGCGTATGGAACGGTATCATCGTTCGAGATCTGTCCGTCACCATTGAAATCGACGATCTGATAGTCACCCACGAGCTTTTGTCCGTCGGCTGAATCGTGCTTGGGCGAACCATAGAGTTCGTCCTGAGTATTGAGGTAATCACCATTGAGCACGGCGCGCTGCTGGCCGATGGCATAGCCGGCCTGCTTGCGGTAGCTCGGCAGAAGCTCGGCATCCTCACGATAGTCAACTTTGTTGGCAGCGTGTGTCATGTTAAAGTTGCCCCATACGCGATGTCCACCTTCGAAAGTATGGTTCACGCGAAGTTCAAACTCATAACCCTTGGTAGTAACCTTACCCAGGTTGGTAGCAGGAGCATCCTGGCCGAAGTAGGCTGGCATCGAACGATCACCTCCATAAATGATGATGTCATTACGTTTATCTTGGAAGATTTCGAGTGCACCGGCAAACATACCACCGAGGAACGAATAGTCGAGACCGACATTCAACTTGCGAACCACTTCCCAATGGATGTCAAGATTGCCAACTTGTGATTCACGATAGAACTTGTAGTTACTCTTGCCATCGCTGTTGTCCATGCGGGCAGCGTTGCCAGAAAGGTACTGCCACTGAGTAAGGTAGAGGAAGCGCTGACGGCTATGGTCATCACCAATCTCGCCGTAAGATGCACGAAGCTTCAGCATGTCGAGGAACTGCTTGTCGAACAACTTGTAGTCGGTGACACGCTTCATCCAAGGCTCGTTGGTAATCATCCAACCGAGGGCTCCCGAATTGAAGAATCCGAAACGATTGTCTGGACCGAACTGCTCCGAACCGTTGTAAGCACCGTTGTACTCGGCAAAATAGCGGTCGGCAAAGTTATAGGTCACACGGAAAACCCAGTCCTCACGATAACTCGGAATTGCAGGACCTGTAGCACCCTCATTACGAGTGAATACACCCATTGCGGTAAGGTCATGACGACCGAACTTGCGTGCCCAGTTGAGCTGCAACTGATAGTAGAGGTTACGATAGGTGCTCCAATCGGAGACATTGCCGCTATTATAGGTCCAGGTGACGGTGGTTACCTCATCGTAGTGGTTGGCGGCATCGTAATTGTTCTTATACTGAACCATGCCGGTCTCGGGATCCACCCACTTGTTGCGCGATGACGACTTATAAAGGTCGTTGATGCCTCGGTTGGTCTCACGGAACGAGTTGTCCCAAGAAACGAGGCCACGGAAACTGAGACCCTTGGTGATGAAACTGAGATCCTGTTCCAGCACGAAGTCGGTATAGATACGTGTGGTGGTAGCCTTATTGGTACCGCCTAAGGTCACGGCCTCGATGGAGTTCGATACGTTCGAAACGAGGGGATAGAAGCCCCACGAACCATCGGCATACTGTGGGAGGAACACGTCAGGTGCAATGTTATAGGCACCGGCCCAGCGCTGCTGCAACTGCCAGCTGTCACCGGCGTCAGCATACTGTGCGTAGGAGAAGGGTGCTTCCGAAACACCGTACGAGCCCGAGAGACCTACCTTGAAGGTTGTGGTCTTCGTGAGCTTGAAGTCGAGGTTCGAACGCACATTCAGACGATTGTATCCGAACCCGGCCTTGTATCCACGGCCGGAATCATAGGTCTTGTAAAGGTCACCCTCGTTCACGAAATCGACAGCTGCATAGTACTTCACGTCCTTCGTGCCACCACTCACATTGACAGCAGCGTTGTAGGACATACAGTAATCCTTGAACATGGCCTTCTGCCAATCGACGTTCGGGTAACGCTCCCGCTGCTCGACGGTGGTCTGGTTGCGGTAATTGCTGATGAAGTCCATCGAATGGATGTCAGCCCACGAATCAGGATTGATGTTCAACTCATGCTCGGCAGCCACGTTGCGGGCCATCAGGGCATCGTACGAGTCATACTTGCCGGGAAGCTTCGAGGGCACCTTCATGATGGCATTGGCGCTCACATTGATCTGCGGGCGACCTTCCAAGCCACGCTTGGTGGTGATGAGGATTACACCGTTACCACCCTTCACACCAAAGACGGCGGTGGCCGATGCGTCCTTCAGCACGGAGATGCTCTCCACCGAACCCATATCGACCGACGACATGGGACGTTCGACACCATCGACAAGGATGAGTGGCGCGGAGTTGTTCCAGGTTGAGGAGCCACGGATGACGATCTGAGGCTCTTCTTCACCAGGCATACCGTCCGACTGGTTGGTGATCACGCCTGGCAGGTTACCCGTGAGGGCCTGTGCTACGTTTGTGATACCGGCGGCACGTTCCAGCGTCTTACCCGTTGTCTGGGTAATGGCACCTACTACCGATGCCTTCTTCTGCTGGCCATAGCCTACCACGATGACCTCTTCGAGCTGTGCATTGTCCTCTTCGAGCACAACGCGTAGCGTCTGGCCAACCACTGCTTTGACCTCCTGGGTCATCATACCTACGTACGAAATCACCAGAGTCGATTCCCTACTTGGCAACCTTAGTGAGAAGTTGCCGTCAAGGTCGGTAATTGTACCTTGTGTCTTGTCAGACTTCAGGACAACCGATGCGCCAATGACGGTCTCGCCAGTGGCGTCCAAGACTACGCCCTTTACTATGCCACCTGTCTGCGCCAATGCTGTGGTAAAACAAAGGCACAACAAGGCGACCAGCACGGTAAGTAGCCGTTGTTCCCTTCGGTCACGTCCGAGGGAAAGTTGCTTGTGCATTGCTTTTCTCATTTGTTTGTAATAATTAATGTATATGTAGTGTTTTGTGTTACTTCTTGGCGAAGAGGCCGATCATCGTGCCGGTGAAGCCGCCGGCATCACGTGTCGAAAGGAATGCCGTGGGCTGTGGTTCGCCGATCGGCTTCCAGTCTTTGCCGCGATTGATGCTGTAGCTGAAGTTGAACAGGAGGCCGTCGCTCTCGACGCGCAGATCCACCTCGCCCTGTTTGAGCTCTTGCTCGCCCTCCGTCGTGCATCCTTCGGGAGTAACCTTCTGGAGCAGCAACTTGCCCTGGGTGGCACAGAGCTTCAGGTGGTGGGTCTCGTCCTTGAAGAGCACCAGGCCCGCCTGATTGGTCTCGCTGCCTGCCACATACTGCATGCGTGTCTGGCAAGTGTAGCAATGGTGCTGCGGACGAACGAAGACGGCACTCGGTGTATCCTTGTCGCCCAGATCGACGCTGTCCTCCTTCAAGGTCAGCCAACCCGGACGCTTGGTGAGCGAATACTTGTCGGCACCGCTGGTTCGTAGCGTCATGAACTGAAGGGGCAACTGCTCGGCATCGAAGTCAAACTGCATGCCGAAGTTTCCATTGCCTACCCAGTTGTCACCACCTTCGCGGTGCTCGGGCTTGGCACCCTCACGACGCACAATGCGGCTCACGATGTCGTTGTTGGTGCAGATGATGGGCCAGCCGTCGTCGGTCCATGTCACAGGCAGCATGAACGTCTCGCGACCCAGGTTCTCGAAATTGTCCTTCACGGGACGACAAGCCAGGAAGACGGCCCACCAGTCACCCTCCTGTGCCTGCACCAGGTCGGCATGACCTGCACAGGTGATCGGATCGGGACGGTTGTTGTCGAGCGCACGCTGTGTCAGGATAGGATTGCCCTTGAAAGGCTCGTAGGGTCCCCAAACAGATTTCGAGCGATAGATGACCTCCGAATGCCAGTCACCCGTACCGCCCTCGGCAGTCATCAGGTAATAGTAGTTGTTGATCTTGTAGATATGCGGACCCTCACACCAGATGGGCTTCTCTTCCGGTCGGCAGCCCTTGTTGATGAGGATGCGACGCTCGCCCACCATCTGGTCGGTGGCCAAGTCCAGCTCCTGCAGACGCACCGTACGATGTCCCGGGTACTCGGGCTTGTCGTTCGGCGCATCGTCGTTGTTCACAACATAAGCCCTGCCGTCGTCGTCGATGAAGATCGAGGGGTCGATGCCGCGCACCGAATGCACATAGATAGGATCGCTCCATTCACCGGCGGGGTCCTGTGTCTTTACATAGAAATTGCCGGCGCCCACATTAGTGGTGATCATGTAGTAGGTCCCGGTCTTTGGGTTGTAGCTCAAGCCTGGGGCAAAGATGCCACCGCTCACGTGCTGGCCGACCATGTTCACCAGTTGCGACTCGCGGCTCAGCACGTGTCCGATCTGGCGCCAGTTCACCAGGTCACGGCTGTGGAAGATGGGCACGCCGGGGAAATAGGTGAAGGTCGAAGTTGCCAGATAATAGTCTCCCTTGCCATTCGAACAGATGGCAGGATCAGAGAAGAATCCAGGAAGGAGGGGATTGTAAAAATCCGCTTCTCCAACCAGAGGATGCTCGGCATAGTAGCTGTCATTTCCGACATAGCTCAAGCAGTCGAACATCGCCTCTCCCGTAGGCTCCGTAGGCATCGGATCCTTGGGGGCGGTGCAACTAGCCACCAGCCATACCAACGCCATGACAGCAGCTGCGGCTGCCATGCTCATACGTTTCCGTTGTCTTTTCATACAAATTGTGTGTAGTTTTCGCGATTTTAATGGCGCAAAGATATATATTTCGCGCGAAATGGCCAAAAAAAACCTTATCAGTGACACCTACACATGTTACACACGCGTAAAATAGGTTAAATGATACGGGCAACAACAAATTTGTAACATTTTTTTTGGAATTTTCACAAAAAAATCCATATCTTTGCCGCGTTTAAATCAAGTTAACACACAAGATGCCACGCTTAACACATCTGAAGCATCGGATAATAAGCACCCTCTCACTCATTTGCGCCATGACTTCGCCGTCATGGGCAAACCTCAATCTGCTCTTCACGACCGACGACAATCTGTCCAACAGTCTGATCAACGAGATCAAGGAGGGTGCCGACGAAGCCATTTGGATAGCCACCGAAGACGGCCTCTGCCGTTTCGACGGGTCGCAGTTCATCACCTACCGCCACGACCCCTCCAATCCCAATTCCCTGCAGAACGATTTCGTTCGCACCCTTTGTACCGACGATGAAGGACGAGTCCTGGTCGGCACACTGTCGGGTGTGCAGATGTATCGTCCCGAGACCGACGACTTCACCACCCTGATTCTCGATTCGGCCCAGCACATTGGTTCGGGCAACATCAGCGACCTTTGCAAGTTGTCGAATGGTGACTTCATGGCCACCGGCAACATTACCTTCACCATCCACATCGACGACGAAGGGCAGCCCCATGCCATGACCAATCCGCTCACGCCCCATGCCACCATGAGCTACCGCTGCTGTGAGGACTATGCAGGCAACGTTTGGGTCATCAAGTTCGATGCCGGCATGTATCGACTCGACAACCAGGGCAACGTCAAACTCTTCACCATCAGCGACGACGTCAAAGGCTTTACCAGCCTGGGTCTGGGCCCCGACGGCAAGATCTATGCAGGTGGCGAACTGCGTGGCCTTTACCGCTTCGAAGCCGGTTCGAACGATTTCGAGGAGGTCTCTTCCCCTTCCGACACCTATACCGTACGCGAATTGCGCACCATCACGGGCACACAACAGATGTATGTCTGCACCGACGGCGAAGGCATATTCATCTACGACTGCCAGACCGGCAACATGACACCCTGTGAGTTCGACGATGCCCAAATTGACTCCCGCACCCAAAAGGTGCACTCCATAGCCGTCTCACGCAATGGCGACATCTGGATGGCACTCTATCAGAAGGGAGTCTTCGTCATCTCCCACAATGCCGTCGATTTCCATTATTATGGTCCCAAGTCCCTTCGCTACAACACCGTGGGCGACCGCTGCATCACCTCGCTCCTTCGCGACCACGAGGGTTACCTCTGGGTAGGCACCGACAATGGAGGTCTGTTCAGCCTCGATAACGAAGGCCAGACGCGTCATCACTTCCCCTGCACCTCCGACCCGTGGTCGATCCCCTCGGCCATCATGAAGATCTACGAGGATCAGCATCACCGCCTCTGGATCGGCTCCTACCGCCAGGGCGGCGGTATCGTCAACCCCCAGACGGGTGTCTTTCGCCATGTGCTCATCGAAAACGAGAAGAACTCCACCAGCAACGTCTATGACTTTGCCGAAGACAAGCGCGGCGTGCTGTGGGCAGCGTCCATGGGACAAGGTCTGCTGCGCTACGACGAGAAGAAGGGCGTCTTTGTCGCTCAGGAGACCATCTCGCCCAGCGACTGGAGCGGTGCCCTCTGCTACGACCCCTTGCTCGATGCCCTCTACCTTGGCACCTACGACGGACTGGTCATCTATCATCCGGCCGATCCCGACCGCGAAATAGAACACTTCTTCAGCCCCATTGTCATCTATAGCATCACGCGTTGTTCTGCCACCGAGATCAGCCTTTGCACCAACATCGGTCTGATCATGTTCAACACACAGACCCACAACTACGAGATCTATACCACACAGGAAGGCCTCCCGAACAACAACGTCTTTGCATCTCAAACCGACGGCGAAGGCAACCTGTGGGTCAGCAGCGGCACCAGCCTCGCCAAGTTCAACATGCAGCAGAAGACGTTCAGCATCTACACCGTACAGGACGGTCTGCAGAGCGGCGAATTCTACAAGAACGCGTCGATGCGTGACGACGACGGCACACTCTGGTTCGGTGGCACTATGGGCCTCTCGTGGTTCAATCCTCGCGAGATAACCCATCAGACGCAGAACTGCACACCACGTGTCGTCCGACTCACCGCTGCCCAGAACAACATCCTTCCCGACAAGAACGGCATCTATAAGATCAGCAACCAGGACAATGCGTTCACCATCGAACTGGCCACCCGTCCCATCCTGATGACGCGCAGCGTCGTTTACCGTTACTCAATGGACGACGACTCATGGCAGACACTGCCCCCTGCCATGAACCTCGTTTCTTTCAGCCGCCTCTCTTCCGGCAAACACATCTTCCGTTTCCAGACCGATCAGGAAGGGCTCACCTCTGAAGTCCAGACCATCGACATCTTCATCGAGCGCCCCTGGTACCGTTCCTGGTGGGCCTCCATCCTTTGGCTTGCCATTTTTGCAGCTATCATCTGGCTCATCTATCAGCTCCTCAGCCGCCAGCGAGTGGAACGTCGGCTCAAGGCTGAGAAGGAACGCGAGAAGGCCATCAACGAGGCCAAACTGCAGTTCTTCATGAACATCGCCCATGAGTTCCGCACCCCAATGACCCTCGTCGTCAGTCCCCTCCAGAAACTCTTGAAGCGCTGCAACCCGCCCGAAGACCAGCAGGCCTTCGAGCTCATCAACCGAAATGCCAACCGTGTGCTCGCCCTCGTCAACGAACTGATGGACCTGCGCAAGATCGACAAGTCGCAGATGAAGCTCCAGTGCCACCTCCAATCGCCCGTGCCCCTTTTGCAGAATCTCTGCAACTCGGTGCTCGACCTCACCGAAGCACGCGAGATCAAGCTGTCCTTCACCAATACCATTCCTGAAACGGACAAGTTCTGGATCGACGAAGAGGCGCTCACCAAGATCATCCTCAACCTGCTCACCAATGCCGTAAAGTTCACCCCCAAGGGTGGCAGCATCGACGTCTGCTCGCAGATTGCGAACAACATGCTCAACATCACGGTCACCGACACGGGCATCGGTATTGCACCTGCCGAACGCAAGCAGATCTTCAACCGATTCTACCAGGT
>JAFYZW010000021.1 GCA_017548545.1 Bacteroidales bacterium | reverse complement strand
TCCGTGTCCATCTGTGTTGATCTGCGTGACAAATCGGCAAATAAAATGAAAAAATAGCCTCAAAAACTATAAATTTCTCACATTTTTATAGTATTATTCGGAATAATTGCCTATATTTGCCCCAAATAATTCCAGAATCGAAACCGCCATTTCGGAAATGGCCATTTCGGAAATAACAACATTGGACATGAAATTTTACGATAGAACACAGGAAATAGCCTACCTTCAGGAGACCAGGGAATATGCAGAGAAGGTAGCCCGCTTTACGGTAGTAACAGGTCGCAGGCGCATCGGCAAGACAACGTTGATTCGTGAGGCATACAAGGACAAGCCTTTCGTCTATTTCTTTGTGGCAAGAAAGGCGGAGTCAGACCTTTGCGAGGTGTATCTGGAAGAAATCAACGAGAAACTCGGAATCCCAACTCTGGGCAACACTCGTCGGTTTAGTGAGATATTCCGTTATCTTATGCAACTCTCGCAGACAAGGTGCTTCACGCTGGTGATAGATGAGTTTCAAGATTTCTATCGTGTAAACAGGGCTATTTTCAGCGAGATGCAGGATATTTGGGATGAATATGAGCAGACATCTCACGTCAACCTCATCGTTTGTGGCAGTATCTATTCGATGATGCAGAAGCTTTTCAAAGACAAGAAAGAGCCATTGTACGGAAGAAACACTGGAGAACTGAGGGTGAAGCCATTCCGTCCCTCGGTTCTAAAGCAGATCATGGCCGAAGTAAAGCCCGATTACAGCAATGAAGACCTGCTTGCACTTTTCACTTTTACAGGTGGTGTGGCCAAATATGTTAGTCAGCTCATTGATGGAGGAGCACTGGACAGGGATGAGATGATCCGACAGTTAGTGAGCGCTAACTCCACTTTCTTGACAGAAGGAAAAAACAACCTGATCGAAGAATTTGGCAAGGACTACGGCGTGTATTTCTCTATCCTTTCGTGCATTGCCCGAGGCAAGAATACCCGAAGCGAGATTGAGGATGTGATAGGCAAGGAAGTAGGTGGTTACCTGACTAACCTGGAGAAGGAGTACGAACTGATCGCCAAGCGGCAACCTCTTTTTGAGAAAAGCTCCACAAAGAATGTGCGCTATGAATTGAACGACGTGTTCTACTCGTTCTGGTTCCGGTTCATCTTCAAGTACAGTTATATTCTTGAGATAGAAAACTATGGCAAGTTGCAGGAGATAATTCATCGCGACTATAATACTTTCAGCGGACTGATGTTGGAAAGGTATTTCCATAGTGTGGCCGTTGAAAGCGGGAAATACACGCGGATAGGCCGCTGGTGGGACCGCAAAGGGGAGAACGAGATAGACATGATAGCAGAGAACGAGTTGTCCGACACCGCAGAGTTTTTTGAGATTAAACGACAAAAGGAAGAAATCAGTTTAGGTGTCCTGAAGCAGCGTGCTGAAGTGTTCTTGCAGGCAACACGCGAGTTCAAGAGCTATGGATTATCTTACACAGGCTTGTCCATGGAGGACATGTGACGCCTACATAGAATTCTCAAATTCTCCAATTCTTGACAGAAACCAGTATCATGAGCTGTCCATCAAGACAGTTTCGAAGGTTTCCTCCAGATACCCGACAGCGGGATTATCCTCTCTCATCTCGACCAGCTTTTCTTGATCCGTCTTGTTCATGGCCTCCTTGATTTCGACCTGCTCACTGATGATTTTTTGGATAGCTGCATCCTCTGCTGATGTCTCTGTATCCTCGGAGACAGTTATATCTTCGGCGATGAAGTCGGCGATGTCGATCTTCGCCTCCTTCTGCTCGGGGGTGGCATTCTTCTCGAGCACGTCGCTGACCACGATGTCCAGGCCGAGCGTGAGTTTCGCTTGCCAGGCGATGTCGCGCCACTTGTTGTAGGCTTCGCCCTCGGTGTCGGTGTCGGGATAGACAATTACCTGACGGCCCTCCAGTGGACGGAGTACCTCGATGTTGAGCGCACCCATGCCGCCTGTGGCCATCCAGATGCAGTCCTTGAGCTTCTGCGAACAGATGACAGCCGTCTTTTCGGCCTCGACGATGCAGACGGTGGCCTCAGGGCGCATATTGAGCTGGTGCAGGCCGAAGAGGCAATGGGTGCCCTTCCAGTCCTGGGCCAGCTTACCCAGCTTGCGGAACTCGTAGCTTGCCCAGCTTATGCCGGTCTTCTGTTCCCCGTCTTTGCCCGTGGGCTTCAAGCGATGACAACGATTGTCGTACGCCATCAGCTTGCCGTCGCGCACTCGACCGTTGGTGTCGATCTGCCAATAGACGACGCGCTTGTCCCTGGTGGTGCCCAGACGGAACAGTTCCGAAGCCGCCTGCAGTTCTTCGGCCGTGAGCTGGCCGGTGGCGACCACCGAACGATGGAAGGTGCTGTCCTGCCCTTTTCCGAACTTAACGACCCATTCGGGATCGATGGTCTGGATGCGTTCAATTGTCTGGATGGGAACGTATGTGGTTTGCATATTGGTTGATGGTTGATTGTTGTAGTTTGAATGAATGAGATAGTCGTCGGGCGAGATGCCGTTCTCCTTACAGCGGTCGATGAAGAATTTCAGGCCCACGTCCCTGCCCTTGCGCACGGCCTTGAGGAATTCACGCTTGCTCTCTCGCTCCTTGAACTTCCTGCCTGCCGTCGATGCGAGGAGGAGGAAGGAGTCGAGCAGTTGTTCCCCGCCACAGGCCATCGACATCATCAGCTGGAGCCATTCCATGCGTCCGTCGGCCAGATGGACACCCGAGCTGTACGCCGCCCTGGCCATCGCATCGATGTCGTATTTCTCAATGAATCGCAGTTGATATTTCATGTCGTTATATCAGCATTTATTCCAGTTATTTTGGGTGAAAATGGATTTGAGACGTAGGCTTCAATAGCCCGTCTCTCAATCCGGAAAATTGCAGATTCAATATCTGCATAAAATTGCACTTCGTGCATAAAATAAATTGGGATCCTGGCTGAACATGCAGTTTTTGGTCACCAGCCATTTTTGCCTTACTTTCAATCCGTTTTCACCTTACTTTCAATGTTGAAGGGTCGCTTCTCTTGGACGCGACCAACAGGAGCAACTTTTCAGAACCTTTCGAAGGGGCTGAAACTTGACCTGAGTATGATATTCTACTACCCCCTATATAAAGGGGGTTAGTGAATATCTTAATACTCGGGGGAAGTTTTCATCCCCCTTCGCCCTCCTCGTTGGTGATGATTTTTGGTCCATCATATCGCCATACGGACTGGCCGGCTACCACGCAATTCCTGAGATGGCCATTGGAATATTCCCTGATGGCGTTAAAGACGTGGTAATCCACACCCCAGTATTTGCAGAACTGCTTGCGCATCGTGTTCCATGTCCAATCCCCAAAGCCCAGGGCTTTGTAAAGCATCTCGTAGGCAGTGATCTCGGTCAAGGGCTTGAAGCCGAAACCTGTCTGGATGTATTCGACATCTTCGACCATCACTTCCTCTTGGTCCTCGTCGGAAGGGACAGGGGCCGTCCATATCTGAGGCACGCCTATCTCCTCGTCCTTGTTCGTCACCTTATCGACGTATGTGCTGGAGACGACCTTGTAGCGCAAGGGATTATCGACGGGACGCGTGCGGCTGCGGATCTGCGTGAACGAGAACACATGATCGTCGTCCTGTGTGGCCTCCCACACCTCACCGGCCTTGTTCGAGAGCTCCGTGCCCAGGTGGCCACGCATGTTGTTGTCGTCCTTCGGCTTGTTCTGGTGGAGGATGCAGCACACGCAGCAGGCAGGACGCTCTTTAAGCCCTTTCTTCCTGGCCTGTTCGGCACTGACGCCCGACGATAGGCGCATGCACTCGAGCACGATCTCGGCGCTCTCCACCACATCGTTGAAGTCGGGGATGAAGTCACGGATACCATCGACGATGGCGATGTCAGGGCAATACTCGTTGAAGAGCATGCGCATGACCTCGGTCATCTCCTGTCGGTCGGGATATTCACGCAAGGCGAAATAGATGAAACGTTCGTCCGAAAGCTCGGAGCCGCACATAAGTTCGATGCCACGGCAGACGGCTCGGGAAGTCTGGCTGGCCTGCTCCGTATCGATCCAGAGCACGCGAGTTTCCTCCTCGATGGCCTTCACACCCATGTACTCGCCCTTCATCAGGGCGCTGACAATGATGCGGCAGTCGGTGGTCTTGCCGCACTTCTCCTTGCCCGAGATGGCCACGAGGTCACCACGGGGGAAGCAGTTGATGCCGTTGATGTTGAGCAGGTGCTTCATGTCGGGCAATGGTGTGCTGGAACGTATGCGCATATTCTCCAGCTTGGCCTGGATCTTCTCCCACAGGGGATTGTGCAGCGTGACTTCACCCGACTTGATCTTCGCCTGGTCAGCCGTCACTTTGTCTAAATTGCTCATTTTTTTTTGACAAATTTTCGAATTATAGAATAGAAATAAAAGATGAAAAATGGAGGTGATTGAATGGAGTCGCTTGATAGCGTCTCTGCTGTTTGTCTTATACCTGTCAGCCATGAGCAAGCTCCTATCTGCCAGCTCTAAGCCAATCAGCACCCCTTCGGGGCTTTCATTCAATCCCCTCGAAAATCCTTCAAAATCCTTAAAAATAATTGCCTACCCACTTATAGTACAAAATTCTGTTCGACCAAACAATAAACACGTAGAATTTTATCCATAATTAGTTGGGACAGACGTATTTTTTAGAATTTTTCAAGGATTTTCGATTTATGAACTAGGGAAGCCTCGAAGAGGTGATGATAAGTTTGGAAGAGACATTGGAAAGCTTGCTTTCAAATGGCACTTATAAGCTTAGCATCAGAACTGCTATCGAGCAGTTCCATAGTTCATAAATCCATTTTCCATCCTTTAAAAATCTAATTCGTTGGTGAGAAATTGATCAGACGGAACTCAGTATAGAGACGTGTCTCGCCCTCCTGGTTCTTTGACTCTCGCATCTCGATCTGGAACTGCAGTTCGCCCACATTGCCTACCGAAAAGCCGAAACCCTTCGCCTCGTCATTGAAGAGTGTGATCGGGATGGAGTCCTTGCGATAGTCCTGGCTCTCGAACACCAGTTGTCGGCGATAGCCAGCGATAACATCGTTGCCGTTCGCGTCCTTCGCGATCATTCCATTCTCTCTCTTGGGGTAAGCTACGGGCTCACCCACAACAGTCAGTTTCACTTTTTGTACTAACATAGCTTTAGTTGTTTATTTGGTTAATAATGTATGAAAAAGTCTAAGTCATCGAGCACCTCGTACGACACATCCATCAGAAGATCTTCCATCCTATGCAATCGTTGACGGAAAGCATTGTCGCTCTCGTTCGCTTTCTTTTCCTTTGGTAGCAGTCTCTTGAAGTAACCGCCATCATAGTGGTCCCGACAGCACCAATAAGTAAGAAGAAGCGTGGAAAGCATCTCGTTAAGATGGCGATCGCGACGGATGTACTTTCGATTCAGTACAGTTATCAGGTCGTAATCTTCCACCTTTTCGTGCTTGTGCTTCTCGAACATCTCGAGCAACAGGCAGAATGCTTTCTTGTCCGTGTCGCGCACTAGCTTGAGACCATCTATAATTTTTCGGAAGCTCCTTGGATCCAACACCAGGAACAAATCCTTGATTCCCACATTCGGGTTTACACGTTCACTTTTTAGTTTTTGTTTTTGTATCATAAATATTTGTTTTGATTGTTCGCCGCAAAGATAACCAATTAGTTTTGCATATTTGGATTTGTCACTAGAAATCGTCATTTTTGCATTTTTTTGGTGACAAATTCAAAAATGTCAGAAAAAATTTTATGGGACTCCTTCTGGACATCTTTTGGCATCTTCATGCACATATAGTTTTTGTTTGTGCGATAGTTGGTAACACCATGTAGTGCACCTGCTTTTATCAAACAGGTTGCAATGTTGGTCCTGTAACATCGACCATCAAATACTACACCTTTGTTATACAACCAGCCGATGAGCATCATTAATCGCTTCTCTTTGATGTCCTCCTTTTCATCAGGGCAAAGCCATTGGCGGATGCGATCGTTCTCCCATGCTCTCATGAAGAAGAAGAGCAGGCGAGTTTCGTTGTTCTCAGTGGTGATGCTTCTGTCGCAAGCGAGTTCTACAATAATCATACAATAATGCCTTCTTGTAAATAATAAGTTTGTAGGCTTCATACTCGTAAAGAACGAAGTAAAAAGCCGGCACCGGTACAGACGTTACTTCTTTTTTAAAGCAGTTAATACTAATGTGCGGTGATCGGTCGCACATGGGAAAAAACAAACAGCCGCAAAACGGAAATAATCCGAATTGCGGCTGCAAATATATAAGAAAAAAATCGATCGACAGTTTTACGTAAAACAATTTTTTAATTTACGTAAAACGAAAATCGCACTAATTGCGATGTCCACGTTTCATATGATTGAGAAACACATCATCTAAATACCCTTTTCTATATTCATAACGAAGCTGACGGAGATCATTGATTTTTATTCCGAACAGGATTTCGAACATCTCTGTAATCAACTTGTCCTTGGAAAATTTCTTGCCATCCACTGATATGATATAACCATATTCGAACAACAGGTCACATATATATATTAATGATGATTTCTTCCCAGATGCAATAGTTACAGAATGGGGACGAGGAGCTTTGGACATAGAATCAGGCGATTCAACTCTTATACTGAACAACTTGAGTTTTCTACTAATAAAGTAAAGACGTGCAACTTCTTTCTTATTATTACTAGGATGGTTTATTGAAAGTGCAAAGCACATAATGATAATAATTTATGTAAAATACCACCAATGCCCCTAGTTCGAATTTCTAAGGTCAATTGATGGTAACATTACTGGTGAATAAAGTGAATTCTAAATAAACTTTTGTTTATTTAGGGCCGCAAAGATACAGACAATTTTTCATGCTACAAAATAATTGAATAAAATAATGCACTTTACCCCTACTATTTAACATTTAACATGCCAAATTGATATTTCTACTTTAGGCTACATTGGTTTACATTTTCATTTTCACAAATGATTTTTACGTTTTTACACCAAGTACCAGACTTCAAATAGTTCTCAATGTACGATGTAATTTTCCTGTACAGCATAGTAATCTTGTAACAACAAATGCTTTCATTGATTTTTAGGTGAAAATGGCCTCGTCTCTGGCTTCAATAGCCGAGACTCTGCCGGAAAATGTGCTGCCCCAATGGCAGCAGAAAATTGCTTACGCAAAAAAATAAGCTGGTCGATGAAAAAATTATAAGAAAATTGATTTAAAAAATTATCAAAAGATGAATGTCCGAAATCAAAATAATACCGTCCTGTCGGGAGGCATGGAGGAAGATACTAAAAATTCATGTCAATTCACGATAATTCGTGTTAAATAAACTCCTACCTTGTCATTAGAAGAAATAATCCGAATCATCTGCCTTGGGTATGTCCGTATCCATAAACATCACAAAATATATAGGCATATAAGTGATCTTGCCATCAACATATATCTCGCGTTCATTGGAAATAACGGTCCCTGAGGCCATGCTATTCTTCAAAAGATTGTTGAGGGCACTATGAACTGTATAGTCTTTTCCCGACTTTACTTCTATTGGAAGCACACTCATAGCCGAATAGTCGTCAATCAGATAGTCCACTTCGCCCTGTTTGCGATTATCATAGTAGAAGAGTTTATGACCATGGGCACGCAGTTCCTGGGCAACGACACTCTCATAAACACTTCCAAGATTGATGCTCCGGACATCGTCGAGAATAGGACGAATGTTGTTATGATAGAGCACTCCGGTGAGCAGCCCTACATCATTCAGATAAAGCTTCAATAGATTCTTTTGGAGCGATTCGCTCAGCGGAAAGCGCGGATTGGATATGGCATGAACGGCTAACGTTATGCCAGACGAAACAAGATACTCGAACTCCTCCTGATATTCAGCGAAACGATCACCTTCTTTCCCGCGTATCTCCTGAGCCACGATACGCTTCTTCTTATTTTCCATCTGCGAGGGTATCATTTCGTAGATGCGTCGTATAAGCAACTTCTTGCCATGTTCCCTCTCATATTTGGACGCATCATCGGCATAAAGGCTACGGATGCCCTCCTGCACCTCTCTTACTCGCATTATATTATGTGTGTCAAGATAGGTGTTGACAGCATCAGGCATGCCGCCTACCAATAGATAACGGCGAAATAGGTCAAGCAAATGGTTGTGATGCTCCTCCGTGAGACTTTGGTGATTCTCATAGTTGTATCGTAGCATGGATATAGCCTCAGTTCCGAAACCGTTGGCAATGAGGAATTCCTCAAAGTCAAGTTGGAACATCTCTTTACGAATGATGCTGCCCACGGGGATAGATGTTGTGTCTTGAAGCGTTAAGCCCAATAGGCTGCCACTGGCAATATAGCGATATCGGCCATCCTCACGCAGAAACTTCAGCATAGTGAGGTACTGGGGATAATGTTGAATCTCGTCGAGGAACACCAATGTGTCATCGCGTCCCGACAGCCTATCGCCGGCAACCATACTTAAGGTCAGGTAAAAATCCTCCTTCTTATGGATATTTTTAAACAACTTTGCGCCCTCATCATCCTCAGCGAAATTGATTTCCACAAAATGCCGATAGACTCGTTGTCCCGCTTCGCGGATACTGAACGACTTCCCGACTTGACGAGCACCCTCCAGTATTAGTATCTTATCAGTACCAGACTTCAAATAGTTCTCAATGTACGATGTAATTTTCCTGTACAGCATAGTAATCTACACTTTTCAAATGAATTATAGCCTCAAAAAATACACTTTTCAATATATTTTTCTGCTGCAAAAATACACTTTTCAAATGGAATGTCCAAATTATTGCCGAGATAATTACAAATAAAGACCATTTTTCACATTAAAATCAGCAAAGTAGATATACTCGATTCTCAAATTCTTGCCTTCTCACATCACGCCACCACAACAATCATGAATCCTGAAAAACGACCTTGAGGCGGCCACTGAAGGTGGCACATTTGTTCCCGTTGCGGGTGGCACATTCGAAACCGTTTTGGGTGGCAAAATTGAACCACTGCCATCAGCTACATTAGAGTGGCGCACAAACATCTCTTCGAACATCCAGAAAGCCTTTTAGAATTAGAAAAAGGCCAAAATTGGCGATTGCCATCCGTCGAATTGCAAATTCCAGAAAAACAAGCTGAGGTAAAATGGCGGATTTCGTCCGCCAAATTGGAGGAGTGGAGATGAGTCCAATTCAATTGGGTACGCGTTGCATACCTTATTTCATCCTCCGTGAAAAAGGTACGCACTGCGTACACATTGTTTCAATTGAAATACTTGTAAAAAGTCTCCGCAACGCGGAGACAATTTCTAAGTTTGGATACAGTTTATTTATGTAGTTCGGTCTTCATCGACGATTATCTAGCATACTAATCGTCTTTTTATTTCATCGGAAGGCAAACGCTATTCATCCTTTAGTTAATTCCTTCTTACCTCTTACATCTTCCGTCATCTCTCCTTCTCGCTATCAAAGGGACATTTGTCCTCACCGCGATAATAGTGGCAGAGGGTGAGAAGATCTTGTTTGGTCATAGGGATTTTATTTGGGCTTCGGCAATCAGAGCTGAGATTTCTGAAGCAAGAAGATCTCTTTTTGCTGTTCGATTTCCTTTGCCAGTTCTTCTTCTGTGGGAAGGTATGTTAAATACTTGGACGCAAAGAGCTGTTTGCTACCATTAAGTATTGAATAACGTGCAATATCATTGCTTGTTTCAGAACAAAGAAGTAGTCCTACTGTTGGATTGTCGCCCTCTGTCCGTTTCAAATCATCGAACATACGAACATACATATCCAACTGGCCCACATCCTGATGGGTGATCTTTTGGGTTTTAAGGTCAATCAGCACGTAACATTTCAATACCACATTATAGAATACGAGATCAACGAAGAAGTCCCCGACATCGGTGGCAATGTGATATTGCTCGTACATGAATGCGAACCCGCGTCCTAATTCAAGCAAAAAAGATTTTATATGGCTAATGATAGCTTTTTCCAGTTCTGATTCTGTAAAGTCATTGTTAGATGGAAGCTGTAGGAATTCTGCTACAACCGGATTTTTCATGAAAGTACTGGCATCGTCTTTCAGGGGGGCTGTCAGTCGTAACATTTCAGCAACCACAGCTTCTTTCTTGGGTGATTGCAATAGTCGTTGGTAGTATTGGGAACCCACATTACGTGCCAATGTTCGGACACTCCACATCTCTCGGGCAGCTTCTTGGACGTACCAGTATCTGGCATCGTCACTAACTATGTGAAGGAGTGCTCGATAATGTGTCCATGTGAGATTTGGCACTCGTGAGTGCCAAATCTCTAAATCCTTGAAACACAAATAAAACTGTCGGTATTCGCGCAAGTTACGTGGAGAATAACCCTTAGGATACTGTGCAGTCAACTCTTCAGACAAATAATTGATTAATCCCTTGCCATATTCTGCTCTTGCTTCGCCATGTTGTTCCTCTTCTACAATACGTCGGCCGACTCGCCAATAGGTGATAACTGTTGTAACATTAGCATCACGATAGGCTTTTTGAAGCCCTTCTTCCACAATGGCTTGCACATCCTTAACCAATGTTGACAAACCTGGATCTGAGTAATTAATTATATCTGTAGTCATATTTCCTTCATTTTAAAGAAATCATATAATGTGTATTAGCATAATAATATCATTTCACAATTTCCACTCTCCAAGCGAGGTTGAGAGCTTTGCTGATTTTATCTAGCAGCTTTTTCTTGTCTTCGGTACTGGTATGTGTGATGACATAAAGGCCAGGAGAAACTTCATGCTGAGCACTACCATATTTTTTATCTTTGGTAGTTGAGACGAGAGGCACCTTGCATACTGTCATACCAAGGTTTCTGACCTTGATAGGTCCAGCTTCGGCAATAGCCTTAACGAATGTATCACTAGCTCTTGATTCTTGTATGAAAGAGCCATCCTTGCGGTAAATGCAAAGACCCGTAGCTGGTTGTTTTACAGAAACTATCTTGCGTGACGCACCTTTCGAGTGTTCGACCTCAGGATCCCGCTCCAGTTTCTTGGCATCAATGATTCGGCTAATGTTTGTCTTTCGACTCAATGATACTGATATTGGTTCGCCTGGCTTGTACTCAACAACTAGAACGATATCACGCTGAATTTGATTGAGCATAGGCTCAATATTCTCACTGATTGCAGGGAGAACCTCATCTTTGATTAATTGTTCCTCAAGGTCATCGGCAGCCTTCAAAGTTTCATGGTTGAGAGGAAGGCCCAATTTCTTCAATCCTTCGATTGAAGCGTACAGGGTTTCGAGTTTGGTCATATTCGCTATTTGTTTTTTGTCATAAAAGTGTATTAATTCACGATTGGTATTGCACATTTATTAACATGACGCTGCAAAGATAAGCATATCGGAAATAATTTCCAAATCTTTTTACCATTTTTTTGTTATGATGCAGTAAGGCCGAAACGGTTGGAGCAAGATACCCGCTCGTTGTCATCGGTCCGTGAAGGGAAGAGGGCAAACCAGCTGAGAAAAAACAGTGCAGAATATCCTATTTTTCTTTTCTTCAGTTTCATTTTTTTCGTTAAGGTAATCGTAGTTCACTCTCCCCATCGTCAGCGGCCATAAGGTTGGTGCTGTCGTCTTCCTTGAGCATGTTGTTGAAGGGGATGACGGGTGCTTGCTGTTCGGACAGATCGAGGGTGGGGAGCTGTTCGGGCTCAGGTTCTGCCATCTCGATGGATGAGCTGATGCCGAGGTATTTCTTGAGGAAGGACTGGAGCTTCTGGATGACGGTCTGCTTCTTGGCTTCGCGCTTGCCCATGCCGCCGATGACGGGCATGGGCGGCAGGATGCGGGTGATGCCCACGCCTGTGGTGGTGATTTCGCCTTGCTCGAAGCTGTCGTCGATGAAGCGGTAGGTCTCGTCGGGCTTGAGGTTCTCTTCGCTGATGATGGCGTCGAGGTCGCGCTTGCGACTTTCGGCGACATAGTGCTCCCAGTCGTCGATGACGTTGCCCGATGGGTCGGGTGTCATCTGGTCGATGAACTTCTGGATAAGTTCCTTCTTGTCGCGCAGGTCGGGACTGGCCTCGATGCTCTTGATGATCTTGATGACAATCTCCTTGTCCACGCAGTTGCTCTCGTGGTATTTGTTCACGAGCATGAGGATGTAGGCGATATCGACCTGCACCTGCTTGACGAGCTCGATCTCGAACTCGATGTCGTCGTTGATGTTCTCCTTCTCGACGCTGCCGCCTCCCTTGCCGCGCATCTCGTCGCGCAGGCTGAGGTACCAGCTGGTGTATTGCTGCATGTCGAAGGGCGTGATGAGCTGCTTGTCGGGCGTGAACTCGTCGAAGGTGCTGAGCAGGTTGCGCATCTTGAGGATGGTGCCGAAGAGGCGGATGAACTCCTTCTTCAGGTCGTCGTCGGTGATGTCGAGGAACGAGCCGATGTCGAACTTGTCCTGAAGCAGCTTGACCAGCTCCTCGTAGCCCGGGTATTGCTTGCCGTCCTTGTCGGTGTAGCCTTCGTAGTATTCCTTGAAGGTGCGCATCAGCACGATACCGCCTGCGCCCTCGTCACCGAAGATGGCGAGCGCCTTGTTGGTAGCGTCCTCGAGGTTGCGGAAGCAGACGATGTTGCCGCAGTCCTTCACGGCGTTGAGGATGCGGTTGGTGCGGCTGTAGGCCTGCAGGAGTCCGTGCAGCTTGAGGTTCTTATCTACCCAAAGGGTGTTCAACGTCTTGGCATCGAAGCCCGTGAGGAACATGCCTACCACGATGAGGATGTCAATCTCCTTGTTCTTCATGCGAAGCGAAACGTCCTTGTAGTAGTTCTGGAACGACTCGCCGTCGGTGGAATAGCTGGTGCCGAAACGCTGGTTGTAGTCATCGATGGCGCTGTCGAGGGCATCGCGGCTCTGGAGGTCGAGCTTGTCGGTGCTTTCGGGGTTCTCGTCGTCGAGGGTGCCCATGGGATCCTCTTCCTCATTGGCTGCGAAGGTGAAGATGGTGGCTATGGTCAAAGCGGGGGCTCCAGGTAGGGCGAGCTGTTTCTTGAACTCGTTGTAATAGAGGATGGCTGCCTTGACGCTATCGACGGCGAAGATGGAGTTGAAGCCGCGTGTCAGCACCTTCTGCTTCGACTCCTTCACCTTCTTGCCCTTCTTCACCACATCCTCCACATTGGTGAGCTGGCTCATGCCGTAGATGTCGGCCTGCTGCTTGGTCTTCTGTCCGAAATGGTGGATGATGTAGTCGGTGATGATCTCGATGCGCTTGGAGGCGTGGAGGGCTTCCTCCTTGTCGATTGCCCAGACCTCCTTGTTATCGACGCCTTCCTTCATCTTCATGGTGCGCTCGTAATCGACGTGGAACTTGAGCACGTTCTTGTCGCGGATGGCGTTGATGATGGTGTAGGTATGGAGGGCGCGTGTGGGCTTGCCTTGTTCGTCGGGTTCGCCACCGAAGGCCTCGGCTGTGGTCTTGACGTGTCCGATGCCTGACGTGGTGCCAGCCACGGGGAAGATGGGTGTGCCGGTGAAGCCGAAGAGCATATAACGCTTGAAGCGCTTGACGATGAGGGCGTGCATGTCGCCGAACTGCGAGCGATGGCATTCGTCGAAGATGAGCACGAAGTTCTCCTTGCGCAGCACCTCGTCGAGCTGTGCCTGTTGCTGTTTGCTTTGCTCCGAGATGTTGTCCTTGGTCGAAACCTTGAGCAGAGACGAAAGCTTCTGGATGGTGGTGATGATGATGCGGCACTTGGGATCGAGGAGCTGGCGACGCAGGATGTAGCAGTTCGAGTTGGAGTTGGCACACCCCTTCTCGAAGCGGTCATACTCCTTCATGGTCTGGTAGTCGAGATCCTTGCGATCGACGATGAAAAGTACCTTGTTGACGCCTTCGATGTCCTTGGCGAGCTGTGCGGTCTTGAACGAGGTCAATGTCTTTCCCGAGCCCGTGGTGTGCCAGATGAAGCCACCTGCACGGATGCTGCCCTGCCAATGGTTGTTGAGTGCGGTCTCGATGCGCAGCAGAATCTTCTCGGTGGCTGCAATCTGATAGGGACGCATCACGAGGAGCTGCTGGTCGGTGTTGAAGACGCAGTAGCGTGTCAGGATGCGCAGGATGGTATGCTTGGCGAAGAAGGTCTGTGTGAAGTCGGCCAGCTCGGGCAGCAGGTTGTTCTTCTGGTCGCTCCAATAGCTGGTGAACTCGAAGCTGTTGCTCTCGTTCTTCTTCTTTTTGATGACACTCTTTTGCCCCTGCTTCAACTCCTGCACATGGGCGTAGCGTGTGGTGTTGCTATAGTATTTGGTTTCGGCGCCGTTGCTGATGACGAATATCTGCACATAGTCGTACAGTCCGCAGCCCGACCAGAAGGAGTCGCGCTGGTAGCGGTTGATCTGGTTGAAGGCTTCCTTGATGCTTACGCCGCGTGCCTTGAGTTCGATGTGGATGAGGGGCAGGCCGTTGACGAGGATGGTGACGTCGTAGCGGTTCTTGTGGACGCCGGTGAGGTTCTCGTACTGGTTGATGACCTGGAGTTTGTTCTTGAAGATGTTGCTCGCCTTGTTGATGAGGTGGACGTTGAAGGTGGTTCCGTCCTTGCGGGTGAATGACAGGGTGGGGTCCTGCTGGATCTTGGCGCACTTGTCCTCCATGCGAAGCTGCGAGGAGGTGATTTCGGCAAGTATCTGCTCCCATTCCTGGTCGGTATAGATCTGGTCGTTGAGCTGCTGCAGACACAGGCGCAGGTTGTCGAGCAGCTGCTTCTCGGTATGAATGGTGAGGTATTCATATCCCTGGTTCTGCAGTTGCTTGATGAACGACTTCTCGAGCTCGGCTTCGCTCTGGTAGGCGGTGTTGCTGAGCTTCACCTTCTCCCATTGCGCTACGACGGTGCTGTCGTTCTGTTCGGCTATGATGCTGTGGTCTGTCATGTTATTCAAAGGTGAGGAGTTTCTCCCGATAATACTCGTATTGCTTCTGACGCAGTTCGCGCTCCTTCTTCAGGTTTGCGATGAGGGACTCGAAGGTGTCGAGGGTTTGGACGATGGAGTGCTGAACGGATTTGGGTGGGATAGGCAACTTTATTTGAGATAATTTATCTAATTTAATATCTATCACTTTAGCTCCGTAAGCATACTTTCTCTTTTGATTAAAGAAACTATAAGTTAAGAAGCAATATCCGATGTACTTAGGTTCTTCGTGATGCTTAAAGACGCAAGCATGCCCTCCTGTCACAATATTATCACTTCCAAGCCAAACCACAGATTTACATACATCTTCAACATTCTCGCTTGTACAAGCAATTACAAGATTGCCTGGTTCAATAACTGTGAGATTCGATGCTAATTCTGGACTCACAAATGATAGTGTCTTATCACATGAAAAACCTAAACGAGTGTAGATTTGACCATAATGAATACATCCTACTCCTTTATCGGTGAAATCTGTTTTCTGTAAACCGTTTCCTCTGACAAGTCTACCAATTTCTCCAATGGATTTCCATTCCACCCCTTCATCTCCTTCCTCAAACGTAAGGAGTTTGTTGCGATAGTACTCATATTGCTTCTGTCGCAAAGCGATTTCGGAATCCAAAGAAGATACCAAGGAGGTGAATTTATCTAAGATCTCTACTATGCGTCGTTGGATGGGGAGAGGGGGAAGGGGGATTTGATAATTTTGGAGCATGGGAAGAGTAATATAAGGGATAGACCCTTTCTTACTATTCTCCATGATATATGGTTTCAGATATGCTTTAAAATGATGATGAATATAAAAAATATCAGCATCAAGAAAATCTGAAAGAACATATGTCCTCTGGTATGCATTGAACTTCCCTTTATAATATGTAATATGCCCAACTTGACTGCCATTCCCAGAAACTAAAATGGCTTCTTTGTCAAAAGCATATTTATCAATTCTATATGGTTTTGAATCACAAGTGAAGAATGGATATTCTCCATTTGGAATCATAGCATTTGCGTTTAGTTTCCCAGTCTTAATGTATTGACAAACCTCCCCCAAGGCTACCATCGGCACCCCATCTGGACACATTTCATGAATCAATCTTTGAATTTCGCTCATACCTCAATGAAATGCTAATTATTCTTGTGACAAATCGGCAGGGTTTTCCAAAGTTTTCTCTAAATCCTCAATTGAAGGAAGTGAAGATTTTAGTTTTTCATATATCTCGCTGGTCTTATACTCTGCCACTCCGAGGGGTTGAGTCATGCCGCGTAAAGCATACTCTACTTTGGTATTGTTCTTTGTACGACAAAGGAGAAGACCAATAGTAGGGTTGTCGGTTGGCAACTTCACTAAATCATCAATGGCCGAAATGTAGAAGTTCAACTTACTCAAGAATTCTGGCTTGAATTCCGCTATTTTCAGTTCAATGGCCACATAGCAATGTAATCGCGTATGGTACATTAATAAGTCAACACGGCTTTCATCGCCTTCAATGACTATAGGATATTGCCTGCCAACATAAGCGAATCCCTTTCCTAACTCCAACAGGAATTCTGTAATCTTGCTTGATAATTGATCCTCAAGGTCGAGTTCTTTTTTGACCTTTGCATAATCTACGAAGCCAAGGTTATAGGGATCTTTGAAAGCAGCCTTAGCCATGTCGCTATGAACAGGTGGCAATGTGGAAGAGAAATTGTTTGGCAATGATTGCGCTTTATCTACGTAGCCATCGGCTATCTGTAATAGCATTATGTCACGGCTCCACCCTTGCTGTGCAGCTTCAGTAATATAGAAAGCTCGCAAAGCATTATCCTTGATTTTGGGGAGCAATGATATATGATGATACCAAGTGATCTGTGCAAGCGGCACTTGTACAAATTCTCCATCTGCTGAAATCGTAAATTTTGCAAATCTCGCTTGCAAAATTGGAATTTCGTTTATTTTTGCAAGTGGTACTTGCAAAAATGGGAAGTCTGGATATTCTGACGCAAAACTCTTCATATATCCGAGATTTCTTAGAGAATAGCCAGAGTCATAACCATAACGTTTCAAAAGATCTGCGGAAAGCATTTCGATTACTTTTCCACCCCACCCTTGTTCACGTTGTTTTTGTATGATATCATTACCCATCCACCAATAATGTTGCAGTGTTGCTGCATTAAGTTGCATCACTGCTCTTAGTCGCTGGCGGTCAATCTCCTCACAAAGCTGTTGCAACCATCGCTCATACAGTTCATGATCTATGGTAAGAAGTTTATTATTGTCCATCCTTAGATTTGTATTTGATTATTGTCAAATTCTAATTATTTCATCCACCTGACTGCGCAGTTCATTGACCTTAGCCACCACATCAACGAGTTCGGCATTGATGGCATCGATATCGACCTTTTCGCGCTTATCCTCCTGCTCCACATAGCTGGAGACGGAGAGATTAAAGTCGTTCTTCTCGATGTCCTCGATAGGCACAAGGGCTGTGAAGTATTGCTTCGCCTCGCGCTTGGCGTATGCTTCGACGATGGCATCCTGATGCTCGGGGAGCAGCTTGTTCTTGTTGCCATCCTTCTTGAAGAGGTTGCTGGCATCGATGAAGAGCACTTTGCTATCGGGACGCGCCGACTTACGCAGCACGATGATACAAGTGGCAATGCCTACACCGAAGAACAGGTTCTGCGGCAGCTGAATCACTGTATCGACATAGTTGTTCGTGACGAGGTAACGGCGTATCTTCTGCTCGTCGCCACCACGATAGAGCACTCCCGGGAACTCGACAATGGCGCATGTGCCCGTCTCGCCGAGGTTGTAGAGCATGTGCATCGTGAACGCAAGGTCGGCAGCACTCTTCGGAGCCAATACGCCCGCAGGAGCATAGCGTGGATCGTTGATGAGGATGGCGTTGTCCTTGCCGTCCCACTTGAGCGAATAGGGAGGATTGGACACGATGGCATCAAACGGACCTGCATCGAGCTGCAGCGGATTGTGGAGCGTGTCGCCCAGCTGGATGTCGAAGTTGTCGTAGTTGATGTCGTGGAGGAACATGTTGATGCGGCACAGATTGTAGGTCGTGGGATTGACCTCCTGTCCGAAGTATTTCAGTTGGGGATTGCTCTTCCCAACCGTCTTGGCGAACTTGAGGAGCAACGAGCCCGAACCGCACGCGGGATCATAGACCTTGCGGATATTGGGATTGCCCACCTCGGTGATGCGTGCCAGCACGTCGCTCACTTCCTGTGGCGTGAAGAACTCGCCTCCCGACTTGCCCGCGTTGCTGGCATACATCTGCATCAGGTATTCGTAGGCATCGCCGAAGGTGTCGATCTCGTTGTTCTCGAAGTCCTCGCCGAGCTTCATGTCGCGCACGGCGATGAGCACATCGGCAAGCAGCTTGTTGCGTAGCGCAACCGTATTGCCCAACTGGGGATTGTTGACCATGAAGTCGCTGAAGAGCCCGCGCATATCATCCTCCGACGCTGTGCCCTTCGCAGATCCTTCGATGTCGTTGAAGATGTTGTTGAGCGTCACATTGAGGTTCTCGTCCTTTTCGGGATGACGTGCCACGTTCTGGAACAGCTGGCTCGGCAGGATGAAGTAACCCTTTTCGCCCACCATGCCCTCGCGTGCCTCCTCAGCATTCTCGTCGCTCTCCTCTGCATAGTCGTAGTCGGGGATGCCCGCCTCGGCCTGCAGTTGGTTGATGTGCCGTGTGATGTTCTCGCTGATATAACGATAGAAGATAGCACCCAGGACATACGCCTTGAATTCCCATCCTCCCACAGCCCCACGCAGGCTGTCGGCTATCGCCCATATCGTCTTATGCAGTTCGTCGCGTTGAGTATTATTCGCCATTTATCTTGTAGTGAGAATTACCATGATATACTTTTCGGGTGCAAATATA
>JAFYZW010000020.1 GCA_017548545.1 Bacteroidales bacterium | reverse complement strand
CGCCGTGACCGGTGCAGGATTCGATGCCGATGGCAAGCCCCTATCCCGGCTCATCGGTCCAGGTAAGGAGAACGATATTTACACACGTCGCATGGATGGTCTTGTCGTGGAGGATTTCATCAACTTGAATAGTCCTGTCGAAGAGCGAATTTTCGACGGCAAAGCCCTGCCCACCACAGTTCTAGGTCCCAAACTACTAGCCAACGATTCGCTCCTCCAACTCAATGCCCATTGCATCTTCCTACCTATGTTCTTCGCACCCGTGCAATGCTCGAACGTACTGCTCGAAGGCGTTGAGTTCGAAGAACCCCTTTTCTGGAACATCACCCCCGTCTATTGCGATTCGGTCATCATCCGTGGCTGTGCCGTCAACAGCTTTGGTGGACGCACCGATGGCATCGACATCGAATCAACCAGAAACGTCCTCATCGAATACTGCACGCTGGCTTGCGGTGACGACTGTTTCACACTCAAGGCAGGACGTGCCGAGGACGGTTTGCGTGTCGGCCGTCCCACCGAGAATGTCGTTATCCGCTATTGCTTGGCGGAACGCGGCCCCGGCGGAGTTACCTTCGGTTCCGAGACAGCCGGCATGATACGCAAGGTCTATATGCACGACTGTGTCTTCACTTCGCCCAACAACGGCTTCTATTTCAAGTCGCGCCGCAATCGTGGTGGTGGCGGCGAAGACCTCACCTTCCGACGTATCCGCATGCTCAATCCAGGACGAGCCTTCTACTTCGACATGCTCGGCTCCACAATGTATGTGGGCGAACTTGCCAATCGCCTGCCTGTGCGCGGCATCACTCCCCTCACTCCCGTCTTCCGTCGCATCACAATGGATCAGGTGCTCGTCGAATCGTGCAAGGAACTGATTCTCCTCAAAGGTCTGCCCGAAAGCCCCGTCGAGGATCTCACCATCTCCCACCTCGAAGCCACAACCCGCGACCGTGACCTCAAGATTCAAGACGCTCTCGGCCTCATTATGACCGACTGTGTAATCAAGTAACAAAGACACAAAAAAAAGCCACACATACATCAAAACAAGCTAAAACACGCCTTAATTCCAAAAAAATTTATTTTTTTGGGAGGTATTTTTTGGGATTTATAAAAATAATTATTATTTTTGGCCCAAAAAAATAACAAGATTTATCTAAAATGAAACTCCTAATATTACGAAATAACTACTTTTTCCCCATGGTTGATTATTGTCAACCAAACTAGCCTTTGCCGACTGTCACTCGAAAATTAAGAGGATACGTTAACTAAGAAAAACTAATGCTGTTCTCTGCAATCATCTTACGCGCGCGCGAAAAAAACCACATAAATGTTGAAGAAATTATCGACCATACTGATTCTTATGATGCTGGTGTCTGTGACATCAGCAGATGTTAAGGATTATCCGTATGTAATCATCCTTGAAGCTAACGCTCCAGAGCTCGAGGTAACTGATTCGATGTTTTATGAGATTTCACGCAATGTTGTTTTCCCCGTCAACCAATACATCATTGGCAAGAATTCCGAGGTTAGAAAGGAATTGACAGAAGATATCCTTCCACGTTTCAATAATCTAAACTACCGACTTGACATAATGAACATCCGAGGCGCTGCCTCCCCAGAGGGACCATACTCATGGAACAAAATCCTGTCGGAGCGTCGTCTGAATTCTCTGCTCAAGATTATCGACGAAAACAGTAATTTCTCCATGTATGCTCCAGTCAAGACCTTAGAGGTTCCCGAGGACTATGTTTATTTGCTTCGAATGATGAAGGAGAATAATGACCAGGACTACGACCGTGTGGCCGCCATCGTCAATAAGTATATCGACAGCGATCAGATGACTTTGAAGAAGGAATTGATGCAGCTTGATGGCAGACGTTTATGGTACCGCCTTCTCAGACAGTATTTCCCGGCAATGCGTGCAGCTCGTGTAGTCTTGATTTTCAGAAAGAATTTTGACCTGACTGTTGAGGAACTTAAGCCCGAACATCAATTGGTCTTCGAAATGCCAGAGATAAAGGTGCCAGATCTTTCTCCCATCAGGGCACAACAGCAAAAAATACCACGTCGTGAGCTGCTCTCCATCAAAACCAACCTCCTTTTCGACTTTGCCTACGTACCCGGTTATGACCGCTGGTGTCCGATACCCAACGTAGCTATTGAGTATTATCCTCTGCACGGACATTTCACCTATGGTGCCAGTTTCGATTTCCCTTGGTGGCAACATTACTGGGATCAAAAGTACTTCCAGATTCACAACTACCAACTCGAGACCCGCTACTATTTCCGCAATGGCGATGTGCGTGAGCGCGGTTATGGCAACGGAGTAGCTTATCAAGGATGGTATCTGCAAGCCTATGCCAACGGAGGCATCTACTGTCTTTGCTTCGATGCTGACCGTGGTTGGATAGGAGAAGGTTATGGTGGCGGTCTTGGCTTGGGTTATGTGATGCCTCTCAGCAAAAATGGCCATTGGCGTCTGGAGTTCGGCGCACAGTTCGGTTACTTCTGGACCAAGTACGACCCGTTCCAATATGAGTGTCCGGTTGACCCCACGGAGCAAGACCATCTTTATTACTACAAGTGGACACTCTCAGCCGACCTTTTCAAGAAGCGCCAGTACCGTTGGAACTGGGTCGGCCCCACCCGCATCGGAGTCACACTATCTTACGACCTACTCTATCGCAAGCGTTCCAAGAAAGGTATCAGTTTCAAAAACTGGGAATGGTCATATTAAACGACAAATTTAACACAAAAGTGAAAACGACGAGCAGACATATAGTTCAAGCCTTTAAGGCAGCATGGCAGAAGTCATGCCGCAAAGGGTATGCTATACTCTCATCTTCACTTTTCCTCGCCTTGGCATCGCCGATTCTGATTGGTTGTGTGCGCGAACCAGAATTGCATTTGCATGATGGTGGCAATATCATCATCAAAATGCCCATTGTGCACCTTGAGCTGGATGTTTTCTGGGACTACGTGACCGATCTCGGTATTCCTTACGACTGGACCAAAGAGTGGTACTATGGTTGGGATGATTACGACAAAGAACTCTTCGGAACCCTCGGTTATGAACAACCGAATGCCTTCAACGTCCGCCGTTACTATACTGGCATGACTCCTTATGCTCCTCACACTCGAGCACTTTCGAACTACGTCAATGGTTATGTTCTTGAGACATCATTCGACTGGGGTTTCTGGGACATACTCGCCTGGAATGATATCAAGACCATCGATGACATCCAAAGTCTTATCTTCGACGAAACCACGACCCTCGACTCCGTGACTGCCTATACCAATATGACGATGAACTCCAGTCGCTATCATGCTCCGAAATACACCCGCTCGTTCTATCAGCCTGAGGGTCTCTTCGCTGCTTACGAACAGGGCATCGACATCAACCGCAACCTCAATGATTTTTACTATGATGAAGAGCGTGACCTTTGGGTAAAGAACATCAACATGCT
>JAFYZW010000019.1 GCA_017548545.1 Bacteroidales bacterium | reverse complement strand
CAGGAAGATGGTAGTCATACAAGAGCAAAAATGACAGATTTCTGCAAAGGCATCGACTTCGGCATCCCTGTGGGTCTATCGTATGAATACAAGAACATCTGTCTCGATGCTCGATATTACTTCGGCCTCACGAATATGAATGATGATGAAAACTCAGATGTCATGCACAATCGCGTCCTCTCCATCACCTTGGGCTATAAGTTCAAGCTTTGAAAGAGAGAATCCTCAGAAACGCCAGTCCTTTCTCGCCCTAACTATTCTACCGAAGGCGCGGCACACACGATGCCGCGCTTTTGCTGTTTTTTTTATGTTATTTTCTGAAACGAAAAGAACGGAAACGGGGGAGATTTATATTTTTTCGTGGCATGTCCCCAAACGTTTGTAGGAGGACATGATTCGGAAGAGGGATGTCCTCCACGGTTCGCTGGAGGACATGCAACGGCGGGAAGATATCCTCTACGGTTCGTTGGAGGACTTGCGGCGATGAGAGGATGTCCGCTACGGTTCGCTGGGGGACATGCAACGACGGGAGGATGTCCTCTACCGTTCGTTGGAAGACATGCTGCGACGGGAGGATGTCCTCTACAGTACGTTGGGGGACATGCTGCGATGGGAGCATATCCTCTATAGTGCGTTGGAGGACATGCGACGATTGGAAATTGTTTTTCTACATTTGGGATTGGTGATTATCCTTCGGCGTTTGTAAAAAAAACGGGGAGCAAGTCCGTATTGGACCGCTCCCCGCATCATTGCAAGATGTGTTAGGAAGTTATTTTACCATGATTACTTTACCATTCTTGATGTAGAGTCCGGAAGCATTGGTTGCGCGGCGGCCTTGCAGGTCATAAGCCTTGCCTTCGATAGCTTCGCGGTTGATGCCAGCGATGCCTACAGGAGGAACGTCATTGCCCTCTGCCTTGAAGTTCTCCATCACTACATAGACATTGTTGGCATCTACTTCGAATACGATTTCTACCTCAACGGTCTTGTCGTAGTATTTGCTCAGATCAACGCTCCAAGAAGTGAGTCCGAGTGTGTCGGGCTCGACGAAAGATTCGCCATCGAGCAGAGCTACGGTCTCGTCGCCCTCAGCGCTGTGGATAACGGCATAGAGTTTGTCGGCATCCTTCCAAGTGTAGGCGTTGTACTGTGGGTTGGTGAAGCGGCTCCAAGTGTATGCTGCGAAGTCGAACGTAAGGGCGGCTTCTGACTGGTTAACATGCATTGGGGCAATCTTGGCGTAGTTCTTTCCTTCGATGTAACGACCAGAGAGTTCGTAGCCGCTTGGGTCGCTATGTACCAATGTGCCATAGTTGCCAGCTTTGGCGACTGAAAGGTTCGAATCCCAGCCGGTAGGTGCATTGTAGAGGCTGTTTTCCCATGTGGTGTAAGCCCATGGCAGCTCGATGATGGTGATGGCCTTGGCCATAACTGTGTCGGGTTCTACCGAGAAGCCATACTGCTCACTGTAGCTATAGGCGAGGAAGTAATAGTCGAGGCTTGGCTGCAGACCTTCGAGCTTGATGCCTGTAGCAGCAGGACCAAAGTAAGCCACCTTGCCTCCACCTTCGATTTCGTCACCAGTCTTATAGGCAGCTGAAATATCGCCATGATAAGCACGAACGCCATAGTTGCCCGGGTTGTGCGTCTCGTTGTTTACGACAACGAAGATCTGGTCACCGGCCTCATCGGCAGCCACGTCGAGGGTGAAGCTGTCCTTGGTGATGTCGTAGATGGTGATTGGACCGGGCTTGCCGGGAGTGGTGGCAGCGGTGCCGACGAGCGGGCTGTCGGTGTTATACTGTGGGCCATTGAAACCATACTTGTTGCTTGCGAAGATGGTGAAGGTGTATTCGGTCGAACCCTTGAGATCCTGTGCCTTGAAGGTGTTGCCTGAGGTGTAATCAACTACAACACCATTGCCGATGGCATCACCCTTTGCGTAAGTAGTCTTTGCCTCGGGCATAGCATCAAGTGCGCCCTCGGAAACAACTATAAGAGAATATTCAGCTTCGGTGGCTGGGGTGAAGGATCCTGCGATGGTGGAAGCGGTGGCACCAGTTACCTCAAAGTCGGTGGGTTGTGCACCAGGAGCTACTACATCATCAGGATAGGTAAAATAGAAAGCGGTGTTGTCGGGCACTGAAGAGCTGAGGGTTGAGGAGGCAGCGATGGCACGGTTTACGGTCTCGAAATCGTTGAGGCCGGTGGTGTCCTCTGGGCCAACGCCACGAACGCCTGTGAGCCATGTATAAGAGCCTGTCAAGGCAGAGGTGCCATTGACGCCAAAGATGATGTCACCGTTTTCGCAGAGGACAATGGCGAAGTTAATAGCGTCAGTGCCATCGTTTGCCAATCCATACTGCTTGTAACCTACAACAAGCATACGTGCAGGTGCTTGACCAATCACAGTATATCCTATTAGGAGACCCGTGGTGGTTTGGATACCGTTTTGGTTGGCAAAGAAAACGGTGTTGTCGTAAGCCTCGTTGTAATTGGTGAAGAAATAGTTGTTGGCGATAGCTGAGATCTCATCGGTGGCGCCGAGTTTAAGTGCACCGCCGGAGCTGGGCACGAAGTACTTCATGACCTCACCTGCAAAGGGGAAGTCGAAACCAATCTCGAAGGCCTTGCCTGTGGTGCTGCCCCACTTGGAAGTGGCAACGGTACCGTCGGCGAAGACGTACTCGAACGGTGTTTCGATGGTGGCATCTGTACCGAGGATTTGTGTGAAATTGTCGGTGTTGATCAAACCGGCCACTTGTTCTGCCGGAACAATGAAGCGGCTGAAGCCATAGCCTGCGCCCAACTGTGCTTGGGCTACTGTTGCTGTTCCTAAAAGAGCAGCGAGGAGGATAGAGATTTTCTTCATAATGGTTATGGGTTATTGGTTATGGGTTATGAGTTTTTGGGCTATTGGTTATTGGTTATGGATTGTGGATTATGGGATGAAAACCTTGCGGGTTTGTCCGTTTTCGCGAACAAGGTAGAAGCCCTTGAGAGCATTTTCGGCACCAATGGCACGACCTTGCATATCGAATACCTGACGACCAGTGCTGAAATCCTTGCGAACATCATTCAGCGATTCGATGCCTGGCATGGAGCCATTGAAACCAATGGGTTGCAGACAGTAGGCGTAGCGCTTGTGATCGGAATCAGCTCCTTCGTCGTGCCAGGAGGCATACCAGCGGTCGTGTTTCGGATCGACGAGGCTGACGAGCGACGAACGATAGCGTCCGCCATCGACAATGGAGATCACGGCATCCTCCTCCGAACGGGGCTGTCCGTCGGAAAGGTTGCGGATTGACATTTGGCAAAGCACATCATAATAGGTATAGAAGATCTGGTAGAAGACACCGAATGTACCTTCACTGCCTGGCTTGATGGAGATATAAGATACCGATTTGGGTTCGTCGTCAATTCGCATGATTTCGATACCTTCGTCACCGAAGAGGAGTTCGCCATCCATCGAGATGTGTTGGACAGCAATGTTGCCCCACGATTGGCCACTGCTGGTCTGACGATAGACGGCTAGGAAGCCTGTACCCTGTCCGTCGGGATATACATCAGGATAGTACTGGTTCCATTCAGTGTAGCTCAGTCGGATGTCTGCTCCGCCATTGGCATTGGTGAAGCCGAGGGTGCCGTCGTTCTTTACGTATGCCATATAGACCGAGGGGACATTACTGAGCGTGCGATCGTCGTGCCATGCACAGATTACGCCACCATCGCCCGAAGGCTTCACGTCGAGGAAGGTCCACAGGGGCACCGAGCCGAAGCCACCATCGTAGATTGTCACACGCTTGTTCCATGCCTGTGTGCCATCGGCATTGTACTTCATGGCGGTCAGGTATTCGCTCGACGAACGGCCCCATACGAGGATGAACTGGTTGTTGCCGGCATCGACGACGTATGGATAGTCGTTGTAGGCGCCTGCCAGCTTTGTCTCGTTGGGATCCCACTGAGGTTCGCCCTCCTTGGTGATCTTCTGTAGCGATACGGCGGTGCTGCTGGTCTGCCACAGCCATGCGAAGATGTTCGAGCCATCCTCGATCTCGCAGATGCTCATGGCGGCGTTGGCACCCGAATACATGGCGTTATCGACGGGCACACCATCCTCATCCCAGACGTGTGTTCCATCGGGACGCAGGCGATAGGCGGTGTAGTTCATCACACCTTCCTCATCGTTGCTGTTGCGACGGTCGTGTACTACGATGGTCACCGTCGAGTCGCGGTTGGCGTGCATATACTGGTTGCAGACCGTCCACGACTGATTGTCGTAAGCCGAAAGGACGAGGCCGTCGTCACCGAACTTGCGTTCCCCTTCGGGAGAAAAGGCCTGCACACGCATCACATAGGCTGCGGTGTGAATATCTTCGACTTCGATACTTGACGGATTGTCGCAGAAGAACCACACGGTGCCGTCGGCACCCACACATACTTCGTGGGAATAGACGTTCTTGTCTTCGGGGAACATTGTTGTAGCAATGTCGCGGTCAGTGCTCCACTGGGCAAAGGCCGATGTTGTGCAGAGGGCTGCAGCGAGGAGAGAGTAGAGTTTTTTCATATTTTATTTGTTTTTATAGTTACTATATTTTCTATAGTCACTATAGTTACTATAGATACTATCTCTAAGGAAGAATCAAACCGGAAAGCGAGAAGGTGCGACCGGAGAGCGGATAGTGGATGACAAGCTGGCCATCGCGCCATTCGTAACGTGGCGATTCGGCGGCATTGTCTGTGCGAAGGGTCTCAATCGACCCGGGTTCCTTGTCGGCAGTGCGGAAGAAGATGCGATAGCCGTGGGAGTTGAATTCGAGCTGCTGAGCGAGGAGTGAACCCGTCGCGGAATACCATTTGATGTTGCCGCGAGGTGACATGATGCCATTGCCCCAGCTGTCGGAGATGTCGTAGCAATAGATGTTGCCTGGCTCAAGACGAAGTGTATCGACGTAGGTCACCTGCTTGGTGCTGTCGGGGAATGGGCCCGTTTCGTAGAGCACCACGCCTGTGGAGTCGCGCAGAAGGAAGCGGTTGTCCGATGCATAATAATCCTCCTTGATCTTGACCGTAACATCGCCTTCCACGTTGATGAGAGCGTTGAAGGAGCCGCTGATGGTCTGATGGTCGCAGTCCTTTCCATTGACCGAAGTCACAGTGATTTCGTATTCGTTGCGACTATCGTCTTGTGTCTGTATCCAATCGACGGGAAGCCTCAGGTATCCGCGTGTCTGACCTGGGATGCTGCCGTTCCATACAGTCTGTTCGGTCTGTTCGTTGAGCGTCAGGTCGAACGTTGCTGTGGTGATTTCCTCGTTACCGAGGTTCAAAAGATAAGCCTCCACGAAGTTGAATCCCCAGTTGCGTGTCGGCATTACCTTGTAGGGTTGCAGTTCGAAGCGAAGCGGTAAAGCGAAATCGTCCGACGTGGGTTTGTTGGCAAGACAGTTCACAATGCGGCGGTCGTTGTCGGAAACGATGCCCACAAGTTCGATGTTCTCAAGCACAACGGCCTCGCCACGATAATCTTCGGGCAGCACATAGTCGTAGTGGCGTTTGAAATAGGTTCCTGCTTCGACATCGGTGAGCGGCTCGCCCCAAACGGGTGTCACATAGTCGCGCAACACACGATTGTGGTCGTAGGCCATCGCATTGCTACCACCGCCCGACTGATAGCCGACAAGGTGGTTCTGGATCAAGGCGACAGAGAGCGACCACGTGCCACTTTCAAGAGCATAACCCTCGACATCGATGCGAAGGGTACGGTCGGCAGCCGTATAGCTGCTCTGCATCCATAAGTTGACAGGAGCGGTGGTATGTGCCTCCTCGCGGGCTTGTGCTACCCAAGCGCCACGGCTGGTGACCACACCCGTCCCATCGGCGTCATGACGGTTGACCATGCCAGTTGGGAATGCATCGGGACCAAAGAAGTCGGCGATGGAATCACCTGCTGTCGAACGGTAATCGGGCACAGAACTGCTTGATGGCTCGGCGTAATGACCGGTATGTATTGAGATGGCGTGTACCAGTTCGGGTTGTGCCAGAAGAACATTTTCGATTACGACATCACCATCGGGACAGTTGCCGCAAAAGATGCCAGTGTAGTCCTCGATGAGCGCATGACGTGGCTCTGGAGCCGACGATACATGCCACGGGCTGGTCTCGGGTTTGCAGTGGGTGGCGTTGACTATCACATGATCCTCGTTGGTGAGCAGCGTGATGAGTTCGAGTTGACGATAGTCGGTTTCGGTGTTCTTGTAGGACGAGGGCACCTGATACTCATAATGACGCTTGAAGTAACTGCCCACTGAAAGAGAGCCTAGAGCTTCACCCCACACGGGAGTGAGATAGTCGCGAAGAACGTGATTGTGAGGATAATCGTCGCCCATCAGTCCGCCTTGCTGCGGGCCGAGGATGGAGTCCTGTGTCAGGGCCACAGCCAGATAGAGCGGATTGCTAGAATCCTCGTCGGCATACTGGATATATCCTTCCACGTCGATGGATAACAGACCCGTTTCGACATCATAGCGGGAAGCCGACCATAGGTTGACGGGTGTCGTCTCGGCTATATATTCTTCGACTTGATACTCCCAAATGGAACGCGTCGTGAGTACGCGTCCTTCCAACTCGCGGCGATTCACCATGCCGATAGGGAAACTTGATGGGCCGTAGTAGTTGCCAAGCACATCGCCTGCTTCGGTGTTGAAGTCCGGTTGGTCGTCGTAGTGCGATACGGCATAGCTGCCGTAGTGTATGCTGATGACCTCCATCTGCTCGGGATATTTCTCTAGAAGCGATGCTGCAATCTTATGCGCCTGCGGACAATAGACACAATGTATGCCAGTGAATTCCTCCAGCACCGCATGACGATGCTGCAGGTCGGTGGACACATGGTAACCTGCCATGGCCAAAGCGGGGAAGGAGAGAAGCAGGACGGTGAAAGAGAAATGTTTCCTCATCTGATATAAGAATAATGCAAAGTCTTTTACTATATTTTACCGATGCAAATATACGGTTTTTTTCAAACATTTGTGCAAAAAATATGGAAAAAACGAAAAACAGACATTCTTTTTAACAAATTGTCTATTTTTTCACAGAATTTATTGCATTTTTCCTCATGTTTGTTTATCTTTGCAGCCCAAATATAACATGAAAGATATGAGAAAATTATTCCTAATGGCCACCTGCGCGCTTTTTGCAGTTGGCATGAAAGCACAAACCACCTATCTGGAGTATTGCAATGCTGGAGATGAGTGTTTCAGCAATGAAGATTACAAGGGAGCCATCGAGAACTACATCAAGGCGCTCGAACTGGACACCGAGAAGTCGGACTATACCACGGCGATGCAGCTAGGTAGTTGCTACGAACAGCTTGAGGAGTGGCAGAAGGCAGGCGATGCCTTCAAGGATTCCTATCTGCGCGGCAACTACGATGCGGGTATCATCAACAACATGAGACGTTGCTACGAGACAGCTGGATGCACAGATTGCCTCAAAATTGCGTACAACGAAATTGCCACAGCCTATCCCGAACAGGAATTTGCCATGGCAAAACGTCTTTACAACATCTACATCAAGGAAGAGGACAATGCCAACAGCTTGAGATGCCTTGAAACCATGCTTCAGGATCCAGAACTCACCGCTGAAAACCGACTGAAGTACCTTAAGAATGCTGCAAGCTTTGCACTGAAGATGGATTCCACCGACATAGCCGAGAGTTATTTCGAGAAGGTGCTCGAAATCGTGCCCAACGATGCCGACATCCACAAGGCTTTGGGTCTCGGCTTATATAACCAGATTGGCAACATCGACAAGAATGCCCAGGCAGCTTACAGTGCCAAGCAGAAGGCTGGTGATGCCACCCGTCATGACTATTCGATGATGCTGACGGCTACAAAGCGTGCCACGCTCAAGTATGGCCCCAAGGCTGTGGAACACCTCAAGATTGCCAACCAGACGATGAAGGATCCCGAAATCAGCAAGATCATCGCCAAGCTTCAAAACAATATTGCGGCGTATTCCAATAGATAGAAGGGGTGTTAAAGGGGAGTAAAAAGGGAGTAAAAGGGACGAATCTTTTGCGGTTCCTGTTTCGACAGGCGAAGGCAACGTTACTGTTCCCTCAGTATTTCAACCAACTCCTTCATACCTTCGCTGGCACCCTTCTGAATCTGCCTTACCTCGCGATAGGGCGAAAAGACGGGTTTAGGGTCGATGAGCCAGATGGGCGCATTCGACGGGGCATAACGCAACAGGCTGGCAGCGGGATAGACATTGAGCGAAGTGCCGATCACTACAACGATGTCGGCAGTCTCCATGATGTCGGCAGCACGACTCAGGTTGGGAACATCCTCGCCAAAGAAGACGATGTGTGGACGAAGTTGTACGCCGTGGCTATCCACATCACCCATGTTGATGTCGGGGTTCTCGGGATCAAGAGGATAATACACGCCCTGGTCACGTCCTTCGGGGCGACATTTCATCAGCTCGCCATGCAGGTGGAGCACATGCTTTGCCCCTGCCTGCTCGTGCAGATTATCGACATTCTGCGTGATGACCTGCACATCAAACTGGTCCTGTAGGCTTGCCACAAGCTTGTGACCTTCATTGGGCTTGCAGTCCTTGAACTTGCGACGCAGCATATTGTAGAAGTTGAGGCACACTTCGGGTTGACGCAGCCAAGCCTCGTGTGTACACACCTCTTCCACACTGTAGTTTTCCCAAAGTCCATCGCTGTCGCGGAAGGTCGATATTCCGCTCTCGGCGCTCATGCCGGCACCAGTCAAAAATACGATTCTTTTCATACTGCTATTTAAGGGTTTGAGGAGTTTGAGAGGTTTGAGAAGTTTGAGATGACGAAGGGCAAACAACCCTTCAAACTATCGAACTATCAAACCTTTCAAACCTTATTTTATATGTTTGATGTTGCAAAAATACATAACTTTTATGAAAAATGGTAAAAAAAAAGAAAAAAATAACCAATATATGCTGAAAAACACTATCTTTGCGCCGCGAAATTTATAAAATTCAAACAATTATATTCAAATTTCTATGAAAAAATTCATTCTTAGTGTAATGGTTGTCGCAGCTCTCGCTTGCGGTCTTTCCTCCTGTAACAATGGTGCACCCAAGGCTACCTACGCCCAGGGCGATCTCGACACCCTCGCTTACGCTTACGGCGTAATGTTCGGTACCCAGTATTCCAACTTCCAGGACACAGGTATTGTCGTTCCTGAGAAGGTGATGAACCTCGACAACTTCCTTTCGGGCTTTATCAATGCCATTCGTCGCGATTCTGCCAAGCTCGAAATGACTCCCGATGAGGCTCAGTCGTTCCTCCAGGCTTTCCAGATGAAGATGCGTCAGGAGATGGAAGAGAAGCGTCAGGCCGAGATCAAGGAAAACAAGACCAAGGGTGCTGACTTCATGGCCGAGAATGCCAAGAAGGAAGGTGTAGTGGTTACCGAGAGCGGTCTCCAGATCGAGACCATCAAGGAAGGTACCGGCAAGCAGGCCAAGGACGGCGATAAGGTGCTCGTCAACTACAAGGGCACGCTCATCGACGGCACTCAGTTTGATGCCAACGACTCTACCGAGTTCAGCGTGAACGGTGTAGTGAAGGGCTTCAAGGAGGGTATCCTCAGCATGAAGGAGGGCGGCAAGGTGAAGCTCACCATGCCTTCTGATCTCGCTTACGGCGACCGTGGTGCTGGTCAGAACATCCCTGGCGGTTCAACCCTTCAGTTCGACGTTGAACTTCTCAAGGTGATCCCTGCTCCAGCAAAGAAGAAGTAAATTTCAACCAAAATCATTGTAATAGGACGCTTTTTTTATTGAAAAGCGTCCTATTTTTTGCAAAATTCGAAGATTTTTCATCATTTTGCTAAAATTTTTGGCACTTTTTGATTTTTATTCCAAAAAACTTCTTATCTTTGCCGCGTCAAATACTATTAATTGCTATAACCTATAACTTATTATCCATCATGGCCAATGATAAAATTGATGCGCTTGACAAGAAAATTCTGGATATTGTCACTCGGAACGCTCGCATCCCCAGCAAGAACGTAGCCATTGAATGTGGCGTGTCTCGTGCTGCTATCCACCAGCGCATTCAGCGTCTGATAGAACTGAAGGTGATCACCGGCTCGGGTTATAACGTTGACCCGAAGGTCCTTGGTCTTCAGACATGCACATACATCGGTATTCGTTTGGAACGCGGTTCAATGTATCGCGAAGTGGTAAAATGCCTTGAAGCTATTCCTGAAATTGTAGAGTGCCACTTTACCACCGGCCCCTACACCATGCTCTGCAAACTCTATGCTCGTGACAACGAACATCTCATGGATCTTTTGAACAACAAGATCCAGGGTATCCCGGGTGTGGTCAGCACCGAAACGCTCATCTCGCTCGAAGAGAGTATCAAGCGCGAGATATCGATTTGCGGTGGCACACCGCCCGATATGTCCACATTCAATGCTACCGACGACGATTGGGATTAATCCCGAATTATCGAAAACATAAGCCAGCACAGGAATTCTTGTGCTGGCTTTTTTTCACCATCCCAAAATTCTTCGCGCCTTCTCCTCATCACCGGCCTTCAGGGCGCGTCTCACCTCCGACGAGGAATAATGTAGGCCGGAACCGTCATCGAAAACAGGTTCCTGCACAACATCCATGCCACAGGTCAAGCCATAGCGCACATAATCGTCGAAACCTTCGGCCCGATTCCGTCCGAAACGATGGTTGTAACCAATCAGGAGTCGGTGGATGTGCATCTTTTGACTCAAGATGTCGCATAAGAACTGTTCGGCGGTGAGGTTGCGTATCTCTTCGGTGAAATCTATCAGGAAACAGACATCCACCCCCATCTTGTCGAGCTTCTCGAGTCGAGACTCCAGCGTATCGATGAGTTGGATGTCGAAATCGGGTTGCACAATCTTTCGGGGATGATTTACGAAGGTGACCACGGCCGACAGCAAGCCATGAGCCTTGGCTTCCGCCTTGAGATGCTCCAAAAGGAACTGATGACCTTTGTGTACACCGTCGAAAAAGCCTATGCAGGCTGTATATTCTCCTTCAATATGGTCAAAATTTCTATAAATTATCATTTTTTTGTCCGAAATATTTGCGTATATCAAAAAAAAGCACTATCTTCGCGCCGCGAAAATGAAAAGCCTCTTCTAAATGGTGGCTCTAGGATGCCGGTCCCATAGCTCAGTTGGTCAGAGCAGCGGACTCATAATCCGTTGGTCCTAGGTTCAAGCCCTAGTGGGACCACTCATTAGATACTGGTTTGAAAATTTTCCGTTTGAGGGGATAAGACGAAGTGATTCGGCTTCTCCCCGATTTTTTTGTTTTTTAGTTAAAAAACGCGGTGCAAAGATAGGCATTTTTCCTTACACCACCAAATTATAGCATCCAAATCAAATAGTTTCACGATAATATATTTGGAGAAATCAAAAATAACGCGTATCTTTGCGCCATGATTCAGGCAAGAAACATCTATAAGAGCTTCGATCAGCTGCAGGTGCTCAAGGGCATCGATCTGGATATCGAGCAGGGCGAAGTGGTGAGCATCGTGGGGCGCAGCGGCGCTGGCAAGACTACGCTGCTGCAGATCCTGGGCACACTCGACAAGCCGGACTTCAGCTTCAAGCCCAATGATGGCGAGAAGGTCGTCTATGCTCCGCAAATCCTCATCAATGGCACGGATGTGCTGCACTTGAAGGACAAGGAACTGTCCACCTTCCGCAACCGCCATATCGGCTTCGTCTTCCAGTTTCACCAGCTGTTGCCCGAATTTTCGGCGCTTGAGAACATCATGATGCCGGCTCTGATAGCGGGTACGTCACATTCTCAGGCCAAGGCACGCGCCCAAGAGCTTTTGGACTTCCTGGGGCTTAAGGATCGTTCCACACATCGTCCGAACGAACTCTCGGGCGGCGAGAAGCAACGTGTGGCTGTGGCTCGCGCCTTGATGAACAAGCCCGACGTGATCTTCGCCGACGAACCATCGGGCTCGCTCGACACACAGAACAAGCAGGAGCTGCACCAGCTCTTCTTCGACCTCCGCAAGCAGCTTGGACAGACCTTCGTCATCGTTACCCACGACGAGAGCCTCGCACAGATGTCCGACCGCATCATCCACATGAAGGATGGGGTTATTGGTTAGAGGTTAAGGGTTAAAGGTTAGAGGTTATGGGTTATGGTTAATAAGAAGTAATTAATAAATAATATATAATTGAGCCGAAAAATAATATGGCAACACAGCAGCTTTACGTTTACAACACCTTGGCGCGCATCAAGCAGCCATTCAAATCAATAGTTCCCGATCATGTCGGCATGTATGTGTGCGGTCCAACTGTCTATGGCGATGGTCATCTGGGACACGCCCGTCCTGCCATCACCTTCGATATCCTGTTCCGCTACCTCCAGCACATTGGCTACAAGGTGCGTTATGTACGTAACATCACCGACGTCGGCCACCTCGAGCACGATGCCGACGAGGGCGAGGACAAGATTGCCAAGAAGGCACGCCTTGAGCAGAAAGAGCCCATGGAGGTGGTGCAGTATTACATGAACCGCTACCACAAGGCCATGGAGGCGCTCAACGTGCTTCCCCCCAGCATCGAGCCACATGCCTCGGGCCACATCATCGAGCAGATTGCTTATGTGCAGAAGATTCTTGATGCCGGTTTCGCTTATGTTTCGAACGGAAGCGTCTATTTCGATGTGAAGAAGTATGCCGAGAAGTTCCATTACGGCATCCTCTCGGGCCGCAACATCAACGAGCTGATCGACACCACCCGTGAACTCGACGGACAAAGCGAGAAGCGCGAGGCGTGCGACTTTGCTCTTTGGAAGAAGGCTGCGCCCGAACACATCATGCACTGGCCATCCCCATGGAGCGAAGGTTTCCCGGGCTGGCACCTCGAGTGCTCGACAATGAGCGAGAAATACCTCGGTGAGGAGTTCGACATCCACGGTGGAGGCCTTGACCTGCTCTTCCCACACCATGAATGCGAGATTGCACAGACCTGCGCCGCCAAGGGACACCAGACTGTCCACTATTGGATGCACAACAACATGATTACCATCGACGGCAAGAAGATGGGCAAGTCGTATGGCAACTTCATCACCCTTGACGAGTTCTTCAACGGTACGCATCCCAAGCTCACCCAGGCTTATTCACCCATGACCATCCGCTTCTTTATCCTCATGGCTCATTATCGTTCGACAGTCGATTTCAGCAACGAGGCTTTGCAGAGTGCCGAGAAGGGTATGAAGCGTATGATGGAGGGTTATGCCAGCATCGGCCGCATGAAGGCTACGCCCGCCAATGCCGAGACCGCAGCTACGTTGAAGACCATAAACGAACTCGAGGAGAAGATGTACGAGGCCATGAACGACGACCTCACCACGCCCATCGTCATCTCGAACCTCTACGAGCTCGTCAGCCTTATTAACAAGGTTATCGACGGTCATGCCAAGATTGACGAAGCTGGCATCCAGAAGACGCAGCAGGTCTTCAAGACCTTCCTCATCGACATCCTCGGCATGAAGGACGAAAATGCCGCTGGCGCCGACACGGCCAAGACCGATGCCTACAAGGGTGCTGTCGATCTGCTCCTCGACGTGCGTGCCAAGGCCAAGGCCAACAAGGATTGGGCCACCTCCGACCTCATCCGTGCCAAAATGGCCGAACTCGGCTTCATCGTCAAGGACACCAAGGACGGAGCGACGTGGAGTCTTTGAGGAGAACCCCTCAAACGTTAAAACGTCCATATCTTTTCTTTAGAAATTCTATATTCCGGATGCAAAATAACCCCTATCTTTGCACCCGGAAATTTTTATATACAACACATTATGGTTAAAGCGTGGAAAGAACAGGTGACCATCCCGACCTATGAAGTCGGCAAGCCAGAGAAGAATCCAATGTTTTTGGAGAAACGAGTGTATCAAGGCTCAAGTGGCGTAGTGTATCCTTATCCCGTCATCGAAACGATGAGCGACGAGAAGGTCGATAAAACGTATCAGGCCATTTGGTTGGAGAACGAGTACATCAAGGTCATGATCCTGCCCGAGTTGGGAGGTCGTGTGCAGATGGCCTACGACAAGATTGCCCGTCGGCACTTTGTCTATTACAATCATGTCATCAAGCCCGCACTCGTGGGCCTAGCAGGTCCATGGATCTCGGGTGGCATCGAGTTCAACTGGCCGCAGCACCATCGTCCTTCGACCTATATGCCTGTCGATACTACCATCGAGGAGCATGCCGACGGCTCGGTGACAGTTTGGGTGAACGAGATGGAGAAGATGTTCCATCAGAAGGGAGCCGCAGGTTTCACATTGCGTCCGGGCTGTGCTTATCTCGAGATACAAGGACGCCTCTACAATCGTACTGACATGCCGCAGACCTTCCTTTGGTGGGCCAATCCGGCGGTAGAAGTCAACGACCAGTATCAGAGCGTATTCCCACCCGACATCAACGCCGTGTTCGACCATGGCAAGCGTGCCGTCTCCAGTTTTCCCATCGCTACGGGCACCTATTACAAGATGGATTATTCGGCTGGTGTAGATATCTCGAACTACCGCAACATCTTCGTGCCCACCAGTTATATGGGCGTCAACTCGCGTTTCAACTTCGAGGGAGGCTACGAGAATGACACCCACGGCGGCATGCTGCATGTAGCAAGTCATCACTTCTCGCCAGGCAAGAAGCAGTGGACGTGGGGTAATGGCGACTTCGGTCGCGCCTGGGATCGCAATCTGACCGATGAGGCCTCACCCAAAGAGATGAAGCGCTGGGGCATCGATCGCGAAGGCTTCCGTCCCTATATCGAGCTGATGGCTGGTGTCTATACCGAGAACCAGCCCGACTTCAGTTGGCTCATGCCATACGAGGAGAAGCAGTTCGTACAATATTTCATGCCCTATCGCGAACTCGGTGTGGTCAAGGAGGCATCGAAGGATCTGGTGTTCAATATCAACGAGGCAGGGAATGGCACCGTTTGCTTCAAGGTCTTTGCTACAAGCCGACAGGAGGTAAGCATCGTCCTGCGTCGCGACAATGGCAAGATATATTATAATAAGGAGCTGACACTCTCGCCCGAAGAGGTGCTCGTCGAAACAGTCGAAGTGAAAGGTGCTTCGTTCAACGAATTGACTTTCGAGATTACGAAGCGCTTTGCCTATGGTCAGCGCACGGTGCTCAGCTGGCATGCCGAGGCCGATGAGATCCGCCCCATTCCCGATAGTGCTGAAGCAGCCCTGCTGCCACAGCAGGTGAAGACCAACGAGCAGCTTTATCTTACCGGCCTGCATCTCGAACAGTATCGTCACGCCACCTGGTCGCCCACCGACTACTACGAGGAGGCTCTGCGGCGTGACCCCGATGACATCCGTTGCCTCAATGCCCTAGGCCTATGGTACATCCGCAAAGGACGCTTCGCCTTGGCCGAGCAGTATCTGCAGAAGGCTGTGAAGCTCATCACCAAACGTAATCCCAATCCCTACGACGGCGAGCCGATCTACAACCTCGGCCTTGCGCTGAAGTACCAAGGTTTGAGTGGTTCGAGTGGTTCGAAGGGTTTGAATGGTTCAAAGCTGGATGAAGCATACGAGCGTTTCTGGAAAGCCACCTGGAACAAGGGCTGGGCCGATGCCGGCTATTTCGAAGCTGCAAAGGTAAGCACGATGCAGCGTCGCTACGAGGATGCCCTCGATGAGATTGATCGTTGCTTGAACAATAACTGGCACAACCACAAGGCCCGTGCCTTGAAGGCTGCTATCCTGCGCAAACTTGACCATAAGGCTGAGGCATTGGCGCTCATCGACGAGTCTCTTAGTTTCGACCTCTTTAATTATGGCTGCCGCTATGAGAAATATCTGTTGACGCAGGACGACACTGTGCTCGACGAGATGAAGCAGATGATGCGTCGCTCGTCGGACAATTACGACGAGATCGCCCTCGACTACTGTGCCGCTGGTCTCTACGATGAGGCACAGGAACTCTGGAACATTGCTATCGGAGAGGGTGCTACTTCGCCCATGACCTATTATTATATGGGTAGTTATGAACAAGCCGAGCAGGCCGACCCCGCTTATTGCTTCCCCAACCGCGCCGAGGCAGTGATTGCACTCGAAGCCGCCAAGCAGCAGCATCCGCAGGGCAGCAAGGCACCATATTATCTCGGCTGTCTCTATTATGCTGCCCGACAGTACGACCTCGCTATCGAAAACTGGGAACTATCGGCACGTCTTGACCCGACATTCCCCACCGTGTGGCGAAACCTTGCCCTCGGTCGATTCAACAAGCAGGATCGTCAACAGGAAGCGCTGGAATACATGGAGCGCGCCTTCCATCTCGACGAGAACGACGAGCGTGTCCTCATGGAGCTCGACCAGCTCTACAAGCGTCTGCATAGGCCCCATGCCGAGCGTCTTGCATTCTTGCAGCAGTATAGGGCGTTAATCGAGCGTCGTGATGACCTCGTTTTGGAGGAAATCACCTTGCTTAACCAGACAGGCCGCTACGAGGAGGCGATGCAGAAGCTTGATGCACGTGTCTTCCACCCTTGGGAGGGCGGCGAAGGAAAGGTGTCAGGACAGTATCAGATTTGCCGCGTGGAACTCGCCAAACAGGAGCTGTGTGAGGGTTCGAAGGGTTTGAAGGGTTTGAAGGGT
>JAFYZW010000003.1 GCA_017548545.1 Bacteroidales bacterium | reverse complement strand
GAGAATTGTGAATCTGCTGATAAGCAGTGTGCTGGCCGGTGTGTGCATCGGGCTGGGTGGGTATGTGAATCTGGTAGTTGGAGGTGTAACGGGAGCTGTGATGTTCAGCTTTGGCCTGCTCAGCGTGGTGCATTATGGGCTGGCGCTCTATACCGGCAAGTCGGGTTTCTTCACCAATACGACGGAGTTGATTGACCTGTTGTATATCATAGCGGGTAACTTCGTGGGTTGCTGGCTGGTGAGCCTGATATTCGATTATGCATCGCCACAGTATATCGAAAGTGCTCAGAAGGTGGTGAATGTCATAGCAGGAAAGAGCCTGATGGCCGTATTCGTCCTTGCCATTCCTTGCGGATTCATCATGAGCACGGCGGTGAAGTTCGCCCGTGAGGGTCGCTATCTGCCTTTGCTCTTCGGCGTGCCCTTGTTCATCGTATGCGGCTTCAGGCACAGTATCGCCGACATTTTCTATTATTGGGCAGCCAGTGATTTCCTGTTCCTTCCCTGGCTGATGGCAATACTTGGCAACTTCGTCGGATGCAATGTTCACAGGGCGTTGGAAATAGCCAAAGAAAAAAAGTAGAATAAAGGTCGCTCCGCTCAAAAACCTAATGGTTCTGAGCGGAGCGATTCCTTTTGAAGCAATGGTTTTTTAGAAACGTATTTCCTTGCGAACCGTTCCATCATTAAATCTGCGGATGATGATGCCGGAGGCAGGCGCTTTGAGGAGAAGGCCATCGAGTGAGTAGGAGATAGGCGCTTCGAAGCTGGTCTGGATGGAGCGGATGGCAGTATCATCGGGGACGCGACGGATGAGCACCTCGTCGAGGAAGAAGCGCAGGTCGGGGGTGAAGGTGAGGGTAGAGGCACCTGTGCCCCAGATTTGTGTGACAAAGTGAGTCCATTGTCCTTGCTGCATCGTGAAGGTGTCGTCAGCCAGATGAATATCTGGATTGCTGGCTGTGACGTAGAGCTCGGGTTCGTCCTTGTTCCAAGGAGCAGCGTAGAAACTCAGTTCGAGTGTGTCGCCCTCGAGTTCGAAAGAGGGTGTGATGGTGATGCCTTGATGCATGGCATTGCCGAACTTGGCGCAGCGTGCGCCACCACCTGCAATGAGCGACTGCCAACCACCGAGGTCGGGTAGGAATTCGGCTGAGGCCACTGTGGAATTACCCTTGAAGATACCATCGTTACCGCCTGTGCCGAGGCATTCGTTGAACGATTCATAGAAGATGGCACCCGTGGTGTCGGGACGATTGGCCGAAAGGCTGTCCATATAGATGATGCGTTCGCTGAGGGCAGCATAACGGAAACTTACCGAACTGTCTTCTTGGATGGTGATGTCGTGGATGCCACGGTTCATGAAACGATGGCGATCGACATTGCCGTTATAGAGCACGGCAGCAGGGGAGGAGTTGTCGGTGAGACTGTCGTTCTGGAGATAGGGATATGCATCGGTCAATTCGGTCTGTTTCGTATAATAGCTGTAGGATGCGTTCCAGTAGCTCTTGTCATCGTCGTTGTCGGCATGAATGATGGTTAGACGCTGATGGTCGTTGTAGATGCGGTCGGAGCCTGGGATATTGCGGTTATCGACGATGGTATTGACATAGTTCCATTTCCATATTTCCTTGTCATAATCCACATGGAGTACGAGCAGACCACGACCAGGCAACGAGGCATCCCACCCTGAGGGCTGACGATTCTCGAGCAGGTAGTATTCGTTGGGTTCGGCCTGATTGTAGATGATGTAGGCATCGCCTCCCTCACTGAGCGGACGCATGTTGTCGATTTGAGCGTCTTCGCCGCATAGTTCTATAGGCGTGAGCCATCCGCAAACCATTTTTTCATAACTGGTGTAGCCGGCAGGCTGGAAACCGTCGTCATTCCAACCGGCATGGGAGAGAAGGTCCCAATGGCCGAGGCCGAAGTTGCCGGCGTAGTAGGTGTCGTAGAGGTCGGGGAGACCCATGCAGTGTGAGAATTCGTGGCAGATGGTCCCGATTCCTTCAATCTGCCAACGGGAATCCACTTCGTTGGAGCATGCGTAAGTATTGATCTCAACGCCATCGAGCGGTAGTGTAGAGCCTTGCCATTCTTCGAGCGTATATTCGTGAGGCCAAATGGTGTTAGGACCTCCACCATTGCTCTCGCCTTGTCCGGCATAGAGGATGAACACCTGATCGACTTCGCCATTGCCGTCCCAGTCATAGTCGGCAAAGTTGACCTCCGGGTCGGCCTTCCGGCATGCTTCGATGACCATCTTATCGGCATGTTCGTCCACCTTTTGGCCCCGTTCTCCATAATAAGTATAAGAGTTGTCCATACGAATGGGTCCCACGACGTCGAAGTCGAGCTCGAAACGTCCTCCGCTTTGGGCAAGGAAATAATCCTTCACGCTGCCTTTGAACCGTCCTTCGCTAAAGCCTTTCTCATTGAGGATGCGCAGGTAGAGCGCTTGGTCGTGACCTTCCTGAAAACCTTGGTCGGGAAAATCGACGAGGATAACGAGGCCTTTCTTCTGTCCAATGAATTCGTCAGTCGCATAGTGTTCGCGGTCGGAGGTGCGCCGAGAACGGGCACGCATCATATCGCTTTGACATACGGAGGCTTGAGCCTGCAGTGCATCTATATCCGCGTAGGAGTAGCAACGAGTTAAGGGGTCAAAGGCGTAGCAGTTTCCATCGGCTGAGCGAAAGAAGTTGAAGTGCTCGTCACCACAAAGCAGAGCAGTGACTTGCCGTCCGTCGGAAAGAGTGAAGGTGCGCCATGTGCCAGGTTTGGCGGGCATGGACAAAGCGACATGTAGGGTGAAAAGTGAAAGCAATATTGCCAGAAATCGTTTTTTCATCGTGTTGAATAATTTTGGTGCAAAGATACAAATTCTGGGTTAACATGCCAAGAAATTGGTACGAAAAAAGGACAAATTCTTGGAAAAAAAGATATTCATATACAAAATGGACTATTTGATAGGTCTTTTTTTGGATAATATGAATTTTTTGATTATCTTTGCCACGCTAAAACTTAATATTTCCAAACACATTATACTAATTAAGAAGCGCATGAATAAATCTACTCTTCTAGTTGCTTGCCTCGGCTTGTTTGCAGCTTCGACAAGTGCTCAAAATTTTCAGGTAATGTCGAAAGTCCCTGTTCATGCAGGGACCGAAATCAGGCGTGCCCAGTTAGGTGAGGCTCCAGCTGACCTAATGGGTTCCAGTCAACGCAAGGCCCGCAAGCATCCCATCTGGGACACCCCGGACGGCACGGCCTATGACTATTCTTTAACCACTACCTATTATGATCAGCAGATGGATGAGTTTGTCACCCGCAGCGCCATCAAGAGCGATGTAGTGATCGATGGTGATGATGTCTATTTGAAGAACTTCGTGACTGCCTATCAGTTCAACACTTGGATCAAGGGCACCATCAACGAATACCGCAACGCTGTGGTCTTTGATAACCCACAGGTGTATTGGGAGGACAGTAATGGCAACCTTTATTATGTGTCGCTGGCCTATGCCGATGCCGAAGGCTATGTACATGGAGATACGGAGTCGGACGAGTTTGAGATGGATTGGGACGATGCTACCGGTTCGTTTATGAGCGATGACATAGAGATCTGTATCGTCAATGAGGACGGTGGTGTCTTTTCGTACAACTACGGTTATTCCTACGAGCGTTTCACCGATACGCTGGTGGTAGCTCCCGAGGGCATAGAATTCTATCCCTATTCGCTACGATATGAGAATGCCTACAAGTATTATGTGCCTGAAATGATCTATATCGGACGTGACGGCAACGACTTCTACTTTAAGGGCATGTCCACCAAGACCCCCGAGTCACTGGTGAAGGGCGAGTTGGTGGGCGACTCGATCTATATCGCTGGCGGACAGTATGTGGGCCTGTACGATGGACAGTATTATCTTTACACCAAGGGAGCCACCTTCACCGGACTGGATGAGCAGGGTTATCCCATCTACCGTAGCAAGGACTACTGCGTGATGTATTATGATGAGGCCAATGATTCGTTCTATGGCCCCGATGGCTTCTTGATTTGCTTGGGTAAGGCACGAAACGCCAGCTATAGCCAGAGCTTCCCCACCCAGACCATCATCCGTTTCTATGAGGTGGCCGCAACACCCGCCACGCCCGACATCCGTGGATGGAATGTGGATATGACCTACGGCATCTCGACGTCGATGACCTACGTCATTCCTGTAGAGGATGTGGACGGAAACTACATCAACCCCGACTCGCTGTTCTATCGCGTCTTCCTCAATGGTGAACTGTTTGAGTTTGATGCTGACTGGTATCCTGCTTTCGTCGATCCCGTGCTCGTCAATTCGAAGTTCTCGGACCGAGGCATGACCTCGCGTCAGCGCACCGACTGCAGTGGTAGCTATCATGTGTTGGCTTTCGATCATGACCTATCGCTCACCGTCGATAGCATCGCTTTGCAGAGCATTTATTTCATGGCAGGCGAGACACGTTATTCCGACTATTGTGTCTTTGTTGTGGCCGATGAGAGCAAGCATACCCTGCCTTCTGGACAGACTGGCATCGCGGGTGTCATCAGCGACAACCAGAATGTCGTGGAGGTAAGGTATCTCGACCTGAGTGGCCGACAGTTGGCCGTGCCTGGCAAGGGCATCTGTATCAAGCAGACCCGCCTAAGCGATGGCAGTATTCGCAATGAGGCCATGTTCAGATAATTCACTAACAACCAATAAACACAAACAAACAAATACGACATGAAAAAACTACTCTTTTCCGTAGTTCTTGGTGCCATGGCTATTTCGGCCAGCGCCCAGGATGCCACCAATGAGATGTGGTGGGGCAATTATTCCGACCAGGCCCAGAACATCACGGGCAACTACAAACTCGGCACTTACGAGGCTGCTACCTTCGTGGATGGCTCTGGTGACTTGAAAGGTGTCAACCTGACGGGTGTTCGCTTCCGTTCGCGCATCTATTCAGCCAATGTAGTGGATGCCAAGGTTTGGGTGCGTGCCAGCCTTGATGGCGAGAACCTTGCTGAGGCAGCCTTGACGACCTTGGGTAACTCGGCTACCACGTGGTCGGAGGGTGCATTTGATGCTCTTGTATTGCCTGAAGAAGGCTGTTATGTAGGCTACAGTTTCACTTTGAGCAGCTGGTACAGCGATTACGACTATACCCCCGTGGTCTATGTCAAGAAGGACGTGGCCAAGAGCTTTTATCTGAAGCAGCCCGAAGAGACCGCTTTCACCGACAAGAGTTCGACCGGCTGTCTTGCCCTTCAGGTGAAGATCAGTGGTGACAACATCAAGACCAACGCAGCCAGCATCAACGATGACCTGGATGACGTGCTTGCTTTGGTAGGCAGCGAGGTGGTTGTCACTCCAACCATCAAGAACCTCGGTACAGCAGGTGTAAGCAGCATCGACTTTACTTGTGATCTCAATGGTGAGACCAAGGAAGGCCATGCCGACCTCGAAACCCCGATTGAGAACATGTACCAGAATGCAGGCACCGTTACGCTCAACCTTGGCACCCTTGCCAAGGCCGGCGAACAGGAAGTTACCATCAAGGTGACCAAGGTAAATGGTGTCGAGAATGAGAATGCCAGCAAGGTGAAGGCCACCGTCTATGTAATTGGCCTCGAAGAGAGTGCTACCCGCAAGAGCCTCGTAGAGGTTTATGTAGGTATGTCCAAATATTATTCCGCACGCGGATATGTGGGCGTAGAGCGTATGATTGAGACACTTGGCGAGCAGGTTATCCCGATCACCATCCACATGGGCGACTCTTTGGCTATCGATGCCTATTCGGCTCGCACCACGGATAGCAAGTACTACAATGCTCCGTTGGCAGAGGTCGATCGTGTCTTCCTCACCGATCCCTATTATGGCGATAACAACACCGCTCCCTATTCCTTCCAGGCTGATCAGGTAGTCACCAAGAACCTCTCCAAGGTTTCGGAGGCTGACGTTGAAGCAACTGCTGAGTGGACCAGCGAGGCACAGGATAACCTCAACATCATGGCCACCACTACGTTCAAGATGACAAGCAATGAGGCTTACTATCGTCTCGTCTTTGCCGTCATCAAGGACTCCATCACATTGACACAGAACAACTACATCACCTACTACAAGAGCAACTATCCCGAGGATGACATGGCCTACTGGCGTGACCAGCCTTGGACAGGCACATCCATCAACATGAATCTTGTAGTGGCTGCTACCGACTGCAACGGTGTGGAGAACAGCGTACCTCGCAAGGTGACTGCCAATGAGGCCTTGACCTTCGAGACGAGTCTCGCAGTGCCCGTTGTAGAGGATAAGGTCGGTGTCAATCCACGTCTCGTGGTCTTCCTCGTGAACACCAACACACGTGAGGTTGTCAATGCCAACGTCTATGCAATCCCCGACTATGGCACCATGACCGCCATCAAGGGCATCGAGGAGAACCTGTCTGCCGGTGTTGAGGTTTACAACATCAAGGGCCAGAAGGTGGGCGAGAATGTCAGCCAGCTGACTCCTGGCCTCTATATCATCCGTGAGGCAGGAGTAGCTAAGAAGGTGATTGTTAAGTAATCCCTTCACTTTAGATCAAACATAGGGGGCTTATCTGGCGAGATTACAGCCGATAAGTCCCCTTTTCTTATTTTGTTTATGAAGAGAATCCTGTTTGTATGCCACGGCAACATCTGTCGGAGTCCTATGGCAGAGTTTGTGATGAAATGGCTCGTCCAGAATGCGGGAAGGGAGGAGGAGTTTGAGATAGCTTCGGCAGCTACGAGCACCGAGGAGATCGGCAATCCCGTCTATCCGCCTGCCCGACGCAAGCTGGCCGAACATGGCATCTCGTCGGCAGGAAAATATGCGCGACAGATTACACGAAGCGACTACAGGCACTATGACCTCATCGTGGGTATGGACCAGTGGAACCTGCGCAACATGCATAGGCTACTGGGTGGCGATCCTGATGGAAAGATACGTCTGCTGATGGATTACACCGACCGACCGGGCGATGTCGCTGACCCGTGGTACACCGATGACTTCGAGGCCACCTGGCGCGATGTACTTGAGGGCTGCCAGGGGATGCTGAAGGTGATGTGAATAGTTCCTATAGTACCTATAGTGACTATAACATCTATAGCATCTATAAAAAAGAGGGTGTCGCCCTCTTTTTTATTGTTCTTTCTCGATTTTTTCAAGAGTATCCTGAAGGATTTCTTTCCGCAGGTCGGTGAGCCAGGAGGAGAATGCTACGGTGTCGAATGCATAGATTTTGTTGAGGTCGTATTCGTTAGGCGACCAGGTGTCGATGGGTGACTCGTTGTGCTGGATCAAGGCCTCGAGCTTGTCGAGCGACTTGTAGATTTTTGCCTCGATGGTCTTTTGTTCGTCCATTTCGTCATAGAGCGCCAACATTCTGACTGCGACTTCCTTAGGCAGGGATTTAACCCAACGATAGAGCAGGGAATCCTCTGTCTCTCGGTCTTGGCTAGTCTTCAAGAAGGTGGGTATGTCGCCCGTAAAGCATTCGCCCAGGTCATGAATCAGACACATGCTGACCACCCTGTTAATGTCGGCTTCAGGGAACTCATCTTTGAGCAGGAATGCCATCAGGGATATTCTCCAGCTGTGTTCGGCAACACTTTCCACGCGACGTTTAGATGTGGTACAGTGCCTTGGTGTATCCTTGAGTCGCTCAGCTACGTGCAAGATTTCCAGATATTCTTTTGCTGTCATTCGATTACTCATTTAGTGCGAGCTTGTAGATTTTCATAGTTGTGTCAGAATCGAGCGGGAAGTAACCTGGCATGACGGTCCCCTTATTCTGGTGGAGGCGCTCGTTGAGCAACTCGAGGTTGGGCTGCGGGATACCTAGTTGGGCGAAGCTTACTGGCATGTGAAGTACGTCATGGAACCAACTCTTGAGCTTCAATGCTCCCACCATGGCGACGCGTTTCTGTTCGGCAATGGGCCAGGTATTGGTATTGTTGATGTCGGCATCTGTAGGAAGGTTGGGCTGTATGCCGAGCACACGCGTGGCAAGTTGTGCCACTTTGTGAGGATGAACATCAGCCATAAATTGCAGGAAGGCGGGGAAGATGACGGCAAGGCCAGCTCCATGCGTAACATCGTATTCGGCCGAGATCTCATGCTCCATGGCGTGGCTGTTCCAGTCCTCCTGACGTCCTAGAGAACACGTGTCGTTGTGGGCAATGGTACCGCACCACATGATGTTGGCGCGCGCTTCATAGTCGTGAGGATTGGCGATGACCTTGGGCGCCTCTTCCATGATAGCGAGCAACATGCCTTCGGCCATGCGGTCGCCGATCTGCACATCAGGCGTGTTGGAGAGATAGCGTTCCAAGATGTGTGCCATCATATCGGAGATGCCGCTGGCAGTTTGCCATTCGGGCAACGACATAGTGAGTTCAGGATTCATCACTGCGAATTTGGGACGTAGCAGCATGGGCTGTCGGATACCCAGCTTCTGCAAGGTCTTTTCGTTGGTGATGACGGCGTTGCCTGAGCCCTCACTGCCAGCTGCAGGAATGGTGAGCACCACACCAACGGGCAGACAGTCACCAACTTTGGCCTTGCCGATGAAGAAGTCCCAGAAGTCGCCATCATAAAAATATCCGGCAGCGATGGTTTTGGCGGTATCGATTACCGAGCCGCCACCTACGGCTAGCATGAAGTCGGGTTTGAAAGTGCGGGCTAGGTCGAGTCCCTCGTACACCTTGGGGTCGGTGGGATTGGGCCTTACGCCTCCTAGTTCGCAATAGGGGAGTGACGCGGCATCGAGTGCAGCCTTGACACGGTCGAGCAGACCACTGCGAATCACCGAGCCGCCACCATAGACGATCATTACACGATGGGCACCATATTTGACACAGAGCTGGCCAACCTCCTGTTCGCGTCCGCGTCCGAAACAAAACTCAGTAGGGGAATAGAAAGTGAAATTATTCATGATTTATGGATTGTAGTTTGTTGGTGCAAAGATAGTAAATGTTATAGAATACGCCAAAAAAAATGTATAAAATAACTAAAAAACTGCCGAAAAACATGTTTTACAACATAAAAATTGAAAAAAAGGGCCATTGATAGGTGCAACATAAAGAAATTTCAATTATATTTGCACGCGGTTTTTTCGAATTTTGCTCGAAAAATGCCTTTACCCCGTCAAAAAAAGCAAAAAACTAATACAATAAATATCTTACTTATTTACACAATCTATGAAAGTTTACTCTTCAAAAGAGATTAAGAACATTGCCTTGCTTGGCAATGACGGAGCAGGTAAGACCTCCCTTACCGAGTCATTACTTTACGTGAGCGGTCAGATCAACCGCAAGGGTCGCATTTCGCAGCAGAACACCGTGAGCGACTACTTCCCGGTAGAAAAGAACTACGGTTATTCGGTATTCAGCACTGTATTCCATGTTGAGTGGAATGGCAAGAAGCTGAACATGATCGATTGCCCAGGTATGGACGACTTTGTAGGCCAGGCCATTACTGCAATTTCGGTTACCGACACCACCATCCTCCTTATCAACGGCGGTACAGGTATTGAGGTCGGTACCCAGAACCACTTCCGCAATACCGAGAAGATGCAGAAGCCTGTCATCTTCCTCGTCAATCGTCTTGACGACACAGAGTGCGACTTCGAGACGCTCGTTGAGGATCTTAAGATGACATACGGCAACAAGTGCGTGCCTGTACAGTATCCTGTTCAGACTGGTGAAAACTTCCATCAGATCATCGACGTGATTTTGATGAAGCAGCTCACCTACAAGGACAATAATCCAACTCCTGTAGTTGAGGATATCCCTGCCAGCGAGATTGACAAGGCTACCGAGATGAACAAGGCCCTCATTGAAGCTGCTGCCGAGAACGATGACGCGCTGATGGAGAAGTTCTTCGAAACTGAAGAACTTACCGAGGACGAGATGCGTGAAGGTATCCGTAAGGGCATGGTTACCCGTTCTATCTTCCCCGTGTTCTGCGTTTGTGCAACCCGCAACTATGGCGTGGGTCGCTTGATGGAGTTCCTCGGCAACGTTGTTCCTTTCGTTGACGAGATGCCAGCCGAGCACAACAGCCGTGGTGAGGAAGTGAAGTGTGATCCAGCAGGTCCAACCAGCTTGTATTTCTTCAAGACGGGTGTAGAGCCACACATCGGTGAAGTGCAGTATTTCAAGGTGATGAGCGGCACCATTCATGAGGGTGATGACCTCCAGAATGCTGACCGTGGTTCGAACGAGCATATCTCAACGCTCTTCGTTTGCTCGGGTGCTAATCGTGAGAAGGTCAGCGAGCTCCAAGCTGGTGATATCGGTTGCACCACCAAGTTGAAGGATTGCCGCACCGGCAATACCTTGAACCAGAGTGGTATCGATTGGAAGTTCAATTTCGTGAAGTTCCCACAGTCGAAGTACACACGTGCCATCAGCGCTATCAACAAGCAGGAGACCGAGAAGATGATGTCGGCTTTGACTCGTATGCGTCTGGAGGATCCCACATGGGTTGTTGAGCAGTCGAAGGAGCTTCGTCAGATCCTCGTTCATGGCCAGGGTGAATTCCACCTTCGTACGTTGAAGTGGCGTCTCGAGAATCTCGACAAGATTCATATCGAGTATGCTCCACAGCGCATCCCATATCGTGAAACCATTACGAAGATTGCGCGTGCTGACTATCGCCACAAGAAGCAGTCGGGTGGTGCTGGTCAGTTCGGTGAGGTTCACCTGATTGTCGAGCCTTATGTGGATGGAATGCCCGATCCCGAGGTTTACAATATCGCCGGCAAGGAGTACCGTGTCACCATGAAGGGCAAGGAAGAGATCGATCTCGCTTGGGGTGGCAAGCTCGTCTTCATTAATTCGGTTGTCGGAGGTGCCATTGATACCCGTTTCATGCCAGCTATCCTCAAGGGTATCCAGCAGTGCTTGGAGCAGGGTCCATTGACAGGTTCTTACGCTCGTGACGTGCGCGTCGTTGTTTATGATGGCAAGATGCACCCGGTTGACTCGAACGAACTCTCGTTCATGCTCGCTGCCCGCAATGCTTTCAGCATGGCCTTCCGTCAGGCAGGACCAAAGGTGCTCGAGCCTATTTATGACGTTGAGGTATTCGTTCCCGGCGACAAGATGGGTGATGTGATGAGTGACCTGCAGAACCATCGAGGTATGGTGGTAGGCATGCATGCCGAAGCCTCTTATCAGAAGCTTCAGGCCAAGGTTCCGTTGGCTGAGATGTCTGACTATGCAACAACTCTTTCAAGCCTTACCCAGGGTGCTGCCAGCTTCATCATGAAGTTCGCAAGCTACGAGCTCGTTCCAGCCGACATCCAGAGCAAGCTTATCGCTGCCCACGAGGCTGAAGAGGCTGCTGAAAAGTAATGCAAAAGCATTCAGTTTGGTAACATATTTCTTAATAAATAAAAAAAATGCCCGAAAAAATCGATTTTTCGGGCATTTTTTGTCTATTGTATTCAAAAAATGCGTATCTTTGCGCGCGATTTATACCCTAAGATTATCTGATTATTATTCGATATTCCTCAATTATGCGTAAATTATATTGTGTTCTTGCCCTTTCAATGGGTTTTGGCTTTGTGGCTTCGATGTCGGCACAGACAACGAATGTTGTTTCTGATACTTGTCTTGTAGCTCTCCGTATCGATGATGCAGAAAAGCCTTATGTTGTTGAGTCTGCTTCTAACGGTCTCTTGAAACAAGATGGCAAAAACTTTGTGCTTTATACTACGAGTCCGTTTATTAAGATTATCAATCGTTCTTCTGATAATGCTAAGGCTCCGGATGGAAAATATAGTGTCATCAAGTTTGAAAGGGGTGCATCGACAGTTTACGACTACTCCTCTAGGGGAGGCGGTGGCCGGTCATTCCGCCCTGTGAAGGTGAACAACCTGACGAATTATATGTATTTCCGCGTGGATAGTGCCAAGAACACAACTCTCTCTTTCCGCTTACCCAGCAACAAAGACTATAGCAAAGCAGGTCCTCTGCAGGTACGCATTGCCGATGGTACAGCTCCAGCAGATGTCCTTGCCAAGTTCGGTATTGCTGCGACTCCTGGTGGTTCCTCTGAAGTGAATCAAGGTGAGACGACTGGCGAAGACGGTCAAGTTAGTGAGGAACCTACAGGGAAGCCACGCAAGAACGCTATGGACAAGAGGAGTACATGGATTGATACTTTGCAGTCTGTGTTGACGGCTCTCATCGCTTTTGCTATTGCCGGCATCATCTGTTATTACTTGTACAACGAATACAAGAAGAAGACCCGCACTAAGCCGAAGGATCCTCAAGATGCTGTTCAAGAGGGAAAGCCCGTAGCATCCTCACAAACCAAGAAGAGTGAAAAGATTGTCGAAAAAAAGGCGGAACAGCCGAAGAAGGACGAATTCGTGAAGGTAGAACCGACCAAGAAGCCTATTGAGAAACCTGCAGCCAAGCAGGAAACGAATGTGGCTCCTTTGGCTCCTCAGATCAAAATTGTCGAGAAGATCGTCAAGGTCCCTGTGGAGAAGATCGTCGAGAAGCGCGTCGAAGTACCTGTCGAGAAGATCATCGAGAAGCGCGTCGAAGTACCTGTCGAGAAGATTGTCGAAAAGCGCGTTGAAGTACCTGTCGAGAAGATCGTCGAGAAGCGCGTCGAAGTGCCTGTTGAGAAGATCGTCGAGAAGATTGTCAAAGTGGAGGTCCCCGTCGAGAAGATTGTCGAGAAGGTTGTTGAGAAGCCTGTCCCGATGCCCACTCTTTCGGATAAGGAAGCTAATGCTGAGATTCAGCGACAGGTTGAATCGCTCCGCACTATCCTTAATCAGAAGCAGCAAGAGCTTGCCACCAAACAGCAGGAAGTGAGCAATGCCAAGCAGATTGCCAATGCGGCCATTGCCGAGGCTCAAAAGAATGCTGCCAAGCAACTTGAAGCAGCTACTGCAGAATTGCAGAAGAAGGCTGCCGCTGAAATCGTTGCAGCTAAGCAGGAGACTGAGGCTTTGCGTCTGAAGTTGACTGTCGAGAATGATAACCTCAAAAAGAAGGCTGCCGAAGGTCTGGCCGCTGCCAGGTCAGAGAACGAATCTCTTCGTAAGAAGGCTGCCGATGATCTTGCTGCCTTTAAGTCGGAAAAAGAGTCTCTGCTCCAGAAGGCTGCAGCCGAACTTGCCGCCGCTGTACAGAAAGCAGCACGCGAACTGGCCAACGTCAAGCAGCAGGCCAGCGACGAACTCAATGCCGTAAGGCTCAAGGCCAATTCCGATGTGAATGCTGCCCAGCAGAAGGCTGCCAACGAAATTGCAGCCACCAATCAAAATGCCCAGCAAGCTGTAGCTGCTGCCCAGCGCAAGTCGGACGCCGCCATTGCTGCTGCCCAGCAGAAGGCCAGCGAGGAGGTTGCTGCGGCGCAGCGTAAGGCTGACGAGGAGATTGCAGCAGTGCGTCAGAAGGCCAATGCCGATATAGCTGCATTACGCCAGCAGTTGGCTGACCTGCAGAATGAGTTGGATCAGAAGTCTGTTGAGGTGGAGAATGCCGTGGCCCTCAAGACTGCAGAACTAGAGATTGAGGCAGAGCAGAAGATTGCCACCGCTGTTGCTGAAGCCGACTTGAAAGCCCAGCAGAGCATGGATGATGCAGCAGCCAAGGTGGCCGCTGCCCAGGAAGAGGTAGAGCATCTTTCTTCTCAGCTGCAGCTTCCATTGCAGATTCAGCGTGATGGCTTACAGTCCTCCCTGGCGCTCATCGAGGAGCATATTTTGCTGATGAAGGAGGGCGTTGAAGCTTTCAATGCCGATAACAACTACCATAACACGACCATGCATATCGCTCAGAAGTTCGATAGTTTCATGAACTGGTTCAACCGCAACATTGTGAAGTGTGAGGCTGAAGAATCACGTAATGTGGATGGTCTTTACAACTTGATGCAAAATACGTTCCGTCGCGATCTCGAGAACACCTATTCATGGGTTTCAGAGTTGTTGCGTATCTCATCCTATAGCGCCATCTCCCCATTGTTCCTCAATGAGTTCAAGCGCTCGGGTATTCCTGTGGACAGCTTGAAGATTGCTGCTTCGGAGACCATTGCCCTGTTGGGTCGCTATGGCATCGCACTCATCATGCCTCACCTCTTTGTCGATGATTTTGAGCGTGACAACTTCAAGCTCAACAATGCTCCGCTCATCAACTCTTTCTATCCGAAAGACTTCAAGGAACAGGAAGAGGCAAAGCGTGGCGTAATCTACGATATGATCCGTCCTGGTTATGCTATAGGCGGACAGGTGCAGAAGGTGCCCGAGGTAAGCGCAATGCGGGCGATTAATGACTAAAGTCTTTTCGTCCCCCTTCCCCTCGATTGTAGGGGAGGGGGATTTTGTAGCCAGCAAGAGAGGGCTGGCAAGTACGATATAATTAGCTGTGATTTCAGGTCAGTTAATGCAATAGAAAGCATTCATCTATCATTCCTCTCTTTTGTTTTTACAATTATATTAAGGTATTCTGTTATGATTAATTATCCCGTTATGACTGCCGACGAGGCAGCGAGGCTTATTAAAAACGACTACGTCCTGGGAATAGGGGGCTTCTCTTCGGTCGGTGTACCAAAGGCTGTTCCTGCAGCTCTGGCTAGGTATGCTATTGAAGAGCATGAAGCTGGTCGTCCCTTCCAAATTGGACTGATTACCGGAGGTGCTACTGGACCTGCCGTGGATACCGATTTGCCTTTGGCCAAAGCTGTCAAGTTCCGTACTCCATTCCAGTCGAATCCTAACATGCGCAAGGCCATCAACGCTGGCGAGGTTGCGTATTTCGACTGTCATCTTTCTATGATAGGTCAGGATGTCTATTATGGCTTCCTTGGCAAGATGGATGTAGCCATCATCGAAGCGTCGGAGATCACCCCTGAGGGTCATCTTATTCTTACCACTTCGGTAGGCATCGCTCCCTCTCTTGCTGCTCATGCTGAGCATATCATAGTCGAACTCAACGAGGTTCATACGGGTAGGCTCACAGGCATGCACGACATCTATCTGCCCGAGATGCCACCTTATCGCAAGCCTTTCGAGATTATGAAGGTGAATGACCGTATCGGTACCATCGACCTCAAGATTGATCCGAAGAAGGTTATTGCAGTAGTTCATACCAATGCTTACGACAATCAGCCGGGATTCAAGCCTCTCGACAAGGACACCGAAGCCATTGGTGCCCATATCTCTAACTTCCTCGTCAGCGAGTTGAAGCGGGGTGGTATTCCCAAGGAGTTCCTGCCCTTGCAGTCGGGAGTGGGCAACGTTGCCAATGCAGTGCTTGGTGCATTGGGTGACAATCCAGAAGTGCCTCCGTTCACGATGTTCACCGAAGTGATTCAGAATTCGGCAATCGATTTGATTATGAAGGGACGTTGTCGTGGAGCTACAGGCTCTTCGTTGAGTCTGACCGACGATTACGTGGACAAGATGTACGCCAATATGGACATCTTCCGTGAGCGTATCCTATTGCGTCCTCAGGAAATCACCAATCATCCCGAATGCATCCGTCGTCTTGGCGTCATAGCCCTCAATACCGCACTTGAGGCCGACATCTTCGGAAATATCAATTCCACCCACGTCTTGGGCACCAAGATGATGAATGGCATTGGTGGTTCGGGCGACTTCACTCGCAATGCGTTCCTCTCTATCTTCTCGACTCAGTCATTGGCCAAGGGTGGAGCTATCTCGTCGATCGTGCCGATGGTTACCCATGTCGATTCGAATGAACACAGTGTCCGCGTGCTCGTTACCGAACAGGGCGTGGCCGACCTTCGTGGCAAGTCTCCTTCGCAACGTGCTCGCCTTATCATCGAGAACTGTGTGCATCCCGAATACAAGCAGTTGCTTTGGGATTACCTTAAGCTCACCGAGGGCAAGAGTCTGCACACGCCTCATTCGCTCCGTCATGCTTTCGCCATGCACATTGCATACGAGGAGACGGGCGACATGCGAAATGCTAAATTCTAAATAAGTATTTTGGACTGTTTCAAGGTAACTATTCTGGGCTGCGGAAGCGCGAAGCCGACGCTTCGTCATTCTCCGACGGCCCAGATTGTCAATTTCAGGGGCAATCTCTTTTTGGTAGATTGTGGCGAGGGTGTGCAAATCGGTCTCGCTCGTAATCGTGTGCCCTATGGTCGTATCGGGCATATCCTGTTGAGTCATTTGCATGGTGACCACTGCCTGGGTCTAATCGGGTTTATTTCCACGCTCGGATTGGGGCAGCGCACGGGAGAGATAGTGATCCATGCACAGGAGGATGCAGAACGGATATTCCAGCCTCTGTTCGACTATTTTTGTCCCAATCTCTCGATGAAGGTTACCTTCCAGTCCTTCGACCCACAGCAATCCGAGGTGATTTACGAGGATGATTCGCTTCTTATCAAGACCATCCCGCTTCATCATCGGGTTCCCACAGCAGGATTCCTTTTCCAGGAGAAGCCGCGCGACCGGCATCTGCTCATCGAGAAGTGTGAGGAACTCGACATACCTTTTGCCTATTTTCGGGGCATCAAGAAAGGCAATGACTGGACCCATCCACAGACGGGAGAAGTCATTGCCAACGAGGTGTTGACGTCGGAAGCCACGCCAAGTAAATCGTATGCGTTCTGTTCCGATACGTTATATGCCGAGAGCATTGTCCCTATCATCAAGGGGTGTGACCTGCTCTATCACGAAGCGACCTACAGCGATGCAGATAAGGTCAAGGCTCATCAGCGAGGACACAGCACATCGGTCGAAGCTGCCAATATAGCCCGGAAGGCAGAAGTGGGACGACT
>JAFYZW010000018.1 GCA_017548545.1 Bacteroidales bacterium | reverse complement strand
GCACTTCGGTCTCTATTCCAAGGCTGGTATCGGCGTGAGCATCATGCACGAAACCCAGAAGGACGACAAGGAGGGCAGAACCGACTACAGCGACACCTCAGTTATCCCCAACATTGAATTGACGTTCATCGGCATGGAGGCCGGTTCGCAGACCTGGCGCGGATTCCTCGAGTATGGCCTTGGTGAGCAGGGTATCCTCAGTGCAGGTTTGAGATATAAATTCTGAGAGAGATAAGTAATTAGGATGAATGGATTTTCAATGATGAGGTGGCTTCGACAAGCCACCTTGTTTTTAGAGAATTAAAAGATAAAAAAGCCCCCAACAGATTGGGGGCAGAAGAAAAAGCAAATTAGCGGACTAAAATCACGCGGCCGTTTTTAATCATGAAGCCATGTTGACCATCAGAGACTCGACGACCTTGCAGATCGACAATCGGGAGCTGAGGAATAGTGTCGGACTGAAGGTCGGTGATGGCTGAGGCATCTTCTGCATTGTGCCCAATAAGTACACTGTTTACATTATATACCTCACAGTCATCAGATCTGCTCCAATTTGATACAAAGGCAACGATGCGGGAAGAGGCAGGCTTCGCTTCGGTTGACTTGGTCGCTGAAGCACCACTCTCGGTATAGGCAGGATATGTCTCTGGAATAGTGTAGGTAAATGTCTGGTCATAGTTGCCATCGGCATCGAATGTCAGTTCATCACCCTTAATTTCTGTGAGCGATTTTCGCTGATAGTCGGTGTGCATGTAATTGGCGAGTACACCCGTGATGGATTGCTGATAACCACGATAACCGCTTTCGATTAACCACACATTGAGACGTGGATTTGGTCCTGGTATAGCCTGAATGAGATGGCCATAGATACGGGCCGTAACCTCGCGCGTAGTCTCATCATAGGTTGTCTCTATATTGACCGAGACATAATCGGGCTTTGCCAATTCGCGAACAATGGTAGAACGAATGGAATCGGGCGACAAGGTGGCGGCAAAGGTAATCTTGCAAGTCTCACCAAACTCTGCTCGGTTAATAATACCCGTTGGAGCACTATTGATTCCAAATAGTTGAGCATACTGGATATCCGCCTCGCAGGTGAGGTAATCGGGATAATAGCCTGCATGGTGCCTAACCTCGACTACACGATCTTCGTTACCCGCGATCGCTGAATGAATGTATTCTGCTCCCATGGGGCAATAGACACAATCCTGACCCGTGAACTCCTCAACAAGTATTTTATGCGTCGGACCAGTTGATGGATCTCCACCGGGATTCTCTCCTGGATCATCACCAGGCCCCGTGCCACCACCATCGGCCAATGTGACCACATACTGCTCGGCAGAAGGCTGTGAAATCTCGCCCGCAGCATTGACGGCCTTGACACGATAGGTATAGGTGGTCTCAGGCTGGAGAGATGAGAAAGAATACTGCTGAACATCCCCTACAGAGAGATCGTCAAAGCCGGGGAGTGGGGTGTGCTCCTGAACGATAATCTCGACCATCACATCGTCGATAACGACAAATCCGCCATCGCGATGATAGAGAATACGCAGTGCCGAAGCCTCATGCTCGAGGGCAAGGGTGACGGTTTGACCTTCAGCTGAGAGAGGTATGTTGCTCACAAGTTGCCAAGCATCTTCGTCGTTGGCTCGCCACTCGACATCGACTGAACCTTGAGCCTTCTGTGCTCGCATCCAGAATGAGAGCGAAGTGATAGTGGCTTCGGGATAGGCAATGAGCAGATAATCCTGATCCTTGGAGAAGCGAAGTGAAGGAGAAGCGGCGCCATAATATCCCGAGATGGCATAATAGGTGGAACTGCTGCTCTCCCACAGTGATGGCATGCCATCGGCCTTTTCGCTGAAGTCATAGCCTTGCTGACCACTCGAAATGGCGCTCTGCAACTGGCAAAGGGTAAGCAGATAGTTGCTGGCATCGGACAATGGTTCCCAATGGGCAACAAAACTGTTCGCCTGAATATTGGTGGCTGGAAGAATCGTAGGGGTGTGATCAACAAAAGGAAGATCCAGGGTGGTAACCTGTATCGTGGCTGGCTGAGAAGCAAATGTGCCTACATAAGCTACAACTTGCAGTGTATATGTGGTAGCAGGTTTTAGTTCCACAAGCATGACCGAAGTGTCGATTACCTTGAGACTCTGAACCTGCGATTCACCCTCGTTGACAATGACGCGATAGCTGGTGGCATCCGAGACTTCGTCCCAAGAGAGCACAAAACCATGAGCATCGAGATTCGAAACCTGCAGAGTCTGTGGCTGAGCAGCGGAATAGTTGACACCTTGCAACAGGAAACGGATCATCCCATCGGCTGTTTCTCGGACGAAATCGGGACTTGTTACCAGCTCTTCGGCCCATGAGTAGAGAGCCAACGAAGTGATGTTACAGGCTCCAGGCATAACATCTCCAGTATAAGTGGAAGAAGTATAGTCGCCATCGGCCTCGTAGATATCTACCAACTGTTTTGGCTCGTTGTTGGGACTGTTGTTCGCCCAACGGGTAGAGTCATAATCGATGTGCCAGATCAGCATGCCGTGATTGGGAAGATAGGCGTCCCAACCCTCCTGCTGACGATTTTCGAGCAGGAAATATTCATGTTCCTTGGCGGGGACCTCGATCAGATAGGCACGGGCACTCTCCTCAAGGGATGGCAACACATTGGTGGTATCGGCCTGAGCTGTGAGGACCTCGGGACGTAGCCAACCAATTGAATAGCGCTCGAAGCTGGAGAAGGTGGGCGGTGTGCGGGTGTCGTTATTGTATGGCCCATGATCCATTACACTCCAGTTGTTGGGGGTATGGGTATAGAGAGAACTCATACCACCTATGGTGTTGTAGAGGTCGGGAAGTCCTAACACGTGCGCAAACTCATGGACAAATGTTCCGATGCCAGTTGGCTCGTATTCGGCAGCATTTCCCTGATAACGAATCTCGTTTGAGCAGGCATAGCTGTAGATCTTCTTGCCCTGCAGCGTCAAAGGCAACTCGGCATTATCGAGATTCCAGGCGTGTGGCCAGATGCAGTCGCTGAAGCCCGTATCAGCCTCACCAAAACCCGCATAGAAAAAGAAGATGTTATCGACTATGCCATTCTGGTCGTCATCATACTGCGTGAAATCGACCAATCCTAAACTGTCGGCAATGATACAAGCCTCGTAGATCGGTTCTGCCTGATGGACATCACTACCCGTAGAACCATTACCGCCATAGTAGCTGGCTGACTTGTCGAGTCGGATAGGTCCAACTACATCGAAAGTGGGCTCAAAGAGTCCTTTCGATGCCGTGAGATAATAATCACGGGCAGAACCTGTAGCTCCATGGTCGGCAAATCCCTCTTCGTTGAGCATACGGGTGTAGTACTGGTTGGGATCGTCGCCCACAGTGGTAAACTGAATGTCAGAAAACTCAATGAGGAACACCAGCGAATGGCGTTGACCTGTAGTAGGGTAGAATCCGCGACGCTCGGTGCCAGGTTCGGGGACTCTGCGAGGAGCAGCTTGTTTGCGGGCTTTAATTTCAGCTTCGCTCATCAAGCGTAGTGTACGTGTGGTGGTGTTGAAACACATTTCACGGCCCTGCAAGTCAAGAATGGAATGAGCAAACTCATCACCCGTGATTTGATACTTGATAAGCGTTCCATCAGGCTGACGATACGTGCGGACGGCAGGATCAGCAGGGATAGCAAATACACTATGGCTCCCCAGAAGGAGGGCCATAGTGCAGATGATTTGAATTCCTTTGTTCATTGGAAAATGTTTTACTTGACGATAGCCTTACGAACAGTGCCCTGTTGACGCATGATATAGACGCCACTGGCAGAGGCATCGCGCAAGCGACGGCCATCGAGTGACCAGTATTCGCGCTGGGCTGCCTCGTCGGCTTCCACATTGTCGATGCCAAGAGTGGTTACCTCGACGCTGTTGCTGAGCTCTGACTCGCCCAAATCATATTGTGCAGATACGGCGTAAGTGCCAATGCGCTGCGGATGATACTGCAAGTCGGTGAGAATGCTGGCATTCTGGCGACCAAAGCCACAATAGACGTTATAGCCGGCGAGCTGAGGTGTCTGAGCCAAGGTATATTCGAGATTATCGATCATCAAGGCGAACTCGGTTCCGGTGCAGCGGATAGCTACATAGCGGGCATCGGCAGGCAAGGTGATGCTGATATCCTCAGCCTCTTCGACCATCGATGCACCAACGGAATACTCCTCGAGGAGCGTGAAGCTGGCTGGATTACGATCGGTAGCTGATGTAAGGATCTGCATCGAAGAAGGTCCATAATAGCTACAGAGAACAGCCTTGGCCTGGAAGCTTAGGTCGGTTCCACCAAGAACCTCGGGCGAAATGAACCAGTCGTCCTTAGTGGTTGTGGCATTGGTCATATCAGGCATCTGGCCAGTGACCATCCAACTGATAAGACACTTTTCGCCATCGATAGGATACCAAGCGTTTGCAATGGTACCGGTCTCTTCAAGGCTCCAGATCATCCAAGCCTGTGGATTGTTGTAATTTGGCCAGTAGTTGCTATAATACTGTGTATAACCGGCCTCGAGCTGACCATCGCCATCATAGCAGATCCAACCGTTGTGACCGCCGATGCTAAAGGCCTTGCCGTTCTCGAAGTCCTCAAAGACACGACGACCACGCATCTCGGCTGGAGCCGACCAGCTGAGGTCCTGTGCGTCGTTGAGGGAGAGGTCGGCAGGTGCATTGAGGTCGAGCACAAGAGGACGAATCGTCACGACATCGGTAACGTTGTTGCGCTCGTTGTCGTCGTTATAGATAACTTCGGCATAGCACTCGACACCCTCCTGAACCGTAGCCTGCAAATCAACCTGGAAGGTGAAGGTGCGGGTATGACCAGAGGCCAAAGGCTCATCCATCAGTTCATCGCCTACCATCTCGCCATTGGCATAGAGGCAAACTTCATATTCAGCAGCGTCCAGAGCACCCAGGTTGACAACCTGTACTTCAACATTCGATAGGGTGCCGAGGGCCTGATCCTCCTGATAACTGAAACCGGTGACGCCAAGGTCGTTACCCACGTTGAGATCGACTATCTGCAGAGCGTCGGTAAAGAAGCGGCTCTGAACCTCGTCCATATAGACCTTGATGGCCAACTGGACTTTCTTGCCTTTGACAGCTTCCAATGGGATGACATGGAATACCCAACCGGCATTGCCCGCGAAGGCTGTGTGTTCGGAGATATCACTGAAGTTAAGTCCATCTTCCGAAGCCTCAAGACAGAACCAGCTACCTTCGGAAACATTGATATCATGGAATATCCAAAGACCCAGAACCGGGTTGGTGGTATCCTTGAAATCGAAGATAGGTGAAGCTATACGTGCGCTGACAACATCGTCACCCAAGTTGCGAAGCAAGAGCTGGAAGGCATCGCCATCGACAGCCTCGATGTGCATATTGAAAATATTGTTGTCGATAGCCCAACCTGGAGCACCCTCCAAAGGAGTGGTGATCCAAGGACCATGCTGGCCACCATAATACCAACTCTCGGAGAATGGAAGCGCATAAGGGGTTCCCAAGGTGATACCCTTGCGTACACGTTCGCCTTCACCCTCGCTGCTCTCGGCTCCAATGGCGTAGGCATAATAATCCTGCGAACTGCCTGTGAGCTCGGAAGTAGTGAAACTGGTGCCCGTTACACCCGACTCGATGAGCGAATACTGCTTGTTGTCGGGATTGTAGTGATAGATATTATAGGTGAGCGCATCTGGATTGACATATCCGCCACGCACGCCCTCTGTAGGAGCCTCCCAAGAGAGGGTGACACCACTGCGTCGTGGCTGAGTGCTCTCGGCCCACACAGCTGCGAAGCCCGTTACTTCGACAGGGATGTCAGCACCTACAAAGACGCGATAATCGATGGGCCAACCATTGCCGAACTCGTTGTAAGAGACGATACGATAGTTGTTGTAGCCATGGATAGCCGCTACATCAACGGCCTCGGCAGAACCAAGCTGAACATCGGTGATGGTGCTGACGAGTGTATCGTTGCGATAGACCTCGTACTTGGTCAATCCCGAAAGAGATTCTCCTAATACATCCTTCTCTGGAAGAGTAAAGAAGAGTGTGCCACTGAGCGCACCGCCATCGGCTGGCTGGAAAAACACCTCGGTGACTGAGTCAGGCGCATGAGTGGAGAAGGCCTCTTCGATACGAAGGTTATCAATGTGATACGTGCTTCCATTATCGGTAGAAAAGTCATGGATGCCAAAGCAATAAGAACCTGCGGTTTCCGGACGAGCGTAGAACTGAATTTCGATATCCTCGGCTGGGATATGATATCCCTCAAGATCGGCTACCATCTGTGTCTGCGACTGAACTGATGGATAATTGCCTATCGTGATATGGAGATTATGATCCTTGTCGTCATTGCCGATTGTGAATGCCAGACGATAAACATGATCTGAATCTGCATTGAAATTGGGAGTGATAAGCCAATCATCATTAAAGGCATCGAGAGGATAGGTTATCGTCAGGAAATGATAATAGTTATTCCAACTCCAAGTGCGAGCCGTACCGTCTTCATTCACATTGATGACAGTGTAGTACTCCAAGGAATGAGAATTCTCGAAGTCTTCATAATACGGCAACTCAACGTAGGAACCAAACACATATCGTTTGCTTTCGGCAGGTGTGCCCTCCATGCCCGCTGAGAAAGGAATGATCGTGAACTGCTGAGTAGAATAATAAGCAGGGATATCGAGCAAGAGTGATGTTTCGGTAAGACCTTCTGCTACAACCTCGCTGGTGAGAGAGTTAACAACCTTATAAGTAATATCATTCTTGTCGAAAGTAGAACCGAAAGCTGCATAGCGAGCAGATGTAGGTGAAGTCCAAGAAACCTTGATGCGGTTTGCATCGGGAACGGCGGTCACCTTGATGTTCGAAACCTGACCTGGAGCATCCGCTCCGGCACAGAAAGGAACGCCATGAAGGGTATTGCCGACAAGGGAAAATGGCTCAACTGCCGACCACTCGTGAACGGGATTGCATTGCGCAGAAGCGAAGTGGAGGCAAGTGGGTTCAAGACCTTCCATCTCGACCGTAACCTTGCTGCCCAGCGCATACTGAGTTTCGGGTAAGGTAATTGCCTGTCCATCGATAAGCACAGTGACATTTGCCATTGTGGTGGAAGAAAGGACAATGCCGGAAGTTGTGGTAGAAGGCACAGTGAAGGTGATGGTTGCATGTTGATCATCAGAAGCCACAGCCTTCAGATCCTTCACGTTTGAGAGAACCTCAGATTCGCAAAGTTCAGCAGTAGGAGCACGGAAGATGTGATCCCAACCCGTTGGAATGTAGCCAATCAGTTCCTTCTGAATCACGCCATCGGCACCAATGTTGTCAAGTGTGAAGCTCCAGAAAGACGTTCCGGTGTAGAGGTCGTAATGATCGAGGATGAAACGTCCATTGTCGTAACGGACAGCCTGAATACCATAAGAGTTATACTCAAAGTCGAAGTGTCCCACCTCGGTAGCAAGGCCGGTTTTGCGATCAATGCGCATCACATAGTCGCGGTTGAGAGCATAGATCTCAACCCCATTGGAGAACATGGCCTTGTAGGCAGTGAAGTTCTCGGCACTATCATAAATACCAAGCTTAGCCAGTCGCTTGAGTTTATGAGTGCCTGGATCTACGATGTAGCTGTAGTAGGTCTCTACTCCACTCTCTTTGCCAAAGGTAATTGCATAGTCAATACCCGTCACAGGATCGTAGCAACCTATGTAAGGAATGTCGCTGGTGCCATTGGTGATGCGTACACGTACCGAATCGGTGATACTCCAATTGCGTATATCCCACCCCATATAATCCATACTGTTATAGGTGCCAGTAGTATTACTGTAATTAGGACAATAGGCATAATAGATATTACCGGAAAGATAGCCATAAGGAGCCATCTTGGGGTGAGCATATAACGTGTCGATCATGGAATATTCGACACTGAGTGGCTCGATATCGAAGCCCACCATACCACCGAAAGTCTTGAAGTTCCCCCATTGGTCAACTACAGTTGTGGTATCGACACCTGCACCCTGATTATAGCCGATCCATGAATGTCCGGCAGAAGGATCTTGAGAAGATTGCTGCGGCAGGATAACCGTTGTATTCCAGAAAGCAGGCATTGTGGTCTGCAATTGCCCTCCTTTCTGTTCCTTCAAATCCTGATCAGATTGAGGTAAAATAACTTGGGCCTGCACTACGAGAGTGCAGGCTGCAAGTGTTAGAGGAATTAAAGAAAGTCTCATTAAAGATGAAGGTGTTCAAAATAAGAATTTTAATACTTGACAATCTTGCCATCAATGATGAAGATGCCCTTGCCTGCCTTCTCGACCTTGCGGCCATCGATGGTGTAGATACCCGGCATGACATCAGTTGTGCTCTCGATGGCTTCGAGAGAAGTAGGAACATAGTCGGGATCGACAGTATATTCAAACTTCTGAACGGTGCTGTAACGTTGGTCTTCACCAAGGAAGAATGCGTTGCCTGGGAGTTTGAAGGTGTAGGTGTCCTTCTCAGTCAAGGTAACATTTAGCTGGATAGTTGCTTGGTTTTCGCCTGGGCCAGCGGTGATTTGATTCTGGTACATGCTAGCAGTAGCTACATAGTTATTGGCCGAGTCGTAAACTGTAATGCTGGCGTAAGAAGAAGAGTTGTTTGCAACCAAGGTCTCATCTACATAGGTAATCACGATGGTCTTAAGGCTATCTACGATGCTTCCGTTGGCTGGTTCACACTCGATAGCATCGAAACCAGTGCCATCGATGTAGTAGGTCTCGCAGAGAGCAGTATTATAGTTGTTATCATCGTCGTCGAAAATGAAGAAACCGGTCGGCATCTCAAGAGTGACAACATCCTCTTCAACAACTGCCGTATTGAGTACGGCCTTCACGGTATTACCCTCGATGGTGAGACCATTGTTGTTTACATAACCATAGGTCGATTTGTGGTTGCTATCGTAAACGTAGATGTTCTGATAAACATTCGGATTCTTCTTGATGGAAGTTACGCCTGGATAAACGAAGGTGAATTCGGTGAGACGGCTATAGGTCTGGCCAGGTGCAGGAGTGATTTCGACTGCAGTAGGTTCGCCCTCATCTACAACGATCTCTACATGAACAGGAGAGTTGCCATGCTGATCCTCGCCAAGGAGGAAGCAGTTGGGAGCAAAGTCAAGTACATAGTTGCCACCATTGATAACTGTCTTCTGGAGGGTGTAGGTAACAGTGTTGCCCTCAACTACACCTGTGCCGATACGGAAGTTGCCTGCAGAGGAGTTGGTGCCAGCTACATAGACGTTGATAAGGTTGCGATTGTAGTCGTTGATGATATCTGGGTTGATAATCATGGTTTCAACATCTGGGAAAGTAATTGCAACTGTATTGAAGTTGCGAACAGGGTTCTCGGCCGAAGGATTGGTAGTAAAGTTGTCGAGTCCCTCGCCTGTTACGGTGAAGTCATGGGTGAAAGCTGGGCAAGCTACACCAGTGTAGTCAGTGGCCTCGGTCATGACATTGCATGCACCCTCAGGAACGTGGAGCGTATAGACGCCTGGAGTTGCGAGAACCTGTGCAAGAACGATACGTACCTTGTTGGTGTTGGCGAGATCGCCAGCATAAGGAATAGAGGCATTAGCTACGACATTGCCCTCAACATCGGTGAAGTATGGCTTCTCCTCTTCGGTGGCATTCCACTTGTAGGCAGCCTTTACGTAATTGTTGAAAGCTACATCGATGGAATAGAGGTATCCGACAGTGCCATCAGGAGTGAATGTGTGGTCGGGATCGAGACCGCCCTCGCCAATGGTATAGGTAAGAGTGAAGGCTTCGGAATAGGCAGTCTCACCACCTTCGCGGAGGAAGCTGTAGCGCTCGGCAGGGAAGTTGACGGTATAAGTGCCCTCGGTTGTGATGTCGGCGAATGTAACAACCATCTGGTTGACCTCGGTGCCATATTCTGAAACAGCCTCACTAACTACGACTGTGCCAGCTGCATCGGTAACGGTGATTGCAGCCGAACCATTGTTGTCAACTGAGGTCTCATTCTCCCAAGTAAGAGTAATCTTGCTCAAGGTGGTAAGTACGCTGCCATCGGCAGGATCAGCAGTAACGTTCTCGGCCATAGCCGTGGAAACTCCGGCGCTCAAGAGAGCGGAGATAAGTAGAAGGTGTTTCATACTTTTGATTGGTGTTTAATATTGATAATGGGGTTAAATAATACTTTCTTCATTCGATAGAGCAAAGAATGTTTTGCTGTGCAAAGATAGCAAATAATCGATAATTAACTCCAAAAAATCTCGTTTTTTTATCACGATTTCTTGAAATAAACATAAATAATTGGAAAATTACAGTTTTTTTGATATTTTTGCACACCAAACAATCCGTCTATTCTATTGTTTCACTCTTTCATATGAGGCTAATAGTATATATTTTGACCTTTTTTGTCTGTTGTTCGGTGCGGTGCCTTGCTGTTTCGGATATGTCACGTGCCGATGAATGCAAACAGTTACTGAAAATGGGCAATGAGGCCTTCAATGAAGACCGATTCGATATTGCTCTTGATCTCTATACAAAGTGTTTGGAACTGGCTGATAAAAACGGTGACATTACAAATTATACTTCGGCACTGGGCAGTATCGGCAATCTTTACGGTTTATTTCAAGATTACGACCGCGCTGCATACTATTTTGAGAAAGGATATAAAGCTTCTTTGCAACAGGATAAACGTCTTCAAAGCATCTTCCTGACGAATCTGGTCATGTGCTGTTCGTATGCAGGCAATGCCGAAAAATCACATACTTATTACGATAAGCTTCAACAACTGCCCGAGTGGGATCCTCAACTCTCACCATATTATCAATGTGTCTGCAAAACTGCATTGGCGATCATTGACAAGAACTATGAGGAAGCGTTAATTTCTACCAGCGACGGTCTTGAGATATCGCGTAGTTTGCAGTTGGGTATTCCTTACGATCTTTCCCAAGAAGAAGATTTCGGAATAATATACGAAAAAATGGGGCAAAATGATTCGGCTATTGTTCATTTTTCTACCATTGTGAAGCAAGGAGGACATAAGGGCTGTGTCGAATTGCGCCAATCGGCTTATCAGCATCTCACCCACATTTATGCCTCGCTTGGAGACAGCATACGCAGTAAAGAGTTCGCCAATCTTGCCATTATGCTACGTGATACACTCCAGCATGGAGAACAGATGCATGAGGCGTTGAATCGTCTTTTCGCCTACGAAAAGCGAGCTAATGATAAGGAAGTGATGTCTCTTCACAAGACAATAAACCGCCAATGGTTTTTCGTCGGATTCTGCATCCTTGTAGTTGTGTTATTGGTCACTTTGTCTCTCATCGCAATTAGCAAGAACAAGAATCTCAATTCTGCATATCGACTGCTTGTCGAAAAAAACAAGGAACAAATACGTGCCATGGAACGAGAACGTGCGCTGCGTGACGAAAAACTGCAGTCTCCTCCAATCGAGATCAAAGCTGATGAAGAGATCATTTCTGATTTAATGGATCCCATCGAAACAGAGGACAAGCAAGAAAGCTCGTCCGATACACCTGTCCTTTCTCTGCAGCAAGTTCGTCAACTGCAGGAGGAAATTGATGCTGTGATGTGCGATGCACGCAATTTCAGCAATCCTGATTTCAGCTTAGCACTACTCGCCAACTTGGTCGATTCGAATACGAAATACGTCTCCTACGTAATCAACAAAAGCTATCAGAAGAATTTTAAAACCTATCTTAACGAGTTTCGTATCCGAGAGGCAAGCCGTAAGCTTTCAGATCCTCAATATGCCAATCTGACAATACAGGCCATTGCTGAAATGGTGGGGTTCAATTCGCCTAACACCTTTATAATCGCTTTCAAGAAAATTATCGGTATGACCCCATCGGTTTATCAGAAATTGGCAAAAGAAAACCAGCAATAAACAAAAAACTTTGATTAAATGATGAAAAGAAAGATGATGAGCATCATGCTCGCAGCCATCGCCCTGTGCGGATGTACGTCTGTCAATAGCGGAAAGACGTTGGAGGTAAAACTCGATCTTGTGGATTTCGGTGACACGGTAGTGGTCT
>JAFYZW010000017.1 GCA_017548545.1 Bacteroidales bacterium | reverse complement strand
GTGATATAGGGCGATTTTGACGGTATCATTTGAAGTGATACAAGTGGTATCATTTGGTGTGCTACAGTCGGTATCATTTAGTGTGCTACAACCGGTACTGTTTGGTGTGCTATGAGCGGTATCATTTGAGTGATATTATCAGTATTATAACAATAAAAATGACAAACACAATAACTCAGTGTATATAATAGGGGTATCAAGGTTTCTTTTGTTGCAGCTAACAATCGTTGATTGACATGTAAAAAAAAGAGCAGCCAAATAAGGCTGCTCAGATTAAAAAATTAAAAATCAATAAGGTCAGAAGTTATCACGCTCCTTGTCGAGGAAATACTTGAACGTGCCAACAGTCAGCTCATCACAAGCTGCTTCATCACATACAACGATAGCGGTAGGATGGGTTTGAAGCATTGATGCTGTCCACTTGTGGCTAACGTTGCCGTCTACGATGTGCTTAAGAGCGCGAGCTTTATGATGACCGTTGCATACGAGGAGAACCTCCTTGGCAGCCATAACAGTACCAATACCAACGGTTAGGGCTTTCTTAGGCACTTGATTGATATCATTATCGAAGAAACGCGAATTGGCGATAATTGTGTCGGTCGTAAGCGTCTCGACATGAGTGAGACCATTAAGTGAAGAACCAGGCTCATTGAAAGCGAGATGGCCATCAGGTCCCACTCCTCCCATAAAAAGATGAATACCACCAGCGGCAGAAATAGCCTTTTCATAGTTAGCACACTCGGCATCAAGGTCCTCGGCATTGCCATTAAGAATATGAACATTCTCTGGCTTGATATCAATGTGACTGAAGAAGTTCTTCCACATGAAGCTGTGGTAAGACTCGGGGTGATCCTCTGGAATACGGACGTACTCGTCCATATTGAATGTCATGACGTTCTTAAAAGAAATCTCACCTGCCTCATACTTCTTGATCAGTTCACGATAAAGGCCGATAGGTGAAGAACCTGTAGGACAACCGAGAACGAAGGGATGTTCTGGTGTAGGATTAAACTCGAGGATGCGATTGGCTACATAATTAGCAGCCCACTTAGACATCTCTGCGTAATCTGGACGGATGATAACTCGCATGGATTTTTTGTTTTTTGATTAGTTATATAAAGAGAAAATTCAACTGAATGTTATGTTTCTTGAAAACCGTGCAAATTTACAATTTTTTTATGGATTCAGTGCAGTACAATCACATTTTTATATGAGATAAAAAAAAGAAAAAGAAAAGAAAGTATATTTGCCAAGTGGATTTTTCAAAAAACAAATCTCAGTTCTTTACCAATTATCCCAATCTTTGCCTCGTTCAGGTGAAAGCACAGGAGACTCTGGATCAGCACCTGGATCATCAATGATTTGAGGATCGGAAGTGGCGATTACATCGCATGCACGAACCTGATTAAAACGAATACTCGGCTTGATATATTTTTTCATAATAAAAAATTATTTGTGAAAAACTAATGTCGTAACCCAAGGACCTAAGACGAGTACTTAAGAAAGAACAGATTCCAAGTATATATCTTAGTATTTAAAGCTACGCAAGGATTAGTCACCTTTTAATGACAATCTCCCGAAAAAAAATCGGGGCAAATATACTAAATATTTTGAAAAAATAAAAAAATGTTGAACATTTTTATATATAAATTGGTATATTTATATTCGTGAAACCTGTTTTTGCAAGGTAAGGATAAAAAGTAATAACCTAATAAAAGCTCCACTGAATAGCGGAGCCTTTATTAAACGAAAAAGGTAAATCAGGATTACTGGCACTGAATAGTCACAGTGACGCCCATCCAACCACCAAGAGTATGGGTCTGACCTGGAGTCTTGCCGGCCTGCATGAAAAGATCTCCCTTAGCGGGGAAAGCAGCTTTATATGAACCACAGGTACGCTGATAAGCGGCACGCTTTTCATCGCTTGAAGCATGGGCAATAGCCTGCTGCATTTCGTTATAAGCAGCTACGAAGACAAGGCTCTTGAGAGCGGGTTTCTCTTCGCCACAGCTATTGGCAGAGGATGCATACATGTTGGCAATCATTACGTGGGGCGTATCCTGATCAGGATCGATGCTAAGAGAACGACGGAGGACATCACGTGCCTTGGACTTCTGGCCTTCCTGCTGATAGATGGCAGCCTCGTACATCAAGATTTCAGTCTTGTCATCAGGCTGGATAGCGTGAGTGAGGGCCTCATCGTAATACTGGAGAGCACGGTCGTAATCCTTGGCCTTCAGAGCAGCCTTGGCAAGACCCTTGGCAGCTTCCATCGAAGGTTTAATCTGATAAGAATAGTCGGCTACGTGGGTATAAAGGTCAGTTTCGCGACCTTCAGCGCTACGGCCGAGAAGCTTGGAGACATTGGTAAGGAATGCAAGGTCAGTCTTCTTCTCTTCAACCTGAGGTGCAAAAATATCGACGAGTGTATTAACATCAGCATAACCGGACTGTGCGAACAGAGAAGTGAGGTTCAGCTTGTTGTCACGAGCACCCTTCATCAATCCCTTGGTAACTTCAGCAGCACGGAACAGCTTAGCAGTGTCCTGACCTGCGACGCGTGCAGCAACCAGCTTCGTAGTATCGTCGTTGTAACGAAGTACATAGCGGTCAAGAGCCTCATCAAGGTATTCAGTGGACTTCATGTAATCCTCAATATACTGATTCTTGTCATGCTGTCCAGACTTTGCAAGTTTCAAGGAGTTGGTGCACCACTGCGAAATGTAATAAGGCTGAGCACCTCCACGGAACTCATTGAGGACCTCGGTATAGCGATCATAAACGCCCTTGTCGGTAGCATCGAGATCGTACTTCTTGAAATAGTCAATCTTCTTCAGCTTTATAGCTTCAGCAGGTACAGTCTTAGTGGCAAAACCATTGGCGATACGATCATCACAAAGTTTCTGGAGCTCTTTAGCAAAACGCTCCTGATCAGCTGTGTTACCACCCTTCTGGGCCTGGTCACACTTTGCAACAAGAATCTTTTCACCATTAAGGTAAAGAGCTAGGTTAAAATTTGGAACAGCATCATAGAGAGCCTTCCAAGGCTCGTATGCCTCAAGTGGTTTAGCAGGACCCGACTTTGGGAAGTAGTCGTTGTAGAGTGAATTGTTGGTACCAGCGGTTTCTCCGTTGGCACACATCACTTCCAGCATCTCAGGGGTCTGAGCAGAGAGAGTGGTAACTGCCATTGAAAGGACAGCCCCGACGAAAATTTTGAAAGAGGTTTTCATTGTACTTAGGTGTTTTATGTTAGTGATGTTAGTTATGTCTTTTGGAGTTATGACCAAACTGTAAACAATTGGTTTAAAGGGTCTGGCTTTGACATCGGATTGAGCTGTATACGATGAGGAAGCATCTCAATTAACGCAGACGGCCTCTGAAGAACATCATCTCGTTGAAAGTGAGACCTAGGTTAATAGTTAAATAGTTTTCCTTGACCATATCTCCGCTCTTAGGGCGGACAGTAGAATAACCAACGCCGAAATCAAGGGAAGAACGACGATTAATAGGCATACTCAAACCCACACTTCCGCTGTATTCACGCAATGCACTGCCATTGATCCTGAGGTAGTTTGACTTGGCACTTAGTCCTGCACGATAACGGCAAATCTTGAAATACCTATTAGTAAGCACCTTGGGTTGATATTCAACTCCAGCTGCGACACGCTGAGTGGTATTGAATACACCTTCCTCAGCCTGAAATTCTGGATTGAGACCAGCCACTTCATCCCATAACGTCTTCTCATATTCTGCCGTTACAGTTAGTTTGCGTGCAATATTATAACTGGCACCTACCCCCCACTTCATTGGCAGTTTGACAGCATGACGATAACGATCGTTATGCGAAATTGTATCGGCACTGTACTTCAACGTCTCAGTATTTACGCTCAGATTGAGTTTTGGTGTAAATGTAGCGCCGACAGTGACACTGTGGGTAGCCATGAAACGCTGCGTATATTGAGCTCCAAATTGGAGATGAAGGCCACGGACATTAGCTTCATACGAAAGGTGAGTGCTGGTAGCTTGACTAGAAGTGGAAAGACTTCCATTGTGCTCAATTGTTCCAAAAAGCCATCCCGCATTGACACCCAAATTAAAATCAATGTGTTTGTTATGATAACCACGCCAACCCAAGCCAAGCATAAAATTGTTGACACCACCCAAGCCCTGATGAAGGCTCGAATAGGTAAGGGTATCATGACGAATCGTTGCAGAATTAATAGCGACGGAATCAGAAGTGCCGTAATAATAGCCCACCATGCTGTAAGGTGTAAAGGAAAGCGACATGGCGAAATTCCTCCACAGAGGCATTTGGAACGACATATAACTGAAACCAGCATCCCACTTACTCGAACTGGCACCATTCTCGGAATACATTCCGTACTGAGCATCGAGACCTACCGAGAAAATCATCGTAAGGGTATCGATAGCTGTAAGAGATGCCGGATTAGCAAGGGTAGTATATTGATTACTGCGAATAGCAATACCTACATCACCCATGCTGCGGGTCACAGTATTACCCATCGATCCGAGACGACCATATCCGTAGCGGTTGTATGGCGAAGAAGTGAGGTTGCTAGTATTCAGATTCTGAGCCACCATGGGCATCATTGTCATAGCAAAAAAAGCCAAGACGAAAATGGTGGCTACGTGACGCTGTAAGTTCATTTCTATATACGATATATTTCGAGGGCAAAGATACAAGAATTTATTGATATATCAAAACTTTTTTGTTTTTTTTATACAAAAACAAGGTTATTTTGTGCCAAGGTGTGCCATTTTGGCATGAAGAGAGCCGAAAAGAGAAAAACAATGATGGATAGATTGCGTCTGTCCATCATTGTTCTTCTTAGAACTTGTACTTCAGTCCAGCATAAGTCAATGCATGGAAATTGTGCTCGTCATTAGGTGCCAAATACGGGTCATTGGAAAGGAGGAGCATACGCTGCTCAAGGAACAATACTATGTGCGGCGTGAGCAAATAGCCGACATTTAAGCCTGTCTGCAAGCCTAAATTGACGTCTGTCATTCTTGTCGATTTCCAAGCCTTGGCCTCCTTATCATAGTGACGCTTATTGAGGTTGAAACTGTGCATGCCAATATTGAAACCAACAAATGGACGAACTGACAATCGAGAGATAAGCTTAGATTGCGCAGAAGGCGTGACTTGGTTAGAATCCTCCGATGATTCTTGTCTTGCCTTAAGAAGGAGGTTGGTTAAGTCAAGCATATAATCAGCCGAAAGAGCATTGTAATTGATTGCTTCCTTCTGGTTGGTTTTCTGAGGACTCTTCGCGAAATCATATCCAATGCGTATTCCGTTGATATCATCTATATCATATCCGATAGCCACACCTACACCAGCCTTTTCAGCGTCGAACCATGTACCCGCAATCTGGATATTTCCATTCTTCAAATTTCGGAAGAAATCCAAAGGATGATCTGAACCAGATCCATATATATCAATGGTGCCGTAGGTGCCGTTTGCACCCTTGTTCCAACGTGTGATCGAAGGAAGTTCGTAATGAATACCAGCGGCACCAGTCCAAATAGGGGCTTTACCCCCTATCTTGCCCGCCTTAGCGAAATGCACCTGAATACGACCTTCAACAGTGGCCCAAAAGGGAGTTCTACCCAGGCGATGTCGCAACTGTGAGGCCCCAGTAAGGCCAATATATGGATAATCCACAAACGTATTGTAAGTTAGTTCACCACCACTCTGGATAGTCCAAACCCATCCCTGCTCGTGACTATGGGTCCACAGCATTCCCAATGCATCTGCAACAAATTCACCACGAACACCATAAAGGCGATGCACCAAATTCTTGTCGTTGGGAGTGGCATTCTGCTGGAACAAAGTTGTCTGAATCGCCAGATTACGAGCGAAGGAACGTCCGAATGTAAGATTGAAGAGACCACTGAAAACTGTCGAGGGGCTAAAAGTCTCACCAGTACCGATTTGCATACCGCCCAAAGTCTGAATATAGAAATGGGGAGGATTATCGGGTACGCCTTTCTTTATTAAATGACTCATCTGCTGACGACGCTCAATCGTGTAGCCTATACCTGCCGACAGGTTCCACTGATTGAAATCATCGATTAAGTATAAATAGCGTGGCTCAATGAAGAGTTCTGTATTTGCATTTAATCTGAACGAATTCTGGAATCCGAAGTCGAACCCGAAACTATGCAATGGGTCATCCAAGGAAAATGGAGAGCTGGATAGTTTTGAAATCGAATAAACTGCACCTGCAAAAGGACGCAATGTGAAACGTCTGTATTGGTCTAATCCCATCCAAAAGTTCGTCACATCAAACATGTAGTCCAAACTGGTCTCACTTTGGAACAAAGGAGGATCGGCCTTGTGATAGATAGCATGCTCCTTGATGCGCACAGAATGCAAATCGTTGATTCGCATACCCAAACCTAATTCAGCGGCAGGAGCCATATCTAACACCTTGTATCGACTTACATTGGAAGCACGATCGACACTTATGGCTGCTTCAAGAAACATGTTCCAGTTGTTGATGAAAAGGATGCCACCCAATCCTTGTTGTATCTTCTCCTCATGAATAGCTTGGGCTCTCTTGCGCCAGAAACTATAACTGGACTGATGGTTGCGATAGTATTCCAGACCCAACGAAGGAGTGATCACACTAGCACCATCACCTGCATACGAATAACGCCCCTCAGCAACAAGTGTTGTATTCGAATTGATTATGTATTTCAATTGGGCAGCACCTGTAATCGCATTATAGAAGCCATCGCTCAGGGTCCATGTCTTTTTATTCGCTGATGAGTACTTGCGTTCGTACCCCAATTCAGCTCCACCCGACAAGGTCATTCCCAAACGCTTGACGGACACTTGATCCCATAGTGTAGCTACGTTAAGAATGCCTTCAAGACGTCCGAAAGTTTGACGTCGGTTATGATTACCCTTAAACAGAAGTTGACGGTCAACTGCACCTATCTGGAAACCCCATGCAGGAGCAACCCAATGTCCAATATTGAGATTGAGATTATAATCCGAAAGATCGTACTTGGCCGTTAGCCCCTTCTCTTTGGCAAAGTTAAACCCAAAGAGATTCTGTACATACCAATTCTCAAACCATGCAGGATGTGTCCAGGCGACGAACCAAGGTGTTTCGCGAAGAGGTTCAGTAACACGTACCAAGAGTCCGGCCTTCAAACCAACACCATCATCGAAGTCTGCACCATTCTGATAGAAATCATAATCGGGATCCGACACATAATAGTAGGGTTCAACAAAAGCAGACACATGCGGCGATAAAGTCTTCCGAAGCTGTAAGCCTAGTTGTCCCTGCCACACCATTTCTGACGACTTGGTATCACAATTAACAGCGCCGAAAGAGCCTCCAGCAACAAGGAGAGCTTCGAGACTACGTGCTGGATCAAAGCCAAACCAGGTATTGGTGAAATTCCAAAGAAAATCAAGCGATCCCATGTATCGCTCCAAATCGATATTACTTGCGGGAATATCACCCCTGAAATACGAACCAGAAAGACGCAATGCCGACGACTTACTGAAATCTTTAATGACACCCGCACCTGCTCCCAAAGCCTCAAACGAAGAATATTTACCAGGACTCAACGAATACTGTGGGGCCCAAAAACCGACAACAGACCAACCTTGGAATAAGCGATTGTGCTTATTATTAAAGAATGGTTTCTTATCGGGCGAAGTGTACCATTTGCGAATAAGGACTGATGGGACATCAAGCGTTACACTATTGGCGCCATTGAAATCAACCGAATTATTATCTTCGGGCTTCTGTACGGCAGCATTTAGCTCTGGCCCCTGTAGGCAGAGAATCAGTGTAATGAAAGCACAAGCAAAGGCTCGGGAAAAGCCTTCGAATGCATGATGTATAATATTTGGAATCCGAAGCATATACTATTCTTTATAGGTGTTGGAGATGAACTGCTCGATAGCCTCGAGGAAGACATCTCGCTTCATTTTGCGGCTTCTAGGTGTACGATAGAAGTTACGGACATAACTATCGCCCTGTAAACGGGAGATATAAGTTGGCTGTGCATCAAGCTTGAAAAGTTGTTCAAGGGCTTCGATGGCCAAGTCAAAGTTGGCATCGCGATTATCACCACCAATGCTCTCTGCTTGCCAGAGACGAGTAACAGCCGTAAAATATAGAGCTGCAGGATCGCCAGGGAAGCGCTGCTGAAGCTGTTGCAGACTATCTACACACTGCTGAAGAATCACATGACAATCCTCCGAAGTCTGAAGTGCATCTATCACGCCATCACACTTGCGGTACATATCAGCCATATTGGCGACGTAGAAGTTGCGAAGGTTAGAGTTACGGAGCATTTCAAGATGGTCAGGGTCATCAAGGAAACGACCCATATAGCTATTCAGCAGTATTTCCAGTTGTTCTGGATGATACTTCTCTCGGAACTGCTTGGAAAGTGTCGGCGTATCGTTCAAGATATCCACAAGTGAATATGCCTGATCGATTGCTTCTGGTGTACCTACATTATAAAGGGTGACAATTTGATTGTACAGAATCGCATCGAGATTGATAAACTTCACAGGAACGTCATAATCACCCTGCATATAGCAGGCATAGTTTCCCTGGAAGAGTTCGCTATCGATAAATGGTGCAAGGATCTCCGGATTGAATCGTCCGTTGCGCATGCTATCCAATGCCAGGAAATTGGCAGCGATAGGCAGCACTAATCCATAACTGTTGGAAGGATGCTGATCGGAGGTAAAACGACGAACTTCCGAAGCACGGGATTTGAGTAAAGCCTTGGCAACCATCCCCTTCTCTTCATAAGTAGTAAGCTTGGAAGTTAGGATCCAATAGTAAAAGTCTGGCGGGAAGTTGTCGTAACGCTTTGCGGCACGGAACTCGTCGATGATCATTGCTTCCGAGGCTTCAAACACAGCTTTATAACTGAAGGTTACCTGTGCCTCACGAAGTTTATCGAGAGCTGCATCCACAATTGGATCACGATGACGTGAGCTGAAACCAATCATGTCCTGTTGAGCCTTCATATTATATGGATTTGCCTCGACTGCATTACGGATTCTACGGGCAGTCGCTTCATGGTCAGGATGCTCAGCCTCAATGATGTCGGCCACAGCGCTCCATGGAGCAATAGAGTCTTGAATAATACGGAAATTAGCATGGCGCAAATCCTCTCCTCCTTTCGAACGCAAGTATTCAAGGATATTCGAACTACGCTGACGAGAGAGCTGGAGGTTCAGTCGTTGACCACCTTCAGGTGACGAAATGCCCACGATGCCTACCTGTTGAATACGCTGATACATATCGTGCGTTATCTCGTAAGCCTTCTGTACCAAACTATCCATTTGGGCTCGGTTGTTACCCAAATCGAGATTAAGTTCTGTACTAAGTAGTTCGAAGCTCAAAGCCAAACTGTAAGTGGCATCCACGAGCTCGCCACGAGCACGTGGCTTGAAACTAACAAGTCGATCACTAGTGATACTACGACGCGGAGGACAATCGAACTCAGCATTCTGTGTTGAGATATTGAGGAATTGGAGCGGCATCTGACGCTCACAACCACACTCGACTGAAGATGTCGTATCAGCATGAATGAAGTCATGCAGATAACTGATATGACGCAACTGGTAATAGCGTGTAGGATCAGGCATACGCCAACGATAGGACAATACTGTATCAACGGGCTCCATCGTTAACATAAGCGGCTTTGCGCCTCTTGACAATGTGTCACTATGCTCGATACGCACACGACGACTCTCACCCGGCACAGGATAAAGATTCATCTGATTCTGTCGGCTGACATAGCCCTCGACGAGATCTCGTTCGGACGTAAGTACATGATGATCAGCTATGACATGGCCCGAATCAACATATGCCTGGAAATCGGAGAAAATATCAAAGGGAGTATTGGCGATGTAAGCTTGAACGGTATCCTCGTCAGTAACTTCAAGAGGAATCCATGGTGCTGCTTTACGTACACGATCACGTATCTTATCGAAATTACGATAACGTAAGACAAGTTTCCACAGCGGCTGAGGAATAAGGAAGAGCATCGAGTCGGGATCAATCTCACGATACTCCACCCACTTACGCAACTCCTCCATGTGAGCAATGGTATTGACACGATAGTGCTCCAACGTATCGCGTAGCAAATCGCCACGGGTACGACGATAAAGCTGACGCTGGAAATCCTCTCCAGCATAGACAAAAGGTCGCAAACGATAGCTGAAATCCTCATTCCGCGATGCAATGTCGAGATATTTCACAGCCATATCATATTGCATGGGCTCATTCTGGAAATCGGCCTTCACGACATTAAGATCACTCTCGAAGTTACAAGTATTAACCACACGATCGATAACCAGACGCTGATCTTCAGGTCCTTGGATGTGGAAATTCTCGTTGAAGGTCAGCCATGTGCCGTCACTCGACGCTGTGCCATGCTGACGACGGAAATGCGTACGCTGTCGTGTGGTCTCAACATTGGTGAGTTCTGTACGATTCTTGTAATAGATTGGACAATTGGCCTCATCGCCATCGTACTTGGTAATCGACTCCGTGAGCACCACGATCTCAAAGGCGCCACCATCCTGAGGATGAAGGAGAAGTGCCACAGAATAAACACCACGGTCATCGCTGGTCAAGTTATTCCAATAATCGACAGCTTCAGGGTATTGCTTGTAGATATCTTGAGCAATCTGATTGACGTCCGACAGCTCGTATGCGCTAGTATGACGATGAAGGAGCCATCCACGCTGACGATATTCATTGACAAACGCTGAGATGAGATCACGATGACGTTGTGCATTCGACTTGCTCCAAGCGACAATAGAGTCAGCGCAGACCTCATTGGTTACAAAGACATCGAGATCATTGCGTTCGGGAAGACCGAGTGTCGAACCCATCCAAACACCATTTTCCGGGTCCCAATTGTGGCCCAAATCATCAACAAGAGTACGATCCTCTGCATTGAGTATGACGAAAGTGAGCGGATCATACTGGGCAAGAAGGTCACTGCCTCCAGCCAAAGGACGAAGGAAGAACGTCAAAAGCAGAAGTGCAGACACACGAACCCACCCCACCTGCATCCACAGGCGAGAAGCTGCTGCAAATATGCGTAAATCCTTAATAGTATGCTTAGAAAACATAAGACAGATTCAAACCGAAGTTGATGGTAGTGAACTTGTGATGATTAGACTTCAATATTTTGTCATTGACACCACGTGAAGCACGATTATAATACAAGTATCCCACGCCGTAGCATGCCTCAATATTCCAGTGAGTGGAAAGAGTCCACGCATAACCGGCATTGATGCCTGCTGGAACACAGGTCTGAGTATCCAGATCATCGTCGATGGAATAATGAAAGATGCCGGCAATAGGGCCGACAAACAGCCGATGAAAAGGCTGATGAGAGAACCAGTATCGATACTCTATCTGGCCACCCTTGACATTGGCATCACGAATCCATGAGTCATGAACCGAAAAGATACCTGTGATGCCGACCGTGCTGTGCTCACTTACGGTGAGGTCAACACTGACATTGGCAGCCTCGGCTCCCCATAGCAGGGCGTTAGTGCGAACTGCTACGGTCTGGGCATTCAGCACATTGCCAATCAGGATTGGCTGGAACATCATGCACACGAACGCAATAAGCATCCACCGACGGGAAAGTGTTGTTGTATTATTGTAGCTGATCATTTCTTGGGAATTCTTATACGGTAAGCGGCGTGAGCACGAGCAAGACGGACGTGACCATCGGCATTGACATAACGGTAGGCAAAGCGAAGCAGTGTCCACTTCTCTTTTCTGCCGCCAGTCATATCGTGCAAGCCTGTGTAAGTATAATCTTCAATCCACGCCTTGTCGATAGTATAGTGACGCAGGTTCTTATTGGCACGTGTCAGGCAGCGCATAACATCATCGATAACCTCCTGTTTGTCGGCAGGGATGAGGTTGCCCTCTGAATCGTATGTGCCTTCACAAATTGGTCCGTGAGTAACCTGGAAGGGGATGTTGGTATTCCAAGTACCATTCTGAGCATTCAGGCCATTCAGACAAGCATAGTGGAACTCCTTGCCCGCTGCCAGGCCAAGGGAATCTTCGACAACATAGATGAACTTGACCTTAGGCAGTACCTTGCCGAAATCTGCCTCTCCCAAATTGCGACCATAGTGAATCGAATCAATCGAAATGTTGGCATCACTGAAACCATAGAAGCCCTCATCAGCCAGCATCTTCAGGACATCGTCTTTGGTGAGCTGACGCTCCTGACCATTCTTCCAAGGATGACTAATAAAGAACTGACGACTTGTTACCACTGGGACAAACTGCTCATAGAGAGTACGGGTATCCGTCTCGACATAAGGCTCCAGATTGAAGCGTGTTGTCAAGGAATCGTAGTTCTCAAATACTTGTGTATGGAAGCGAAGACCCAAGGCGTATGTTCCACGGTGATTCATCTCTGTCTCGTTGATCTGATGGAACTCATTATCCTCACGATAATAGACAGCTTCTACATCATCTCGAGTCAATTTGCCGCCCAACCATTTGCCATTAAGCAGTTCAAGTATATTCTCGAGGGTAGCGCTGGTAACAAAATCAGTACTGTTGACAGCTTCCATATTCAAGGAAGGCAGACGATTGCCGTTGTTGTTGAAGAAACTTCGCAACGAACGGTTATAGCTCAACATGCGTTCCATCGCCTGCTCATAACCTGAGAAACGCACACGGAACGGGAAGACATAATGTGCCTCAGTGTCTTCCGAATCCAAATCAGTGGCGCGGATGGGGAGGTTATAACCGATTACGTAGTAGTCGCTTGGCACAGTAATCGGAAACTTGGTGTTATCTTCCAGTTCGTACAGTCGTTCAGGTCGGAAATACTGCGAATTACAACGCTCACCGAATGCACGACGTACCATATTGAAGGTAACAGGCTCTGAGAAGACAGAGTCCGTCTCATTCTTCGGTTTTACATAGATGGTGAGAGGATCAGTTTCAAACTGCTCAGCATATTCATCAATCTGCTTGTGGGCAGCATCATCTTCCACTTCAATACGACGATAACGCTCCAGGTTGGGCTGCCAGTACTTACGACTGATGCTTTGGTTACGATAAGCGATTGCGAAACGAATCTCAGTCACCATGGGGAAGATTTTTTTCTTCGACTCCTTTCCGGCATCACTGTAGGCATCATAATCAGCATAGATAGCACCGACGTTGGCACCTATCTGGAACTGGAAGAAGTGACGATTATCGTAGTTGAACCCTGGGAAATCATAACCCGCAGAGATACCGGCTATGCCACCCCAACCATCCTTCAGCTTGTCACGATCGATGATGTCCAATGGAGTATTCATCGTGTATTTCATATACTCGGTATAGAGACCCGAGTAGAATCTGCCCTTCACAAGTTCGGGATGACGACGGAACGACCAGTGCCAGCGCCATTCGACGTGAGCATTCCAAAATTTGTATGAAGTCTGGTCATAAAGTCTTTCCTTCAAGTAATCCTTGCTCGAAGGAGAACCTTTAAGTTGCAAGAAGATTGAAGAAGTGGACTTTCGGTTAGGATTACCGAAGTCAATGTCAAGACCTACATTAGGGATAACAAGGGCCCAATCAACCAGGTTGGTCGATACAGAGAAATGTGACCAGAAGTTATAGTCACTGCGGCCAAAGGTCAGTTGTTTGTATTTGTCAGTAACGTCAGACGTTCTTGCTGTCGTAGGGATGTCAGCCTCTTGTGTCAACTCCTCAGCTGCACTAAGAGACGATGTGCCCCACAGTGACAATGCAAAACAAACGACGAAAAAACGAATATACATATATAAATATAAAGGGAAGGATCAATTAGAGGTCTTTTCTTTCAATTCATCAACCGTCCAGACACGTTGATTAATGATCAGGTTTTTGGTTGTGCGATGCGTCTTGCCTGCCACACCCGACATGAAAAGATTGGCACGAAGCCCCTCAAGGATATGATTGATGGTCTGACGGCTGACATATCCATGTCCTGCCTCGTAGGCAGCACAAAGGAAGGCCACACGATCGGCTGTCGAAGAGGCTTCGCTGGCACAATTCTGGAGGATATTCGACCTGAGAATGCGGAATTCCGGCGCCTGATACTTTCGCCAACCCTCCCCTGCAGCAGTGAAGGCATTGTTGAAATCCTTCTGATGATAGTATGCAAGAGCTTGGTTGTATGCTGCCAAGGCCTGTTCCTGCTCTTCTCGTGCAGCAGCCCTATCCTTCGCCTTATTGATGTTTATAACACGAAGACACTCGCTACGCACCTGGTCTAGGATGGCGCTGGGATAATAAGTCAAGTATTCCTGGCGATGCTCCTGCTCCATGAAACGTTCCGACTTGTCAATGAGGGTCAGGATCTCCTGATATCGCCCATCGAGCGAAGATCCAAGTTCCGGATTGGCTACATGTGCTCGATTCAAGGGGGCAAACATACCCTGAAGGATGACTGCAAGGTCAATCTTGCCCGATACCTTCTGAACACGCTCCAAAGCCAACTTGTAGCAATCCTGGTAGCGATCGTTCATCGATGCGAGTGCAGCCAGACGTTCGTTCTGCAACTGCTCTTCACTCCAGGATGTGGTCTCAAGGTTGTTACGATAGTCATATTCTTCGGTGCCCAGATTCTTGAATCGTTCTTGATAGAGGGCTTGCATTTGTCGCCAGTTGGCAAGCGAGGGGTCATCGCGCATCAGCTGACGCAATGCACGACGAGTATTGTTATAGAGCAAACTATTTCGCTGATAGCCGCCCTTGATGGCCTGAGGATAATAAGTGAATACGACATCCCTGTAATTACCTGCATTGAAGGCATTATTCAAATCTTCAAGCACACTGGTTGAATTGGAGTTCGACGAATTATAAGATTTGTTCTGTCCCGACTTGGGGTACCAAGACAAATCTCGCAACGCACGGAACTGTGCTTGACAGACATTTATTGAAAAGAACGTTATAAATAACGACAATAGAATTCTTTGCATTTTTATAAACAATTTGGCCGCAAAAATAATAATTTTTGAGGATAAAGCAGACAAAAATTCGGTTAAATTTCAATAAATGGCTAAAAAAACTGCATTTTTGACGTTTTTGAATGGAAGAGGTGACAATAAATTGACATAAAGGTGGCATTTTCTCAACGAAAACTGCCACCTTATTATGCGGTTATGTAGCCTAGTTGATAATCTTCCTGCAGATGTCCACAGAAAGCTTGTCTAAGCATTATTCCCACTCGATTGTCGAGGGTGGTTTGGAACTGATGTCATAGCAGACGCGGTTGACTCCACGCACCTTGTTGATGATTTCGTTCGAGACCTTGGCCATAAAGTCGTAAGGCAAGTGGGCCCAATCGGCTGTCATTGCATCTGTGGAAGTAACGGCACGGAGGGCAACGGGATGCTCGTAGGTGCGTTCATCACCCATAACACCCACACTGCGCACAGTGCTCAACAGAATGGTGCAGGCCTGCCAAATCTGGTCGTAAAGCGACACTTCAATCTCTCCGTCCTTCATGTTGGCAGGCACACCGGCAGCCAGCACACGACGAGCTTCTTCGCCCGAGAGCTTCACTTTGTACTCTCGCAAGCCACGGATGTAGATGTCATCGGCATCCTGAAGTATACGCACCTTTTCAGGAGTGATGTCGCCAAGGATACGCACAGCGAGTCCAGGGCCTGGGAAAGGATGGCGGGTAATAAGGTGCTCAGGCATACCCAACTGACGACCCACACGACGCACTTCATCCTTGAAGAGCCATTTCAGCGGCTCGCAGAGTGAGAGGTGCATCTCCTTAGGCAGACCACCCACATTGTGGTGCGACTTGATTACTTTACCAGTAATGTTGAGCGACTCGATTCGGTCGGGATAAATGGTACCTTGGGCCAGCCACTTGGCATCCTTGATCTTCTTGGCCTCAGCATTGAACACCTCGATGAAGTCTCGACCGATGATCTTGCGCTTCTGCTCAGGATCACTCACGCCAGCCAGATCAGCGAAGAATTTCTCCGATGCATCCACACCAATCACATTAAGTCCAAGGCACTCGTAGTCGTGCATCACATCGCGAAACTCGTTCTTGCGTAGCATACCATGATCGACGAAGATACAGGTGAGATTCTTGCCGATGGCGCGGTTGAGAAGCACAGCAGCCACACTGGAATCCACACCGCCTGAGAGGCCCAGTATCACACGATCCTCTCCTACCTGCGCCTTTAGCTCTGCCACAGTAGTATCGACAAATGAGGCTGCCGACCAATCTTGCTTCGAGTGACAAATGTCCACGACGAAGTTCTTCAGAAGTTGCGTACCCTGAGTAGTATGGAAAACCTCAGGATGGAACTGAACGGCCCATACCGGCTGAGTCAAACTGGCATAAGCTGCATATTTCACATTAGCAGTCGAGGCGATACATTTGAAACCTTCGGGAATAGCTGTGATCGTATCACCATGGCTCATCCAAACCTGACTGTTGCGGTCAAAGCTCTTGAAGAGAGGGTTATCAACATCAAACTCGCAAAGGTTGGCGCGTCCATATTCTCGTGAGTCGGCTTTTTCGACCTTCCCACCTCCGGCATAACTGATAAACTGAGCGCCATAGCAGATCCCCAACACTGGAATATGCCCCACAAACTGTGAGAGATCCACCTTAAAAGCCTCTGGGTCATGTACCGAAAAAGGAGATCCCGAAAGGATAACACCAATGACCGACTTATCGCCAACGGGGAATTTGTTATAAGGCAAAATCTCGCAGAAAGTATCGAGCTCACGAACACGACGACCAATCAGTTGTGTGGTCTGTGAACCGAAATCCAGAATGATGATTTTTTGTTGCATAACTATAGTGATATTATTGTTTTTCTTTCTACTCTGCCGTCGCTCTCTTAAGTACCGAATATGCCTGGACAAGTCCCAACTCACCGGCCTTCGAGAGGTCCTGAATACCCTGCTTCGATTGGCCTTGCCGCAGCAATATCAATCCACGGTTATAGTAAGCCTCAGCAAAGTTTGGATAGAGTTCGATGCACTTGTTCAGGTCGTCAAGTGCCGTGTCAAAGTTCGACAACTTGGACGAAATATAAGCGCGATTAAAGTAGGCATAGACGAACGTCGGCGATAGTTCGATCACCTTGTCCAGGTCGCGGAGACACATCTCACACTCTACCCTTCGCTGCCGTTGCATCTGTTCAGCCTGTCGGCGTATCTGGTCCTGGCCCGAAAGCGCAGAATTCTGATTCAAGCGGATAGTTGAGCCATTGCTCTGACGGATAGCCGAATTACGAAGGTCCTCATCGACAACCTGCTGGTTATTGCCCGATGCCGATGCCACCCCGCTATGCTCATTGACCTCAATCTGGCGGAAACGTATCACCGCACGATTGAAGTAAGCCAAAATGAAGTTGTCCTTGCGATAGAGCACCTGATTGAGGTCTTCGATGGCAGACTGATAATCCTGCACCAGCATGAAGTCAAGCGAACGACCGAAATAGCTGATGATGGTTCCACCTTGGGCGATGATGCGCGAATAATTGTCGATCGAAGCAAAATGTGCCTGCACTTGCGTCTCGTCAAGCATAGGTTCCTGACAAACGACCTTGAGGCGACGACTCAGCAATCCTGCACGGTTAAAGTCCGACAGTGTCTTCTCGAAGTAGATGTTCTGGCGCACACCATCGCTCTTCTCGTAGTACGAGAGGATGAACATCGGCTGCATCTCAACCGTGAAACGCTGGTCCTGTATGCGTCCACGTGTAGCATTGTTGTAACGCGACTCGTTTCCATCGAACGAAGCTGTCATTATACGATTGAACTTTCGTATGTTGTTGTCACCTTCCTTGCGGGTAAGTTCTTCATCCGTCAGCTCGTCATCCTGCACGGTATTCTCGGCCAAAAGGACGCTGTCGGGATTCTGTACACCTTCGGCCTGCATCTGTTTGCGACGCAGATTGCGCTGGTCGCGTTCCTTCATGACACGCTGTTCGACGGTGAATGCTTGTTTGAAGTCCTGATCTGCCTCCTTCAAGCGTCCCAGTTTCTTCAAATCTTCCGCACGAGCATAAAGGGCTGGGAAGAAGTTGGGATGCTGGTCGAACACTTTCTGATAGTCATCGACAGCTCCACGCAGGTCTCCCACTTCATCACGCAACAATGCACGATTGTAGCTTGCAAACGTGTTGTCAGGTTCGTGTTCAAGCACACGTGTGAAGTCGCTGATAGCGCGGTTACGGTCACCGATCTGGGCACGAAGGATGCCTCGGTTGTAGAGCGAGAGCACTTCATCAGGATTCAGTTCGAGGGCCTGGTCATAGTCACTCATCGCACCTCGCAGGTCATTCATGTTGTAGCGGATCATCGCACGATTGTTGTAGAATGCACTCTGCTCGGGATCGAGACGAATAGCATGGTCCATGTCGTCAAGCGCCTCCTTATATCGTTCGTTTTGTGCTAGGATCATGCTCCGCATTCCGTATGCGTATGCGTTGCCCTTGTCGAGGTCGATGACCTTGTCGAGATCCTTTAGCGCCATGATGCTGTCGCCCATCTCCATCTTCAATTGGGCACGATTGAGGTAGGCCGTTGGTTCGTTCGGAAAGAGTTCGATGAAGTGATTGAAGCAACTGTCGGCACGCCGATAGTCCTTCTTCAGGGCGTACGACACCGCCAGACTGCGAAGGAAGACCTTGTTCTCGGGCTGAACGCTCAGGCCCTGCTCGAAGTCAGCAATAGCCCCATCGTACTCCTTCAGATTCTGTCGGGCGATACCACGCACCTGCCATGCAGTGACTAAAAACGGATTGCGCTCGATGCACGCCGAAGCGTCCTGGGCAGCTCCCAGGTAATCATCCAGATAAATCTTCGCGATGCTTCTATAGAGGTATGGGTCGGCCAAATATGGCTTGACCGCAATGACCTCGTTGAAATATTGGATCGACAGCACATAGTCCTCGAAATAGAGGGCGTTGCGGCCGATGGCCAGCACACGGTCCGTATTGATCTGGGCCGTTAGTGAGGTGAAGCCCAACACCAACGCTGATATGAGCGCTGAAAGTCTCTTCATCAATTATCTCTTGAAACCGTAATATCGGCGACGAGCAGCCGTGAAATGCATGAGGTTATTCGAGACGTAATCGTAGTTTTCAAGATTGCCATCGGTCCATTGGAGGATCTCCTCCAGATAGTCGCGGCTTTGGTCGCGAGTGGTTTCAAACAAGCGGCAATAGAAACGTGACATGTCAAGACGAAGCATCTGCACCGGATTGGCCTCGTTCCTGACCACGATGTTGTCGTTGATATCAACGATGCATTTCATAGTGGGTATTGTTTTGGGGGTCTTTATATGTTTTTTATGTTTTCTTTTTTTCTTGGTTATCTAGATTTTCTAGATTTTCTAGAGCCTCTAGAACTTCTAGATGGCCTCTAGATTACTTCTGCCATCAGCTCATAGGGAGTAGCCGAGGTGATCCGCACCTGCTGGAAAGAGCCTATGGGCAAATTTAAAGTATCAACAGGAATCAGCACCTCGGGATCCACTTCGGGAGAATCAAATTCTGTACGAGCTACGTAATAGTCTCCGTCCAGGCGGTCGATGATGACACGCATCACCTTTCCCACCTTCTCCTCCTGGCACTGCAAACTGATCTCTTGTTGCAAGTCCATCAGTTCGTCCAGACGTTGCTGTTTCACCGTGGGAGGAACATCGTCCTCGTAGTGTCGAGCTGCGTATGTACCTTCTTCCTCACAGAATGCGAAGGCTCCCATACGTTCGAAGCGCTGCTGACGAACGAACTCCTTCAGTTCCTCAAAGTCCTGTTCCGTCTCGCCGGGGAATCCCACCATCATCGTGGTTCGAATGTGGATGCCTGGCACCTCACGACGCATTTCTGCCAAAAGCGTTTCGGTCTCTTCTCGGGAGATATGTCGCAGCATACGGTCGAGCACGTTGTTCGATGCATGTTGAAGCGCCAGGTCAAGGTACTTGCAGACATTCGCATTGCGTGCCATCACCGGCAGCAGATCCATTGGGAAGTTGTTCGGATAGGCATAATGCAGGCGCAACCATTCCACACCTGGGATATCGGCCAGTTGCTGTACCAACTCAGCGATATTGTATCGTCCATACAGGTCGTAGCCATAACCCGTAAGGTCCTGCGCTATCAACTGGAACTCGCGCACACCTTGGCTGACCAATTGTTTCACCTCATCGACAATTTCCTCCATGGGTCGACTCTTGTAGCGACCCGTGATGAGTGGAATGGCACAATAGGCGCAGAGGCGATTGCAGCCCTCTCCTATCTTTACGTAAGCATAGTGGCGAGGAGTGGTCTGGAAGTGGTAAGAACGAAGGCCGGTGTCCCACTTATGTCCAAGGTCCGACAAGATTCCTTTCCAGTCGAACTTGCCATAGATACGGTCAATCTCGGGGATCTCGTCAGTCAATTCCTTACGGTACCGTTCCGAAAGGCAACCCATGACGAAAATCTTTCCTATCTTCCTGCGTTTCTTGAGCACTGTCAGACCAAGGATCGTATTGATCGACTCCTCTTTGGCATCGCCTATGAAACCGCAGGTATTGACAATGACAATCTCCCCCCGGGGTTCCTCGGGGTCGTGATGCAGTTGATAACCTACCGCAGCGAGTTGTGCCATCAAGCGCTCGCTATCTACCAGGTTCTTACTGCAACCCATTGTAATGAGGTCAATCCGATGCTTGATCATGACAAGTTAATACTTCTTCTTGGCAACTTTTTTCCAATCAATCCAGTCTGTGCTCTGTGCCACAGGAACGGTCGAAATGGTGGCTCCCTTCTTCACGAGAATAACAATGGGAAGATGTCCGCACTCGATGTAGTTCCAGCCTGGGTCGTATGTCTTGCCCGTCTGATAATCCACCCACCTGTCCTTCCCGGGCAGATAGACGTCTCGTCCTTCGCCTTCTTCGAGCATAGGAGCTACGAGCATGTTCTCGCCCAAGAGGTATTCATCCTCGATGAGCCAGGCTCCCGGGTCATCGGGATATTCAAGCAGCAGGGCACGCTGCATGGGCAGTCCCGCCTCGGCCGATTTCTTGGCCTGTTCGTAAATGTAAGGCATGAGCTTGTACTTCATCTCGACGCACTCGCGGAAGTAATCCACAAAGTCATCGTCGTAAAGCCAAGGCTCTGTCTCCACTCCATGCACGCGGCTATGACTGGTCAGCATCCCGTAAGCCATCCATCGGCGATAGAGCTTCTCGGGGCTCTTGGTCACAAAGCCTCCTATGTCACCGCTGGTGAAGCTGAAGCCCGACAGTCCGAAGCTGAGTGCTTCGCGTAGCGAACCCTCCAGGCCGGTATTCGTTGTCGCAGCATCTCCACCCCAATGGAGTGGATAGCGCTGACTGCCTGCCCAAGCGCTGCGTGCCCAGATGATGCCTTCGCCGTTGTTGGTTTTCTTGATGATGTCGTAAGCCGCCTTGTTGTAGCGAACTGGATAGAGGTTGTGCTCGTAGAGTCCCGTCTTGCCACTGGCATACAGGCCATTCAGGTAGGGCGCTGCTTCACCAAAGTCCGCCTTGATAACGGCCACACCCTGACGCAGCAGTCCTTCCAGCTGCGATTGGTACCATTCCACGGTCTTGGGATTCGAGAAATCGAGCACCGCATCTTCTTGAGGCAGTCCACCTCGCGGATTCCTCACGGCCAAACCGTTCTCGACAAGGTATTTGAAATATGGGTTCTTCGGCGTGAAGTACGGCAACTGCCACAAGCAGGTATGGAAACCCTGTTCCCTGAAGTCCGACAGCATCTTGGTGGCATCGGTGAAGTTGCTGTTGAACTTATAGTCGCACTGCCAATCCACCTCGAACCATCCAGTGTCGAAATGGATGACGTCGCAGGGAATCCTCAGTTCGCGCAGCTTGTTGACCACGCTTCTACCCTCCTTCTCAGTGAAGTAGGAAATACGGCTCTGCCACAGTCCGAAGCTCCAGAGCGGTGGGCAATCGGGACGTCCTACGAGCGAAGTGTATTCGTACAGAATTTCCTTGGGCGAACCGAGCATGATAAACAGGTCGGCTACCTCATCGGCCATAAACAGTCTAGTCGAACCGATGTAACTGTTGCCGAAATCCACGGTCACTGGGGCCGAAGTGTGCATGAAGACGCCATAGCCACGGTTCGAGAAGTAGAACGGGATAGGCTTGTACATGTCGGGTGTCTCGGGGCCCTGTGGATCGACCACAAAGAGGTTGAGCTTCTGCCCTGCCTTGTTAAGGCTGGTGGCCGACTCGCCGCAGCCGAATATCTTCTCGCCTGGCTTAAGGCTGAACACCGGCTCGATGCTTCTCGAATTGTCCGAACCACGTTTCACGAACATGAACGGATGCGTCTTGACCTGTGTCGAGTCGTTGTCGCCCAGGTGGCGCGTGCGTGTCAGTTCCTTGCCGTTCTTGTCGCGCAGAATCAGTCGCCATGGATAAGCCTGTATCTCCAGACTGCCCTCGCTGCTCGTAAACGTCACACCTTCTTTCGAACTGATGACCTTCCAAGCTGAAAAGTCTGTCCGTGGTTCCTCCACGAGCATCACCTCGTCCTTGTCATCCTCAGGGATGATGGGGCTTGTGAAGACACGCAGTCGCAAAGTACGTGCATCGACTGGCTCCACACGAAACTCCAGCCTCGGACTTTGGTCGTAAGCAGGACCCGGGAAGTCGAGGTTCTTCAGGGGCACAATCCAATAACCATTGGCATTGAATGCCTGACGTGGATGCAGTTCCTGTCGGCTCCATTGCAGCACACCACGTCCCGTCGCTGCATCAAAGCTGACGAGCGAATCGGCACAGAACACTGTATTCGTCGGGTCCATGAACTGCTGGCTCATGTCCACAGCCTGGTCCTCAAGGTATGGGATGCCGTTGTTGGTTGTGAGTTGAGCCCGACTAGTGAAAGCTAGTGCAACAGAAAGTAGAAGAAGACACTTTTTCATCTGGGAGACAATTCGATTAAAGAGTGATCATTTGCCGAAGAGGCTATCGACGAAAGCCCTGTTGTTGAAGATCTGCAGATCCTCCAGGCCTTCACCAAGTCCGATGTAACGCACGGGGGTTTGCAGCTGGTCGCTGATACCTATCACCACGCCGCCCTTGGCTGTGCCGTCGAGCTTCGTGATGCAGAGGGCTGTGACGTCTGTCACTGCCGCAAACTGCTTGGCCTGCTCGAAAGCATTCTGCCCGGTCGAACCGTCCAGCACAAGCAGTACCTCGGGATTGTTCTCAGGCACCACCTTCTGGATCACCTTGCGTATCTTGCCCAGCTCGTTCATCAGTCCCACCTTGTTGTGCAGACGTCCTGCCGTGTCGATGATCACCACATCGGCATTCTCCTTCACAGCATGCGACACCGCATCAAAGGCCACCGAAGCGGGATCCGCACCCATCTGCTGCTTCACCACGGGCACACCCACACGGTCGCCCCAGATCTGCAGCTGGTCGATGGCGGCAGCTCGGAACGTATCGGCAGCGCCCAGCACCACCTTGTTGCCAGCCTTCTTGAACTGATAGGCCAGTTTGCCGATGGTCGTGGTCTTACCCACACCATTCACGCCCACCACGAGCATCACATACGGACGTTTGGCATCAGCCTTCACCGTGAAGCCGTCGAGCTCCTCGCGCTGGTTCTCCACCAGCAATGCGGTAATCTCCTGGCGAAGCAGTTCGTTCAGTTCGCCTGTGCCCACATACTTGTCCTTGGCCACACGGGCCTGGATGCGCTCGATGATACGCAGCGTGGTATCCACACCCACATCACTGGTCACCAATACCTCTTCCAGGTCGTCCAGCACGTCGTCATCCACAGTGCTGCGGCCAGCTACGGCACGCGCAATCTTCTCAAACAGGCCCTGCTTGGTCTTCTGCATGCCCTGGTCGAGCGTCTCTTTATTCTCCTTCTTGAAGAACTTGTCAAAAAATCCCATAATTACTAAATATGTGGGTGCAAAGATACCACTTTAAAACGAGACTTCCAAATTTTTGGCAAAAAATTGAAGATTATTTAAAAAAAGTACGTATCTTTGCAGCCCAAATTTAGAACTGTTTGCAAATGAATTATCCCGAGACCCTCTCCTACCTCTATGCCCAGCTGCCGGTTTTCGAGAGCCAGGGGGCCCATGCCTACAAGCCAGGACTCGAACGCTGTGAGGTCATGGATGACCTTTTGGGTCATCCCCATCGCCGCTATCGCACCATCCATGTCGCCGGCACCAACGGCAAGGGCTCTACCTCCCATCTCCTGGCCTCCATCCTTCAGTCTGCCGGCTATCGCGTAGGACTCTTCACTTCCCCCCACCTTGTCGATTTCAGCGAGCGCATACGCGTTGATGGCCAACCCATCGACCAGCAATATGTCGTCGAGTGGGTCGAAAAGTGGGCACCCCGAGATACTGTCTCCTCCGATGCCGATCATTCACTGATGCGTTTCCAGCCCTCGTTCTTCGAACTGGCCACCATGATGGCGTTCTGCTATTTTGCTGAACGTGAGGTCGATGTGGCTGTCATCGAAGTGGGGTTAGGTGGTCGTCTCGATTCCACCAACATCATCCGACCCGTGCTCAGCATCATCACCAATATCTCGTTCGACCACACCCAGTTCCTCGGCAATACACTGCCCCAGATCGCTGCCGAAAAGGCTGGCATCATGAAACAGGGTGTGCCCTGCATCATCGGCGAATGTGAGGACGAGAGGGTGCGCTTCACCTTCGAACAGAACGCCCAGCTTCGACAGGTCTCCGAGCTCATTTTCGCCTGCGACCTGCGGCAGATTCCCTGGGTCCGTCACCATACATTCTATAATATATATGAAACGGCCGACGACGGCACTCTCCAATGTCCGCTATGCGGTGACTGCCAGCCACGCAACGCCAACACCGTCATCACGGCTGTCCATCAGTTGCGCAGCCTCGGATTCGACATCCCGCAGCAGGCCCTGCAATGTGGGTTCCGCGATGTCGTGACGCTCACCCACCTTCGCGGTCGATGGGAGACGCTGCAAACCAATGCCGACGGCTCCGTCCGCGTGCTCTGCGACACAGGTCACAATCCTGGGTGCTTCGCCTACCTCGGTCCCCAGCTCATGGCGCTCCACAACGCCAATCACCCCCTCCAGATCGTCTTCGGCATGGTCAGCGACAAGGACATCGAGACCGTGCTCCGCATGCTGCCCCCAAGCCAAACCGCCGACCCCGTCGTCAACTACTACTGGTGCAATGCCCCTACTCCTCGTGCGCTTCCCGCCTCTGAACTTGCCGAAAAGGCAGCTTCCGTCGGGCTCCATGGTCAGGTCTTCTCATCCATCGGCGATGCCCTCGATGCAGCCCTTCAGCAACCCGGAATAGTATTCGTAGGTGGCTCGAACTATGTGGTTTGCGAAGCATTGAGCAGATTTTGAACAAAAAATTTGGTCAATCGAAAAAAAAACGTTATATTTGCCGCGACCATTTCAACAAAGAAAAAACTACATCAACATGCAATTTACACTCGAAGAAGTCAGAGCCGACAAGCGATACCTCGAGCTCCTGAGCGAGAAGTTCCCCACCATCAACAGCGTCTCCACCGAGATCATCAACCTGCAGGCCATCATGAGCCTCCCGAAGGGCACCGAGCACTTCCTGAGCGACATCCATGGCGAAGCCAACGCCTTCAACCACGTCCTGCGCAACGCCTCCGGACAGATACGCCGCAAGGTCATCGACATCTTTGGCATGGCCATGCGCGACAGCGACAAGCGCGAACTTTGCTCCCTCATCTACTACCCCGAAGAGAAGCTCGAGATCGTCAAACGTCAGCAGGCCCCCGAAGACCTCGACGACTGGTACCGCATGACCATCCACCAGTTGGTCGAACTGGCACGTTTCGTCAACCACAAATACACACGCTCGAAGCTCCAGAAACTCCTCGATCCTGAGTTCGCATACGTCATCACCGAACTCCTCAACGAGGCAAAGGCTGAGCCCGACCGTCAGGACTACTACAACGCCATCATCAACTCCGTGGTCGAAGTGGGTCGAAGCGAGGCACTCATCATCTCCATCTGCTACCTCATCCACCGACTCATCATCGATACCCTCCACATCGTAGGCGACATCTTCGATCGTGGCCCCGGTGCATGGCAGATCCTCGACACCCTCACACGCTACCACAACTTCGACATCCAGTGGGGCAACCACGACATCGAGTGGATGGGTGCTGCTGCAGGCAATCTTGCCCTCATCGCCTCCGTGCTCCGCGTCTCCATCCGTTACGCCAACGTCGAGACGCTCGAAGAAGGCTATGGCATCAACCTCCTGCCCCTTGCCAACCTCGCCATGGAGGTCTATGGCGACGACCCCTGCACCCTCTGGCAGACCAAGGACTTCGACAACAATCCGCGCCTCAAGCGCTCCGCACAGCTCATGGCCAAGATGCACAAGGCCATCTCCATCATCCAGTTCAAGCTCGAAGGACAGATCATTCGCCGCCATCCCGAATACAAGATGGACGATCGCCTGTTGCTCGACAAGATCGACACCAAGGCAGGCACCATCACCATCGGCGACAAAGTCTATGAACTGCTCGACAAGAACCTCCCCTCGCTGCTCAACGTCGCCGACCCCTACGACCTCTGCACACGCGAACAGGAGGTCATGGATCAGCTCGCCCATTCATTCCGCAACTCTGCCGAGCTGCAGAAGCACCTGCGTCTGCTCTATCAGAAAGGCTCGCTCTACCTCGTGCGCAATGGCAACCTGCTCTTCCATGCCGCCATCCCCATGAATCCCGACGGCACGTTCGAGGAAGTCGAAGTCGATGGAGCCACCTACAAGGGGCGTGCCCTCTTCGACAAGATCGACCAGATGGTGCGCGACGCCTACTTCCCCTCGTGTGGCGACAAGCATCTCCAGGATGCCCTCGACTACATGCTCTACCTATGGTGCGGCCCCAAGTCACCCCTCTTCAACAAGGACAAGATGACCACCTTCGAGCGCTACTTCATCGGCGACAAGGAACTCTACAAGGAGAAGAAAGGTGCCTTCTTCGAACTCGCCGACCGCAAGGAGGTTTGCCAGACCATCCTTCGCGAATTCGGCCTCGACCAGGACAGTGCCCACATCATCAACGGTCACGTGCCCGTGCGCACCAACAAGGGCGAATCGCCCATCCGTGCCGAAGGCATCCGTCTCGTCATCGACGGTGGCTTCTCCAAGCCCTACCATGCCACAACTGGCATCTCAGGCTATACACTCATCTTCAACAGCCACGGCCTCCAGCTCGTCGAACACGAACATTTCGAGTCGCGCGAAAAGGCCATCCTCGAAGGTGTCGATGTGCATTCGCATGTCCAGCTCGAGGACTTCAAGTACAACCGCATCTACGTGCGTGAGACCGACCGCGGCAAGGAGCTGCAGGTGCAGATCGACAACCTCCAGCGATTGCTCATGGCATATCGTCACGGTATCATCAAGGAAAAGTAAATGCTCTTCAAGGACATCACCGGCCAGCAGGCAGCTGCCCAGCAATTGAGGGATGCGATCGACAACGACCGCATGCCTCATGCTTTGTTGATATCCGGGCGCGAAGGCTCGGGAGCCCTGACGTTGGCTCTCACTGCCGCCCAATACATCCTTTGCGAACACCACACCCCCGATGGCGAACCCTGCCAGCAGTGTCCCCATTGCCTGCAGGTCCAGAAGTTCCAGCACCCCGATCTCCATTTCGCCTTCCCCGTCGTCAATCGCAAGGGACAGTCGGGCGACGACTCGGCCGTCAGCCTCGACTACATCGCCGAGTGGCGCGACATCCTGCTGCGCCGTCCAGACATCACCTACACCGACTGGGTGAAGTTCATCAGCGACGAAGGCAAGAACGCACAGATCTTCAAGGCCGAAGCCTCCAGCATCATCCGCATCCTCTCCACCAAACCCTTCGAGAGCGACAAGCGCGTCATGATCATCTGGCTGCCCGAGAAGATCAACGAGACCGCCTCCAACAAGCTGCTCAAGATCATCGAGGAGCCCTATCCCAAGACGTTCTTCCTCCTCGTCAGCAACGACCCCGACCGAGTGCTGGGCACCATCCTCAGCCGCTGCCAGCGTCTCAACATCCCGCCGCTCGACCCATGCTGGATGCAGCCGCGCCTCGAAGCCGACGAGCGTCAGTTCTTTTTCGATAAGTTCTGCGCCATGATGCGTCTGAGCTATATGCGCCGCATCTTCGACATGCGCGACTGGAGCGTCGAGATGGCTTCCCTGGGCCGACAGCGCCAGCAGGATTTCCTGCAATATGCCCAGTCGATGATTCGCGAGAACTTCATCCTCAACGTGCCCTTCCCCGATGACGCAGGCGTCCACTACATGGACGACCAGGAGGCACAGTTCTCGTCCCGCTTCCACCTCTACGTCAACCACCTCAACGTCGAGGGCATCATGAACGAATTGGCACAGGCCGAAAAAGATATCGCCCAGAACGGGTCCGCCAAGATCATCTTCTTCGACCTCTCCCTCAAACTCATCATGCTCCTCAAACAAGGCGCGTAACCCCTCAAACTCCTCAAACCCCTCAACCCCCTCAACCCCCTCAAACTCCTCAACCCCCTCACACCCCTCAAACTCCTCACCCCCCTTGAAAGTCATCATC
>JAFYZW010000016.1 GCA_017548545.1 Bacteroidales bacterium | reverse complement strand
GGGGTCAAGGTACTTGGCAACAATGTAGAACTGGACAAAGATGCCCAGTACCACACCAATGTAATTGACAAAGGTCCCTTTCAGCGACTGACGGATGACTACGCCCATTTGAATCGTAACTATTATGACAACTGCCCCAGCTCCTTCAAACACTTCTCAAGCGAGTGGGTCCAATAGGGAATCCTGATGCCGAAGGCCTCCTTGATCTTGGTCTTATCAAGCACGGAGTAGGCTGGGCGCTTCACTGGAGAAGGGAATTCGTCGGAATGACAAGGCTGTATATCGCAAGCCGTATTGCCTGCCAATGCAGCAATCTTCATCGTGAAATCGTACCACGAGCATACACCCTCGTTCGAGTAATGATAGATGCCCGTCTTGCCTTCCCATTTGCGGTTCTCGACGATGTCAAAGATGACATCAGCAAGGTCACCCGCATACGTAGGTGTTCCTACCTGATCGAAGACGACCTTCAAAGCGGGCTTGGTAGCTGTCAGATGAAGCATGGTCTTCACAAAATTCTTGCCGAAGGCCGAATAGAGCCATGCCGTGCGGATGATGATGTACTTGCAATCCGACGCAATGATATTCTGTTCGCCATGCAACTTGGTCAGTCCATACACACCTGAAGGGGTGCCCTGCTGGTCTTCCTTACAGGGCACATTATAAGGATCGGCACCAAAGACGTAATCGGTGGAGACATGGACGAGCAGACCACCCCTCTCCTTCATCACTTGTGCCAGGTATTTCGGAGCTGTGGCGTTCAAAGTCTCGCAGAACTCCTGGTCAGATTCTGCCTTATCAACATTCGTATAAGCCGCACAGTTGACGATGACATCCACCTGTTCGGCTTGACACAACGCGCGTACATTATTAATATTTGTAATATCGAGTATCGTGGTCTCGACACCTTCGGGGGCCACCACATCGGTATAGATATACCGATCCTGTGACAACGCGCCCAAAAGCCGCATTTGATTGCCTAGCTGACCATTCGCTCCTGTTACTAGAATATTCATCTTCGTCTTTTATTTACTTCGAGAACTCCGGATAAAGATTATCGTTGAAGTCAAAATCCAGCTCGCCGTCCATCAGATTGGCATGACGCAGGTCCTTCTCCGAAAGGATGGCCTTATCGGCAGGGATACGCCAATCGATGCCGAACATCTCATCCTTGATATTAATGCCTGCATCAACCTCGGGATGATAGAACTGATCACACTTGTACTGAAACACAGCCGTCTCGGAAAGCACCGAAAAGCCATGGGCAAAGCCACGTGGGACGAAGAACTGCAAATGATTCTCCTCGTTGAGTTCCACGGCAACATGCTGGCCGAAGGTGGGAGAACCCTTTCGGATATCCACCGCGACATCCAGCACCGAGCCCTTCACGCAACGCACCAGCTTGGATTGGGTGTAAGGCATCCTTTGGTAATGAAGGCCACGCATCACACCATAACTCGACATCGACTCATTGTCCTGCACAAAGCGGATGGGATGACCAAGGATGGCAGTAATCTTCTCGTCGAATTCCCGCTGGGAATAGCTTTCGAAGAAGTAGCCTCGTGAATCCTTGAAGACTCGTGGCTCGATAATCAATATACCGGGTATTGTCGTTTCGATGATGTTCATTATTCGTTCTCGTTTATTTGCTCGCGTTTAACCTTCTTGCCTCGAATGGTGTGATGCCACCAGAGGGCGGCCACAATTTGTATCGACTGATTCGACGACTGCTCGAACTCGTCAGCCTTCGTGTCGGGCCAGATGTTGGCAAGGCCATAGTAATATCGTCCCTGCAACTGAAGGCTCACCTTGGGTCCGAACTTGAACTCGTAACCGAGTCCCGCTTGGATACCATAGTCGAATTTGCGGCTTACCTCCATCCAGTGGTGTGCCGTGACCTTGACTGTATATTCCGAACCTTCCTCACCGAAGTCGGCGGGCAGATTGCTGTCAATCTTGTCGCTCAGATACCATCCTATCTTGGGACCTGCATCAAAGGCAATCTCGTTATGCTTGCCCATCTTGAAATAGACATGCGCCATGACAGGCACCTCGATGTAGAGCAACGAACGTGAGAATTGGAGTTCGGGATATTCCTCGTAATAATCCTTGAATCCACGCCGTGTCAACAGGAGTTCTGTTTGAAGTCCGAACAATGTCTCTTCGATATATCGGATGGCCACACCGCCCGTATAACCCTGTGCCATCTTCTGTGTGACGGTGGGAAGGAAAGCGTACTGGCTCAGGTTTGCACCACCGATGACACCGAAATGGACCTCACGGGGGATACGTGTTTGTGCAGTAATCTGCTGCTGAAGACCCATGAGTGTCATCAGGCAGCAGATTATTGTCAATCGGTAGGATGTATGTAGTGCAATTGACTTCATCCGTGATAATTGTTCACTTCTTGGCGCAGGTTCCGACGAATCACTGTACCACAATCTTCTCTACGGTTGACTCCGGTGTAAAATGTACCAGGTAGAAGCCTCGGTTGTAGAATCCCCGACCCATGCTTCGGTCAAAACAGAAGGCATTCTGAAGTCCGTCGGTCAACTGTCCATCCAAACGTTGCTCGATATGCTCACCATAACGCGTCAAGGCCTCCAGGAAGAATTTTGCGACGTCGTAACCAAGGATTCCATATTTCGGAACGAGTGCCATGGGTTCTTTGCCGTACCATTTCTTGAAGTTTGCATAGAAGTTCTTCAAATCCTGGTCGAATGGATTCGCATAGACCTTCGAGAACATAAAGACGTTCAGGTCATAGTAGTATTCGATGAAGTCGCTCGTGTTGAGTATCCATTCGGGATAGCCCAGCATAGCCAACTTCGGAGGACCTGCAGGATTGGCATTGCCCTTCTTCAATGCCTCCTGGTAACGTGCATCACGAAGGATCTTGACATGCTGGAGTCCACTGAACATACGGCGCATGGCTTCAGCCTGAGGTGTAACAGGCACGAAAACCAATGGTTCGTCCTTCAGACCCAGGATCGAGTCACAAGCCATCAGTCGGGATGGATGAAGGTACGACAACTCGCGGAAAGGAATATTATGCTCGATAAGCGCCTCCTTCAACTGTTCGGGATATGGATCGACCTTGCGATTGCCCACACTGTCGGCAATAAAGACGAAGGTATAATCCTCGAAACGCTGCAGTATCTCGCCTGTCAAACGGGGATAGAGCATGGCTTTCGACACATTTACCTGGAAGACGTGCTCGTAAGCATCGATCAAGCCGTTCGAGACGCTGAAAGGACTGATGACCGGAGTTCCCGAACGTTCGCCCCAATCGGCCACCTGCCGCAGTTCATTATCTTCCATAGGAGCAATCACCACATCGGCCATCATCAGCTGAGGATTGGCCAGAATGCTGTAGAGCGACTCCGAACCCGTGTCGTAGGCCTGAATAGTCACCCTTCTACCCCTGGACTGCATCTCATCCACAGCCATCAGAACGCCCTCGTAGAACTCCACACTACGCATCTGCGTCTTATTCTCGGCAGTAGTACCAGCACCAAGGTTGAATGGCAGGATGACAGCCATGTTCAAGGTGCCATCGGTCCAATGATCCACGTCCGAAAGGTCCCACAGCGTCCGCACGTTGCCATTGTCCTGCGTTGGCCGGTATGTAGAGTTTGTCGTCGTGTCTCTCTTCGGCGTTTCAGTGATCTGTCCATTGACGACTTCCGGCACAAGGGGCATGTCAATGGGTTCAGTGGTAGCTTCCGGAATGATGAGTTTCACACCGGTCGGGATGCTTGTACCTTCAATCAGAGGATTAGCGGCCTTGATGGCTTCTACGGTGACACCGTATGCACGAGAGATGCTGTAGAGCGTCTGACCAGGCTGCACGGTGTGGTAGCGAACTTCAGCATTGACGCTCTGAACACAGCACAGTCCAAAGGTCAACAAAATCGTCAAGCCGAACTTGCGTAATATTTTCATGCTTCTTCAATATATTGCTTGTAATATGCCTCGCAAACATGTATGCGGGTGCGCGTATGCGCAAAATTCGACGCAAAGGTACGACTTCTTTGCGATATTTCCAAACAATTCGGACAAAAGTTGCGCTGCACTATGTTTTTTTCACTTTTTGCTTGGCCAATTGCTAAAAAAGGTGTATCTTTGCGACGCTAAAAATAGAAAAATCATGTCCACAATCATATTAGGTATCGAATCCTCCTGCGATGACACGTCGGCTGCCGTCCTTCGCGACGGCGTCATGCTCAGCAACGTCATTGCCAGTCAAGCCGTGCACGAGGCCTTTGGTGGCGTAGTTCCCGAACTCGCCAGTCGTGCACATCAGCAGAACATCGTTCCCGTGGTGAGCGAAGCCATCCGTCGTGCGGGCATCAAGGCCGAAGATCTCACTGCCATCGCCTTCACCCGTGGTCCGGGACTCTTAGGCTCTCTGCTCGTCGGTCTCTCCTTTGCCAAAGGGCTGGCCTCCGCCCTCCACATCCCGATGATTGATGTCAACCATCTGCAGGGACACGTCATGGCACATTTTGTGACCGAACCCGACGTTCCGAAGGAAGTTCCCACCTTCCCGTTCCTCTGTCTGCTCGTCAGTGGAGGCAATAGCCAGATCATCAAGGTCAACAGCTACAAGGACATGGAGGTCATCGGACAGACCATCGACGATGCTGCAGGCGAAGCCTTCGACAAGTGTGC
>JAFYZW010000002.1 GCA_017548545.1 Bacteroidales bacterium | reverse complement strand
TGCGACGACCCTGGAGGTCAAATCTCTCAGTGGCCTTTGCATTAGGAGTATTGACAGTCTCGATGATGGTCTGGGTCGAATCGCTCTTGCCATTGAAGGTCACGGTCATTGGCATTGGCATGCCGCCTACAGTGAAGGTAGTGGCAAAGGTAAGTTCCGATTCGGTCATGGTGCCCTCCATCGAAGTGCCTTGGATAGCAAAATCACCAGCCTGGGTAGTGTATTCGCCTCCAGCGAATGTGCAGCCGTCTTCAGTGGCGATATAAGGAACATTAACGCTAAATTCGTCAATCTCGAAACCAGCATAAGAGATCTCTGGGAGTTCGATGGTAGCCTCGTCACTAGTAAACAGGATCACGGTAATCAGCTTATCTTCGAATACGATTTCCTGTCCCATGACATTAGCAACCAAATCGCCAACGAATGAATTACTCCATTTATCGTTGATGTCCAAAGGATCGGCAAGAGCCAACTCTTCTTTATCAAGAGGAAGAACGGCATCAGGAGCGAAATAGTAACAATCCTCCAAGGCGATGTCGGCAGTACCAGCCAGGTGACCGGCTGTCTCCACTGAAGCAGGAACAGTCACCGTAGTGATGCTTGCGCTATGCTTCACAGTAGCACCCTCCTTGGTGGAATTACCAATGAGGCCACCCACATTCTTTACCTTTGACTCGTCAGCGTCGGTGCCGACAATGCCACCGCCCGATACCACACCTTCATCGACTTCGGCAGCATTGTAGCAACCATCGAGCAGTGATGCTTCATTGCGAAGTTCGCCGGCAATGCCAGCCACCTTCGAACTACCCGTGATGACACCCGAATTGAAACACCTCTTCATCGTGACGGCCTCATTGTTCGAGCAGCCCATGATACCACTGGCATACTGGCCACCGGCAGTCACATTACCAAAGTTATTGCAATCTGTAATCAGACCACCACCAGTTCCGACGATGCCGGCAGCACCAACACCCGAGCTCGTGATATCAGCATAGTTGTCACAGGAATCGATCACGTAGTTGTATGCTGCGATGCTCGAATGCCTCTGCATACCGCCCACGATACCGCATGCATAGCTGCCGCCATTTGCGGAGACAGTGCCACAGTTCTCGCAGTTGCGTACAACGCCCGTGCCGCGAATCAGACTGCCCACGATGCCTGCACCGTATGCACCGGTGTTGGTCACTGCAGCGTAGTTAGCACAGTTCTCGATAAGACCTGCCGATACACCGGCAAAGGTACCAACATACAGGTTGCCCGAAACCTCGCCCTCAATGGTGAGGTTCTTGATCACGCCATTCTCGCCAAGGGCAGAAACGATGCCCACATACGAGCTATAGGCATCAGCCTTGTTGGGCTGGTCGTGCTTCACACCCTTGATGGTGTAACCTGCACCGTCGATCACACCCTCAAAGGCATACTCCACCTTGTTGATATTCGTGATGCCACCCAAAGCGATCATCGGGAGTTGAGCACCTGCAAAGTCAATGTCGCCTGCCAACTGGAAGTACTCGCCTGCACCTGTGTTGTCAGCATTGATCTTGGCTGCGAGGGTTTCGAAGTCGGTGGCAGAAGCCAGCACATAAGGATCCTCCTCGGTACCTGCACCTGCAAAGCCATAACCTTGCTCTACGGGCTCAAAGTCGTAAGTGAAGCCATAGAATCCCATCTTGCTGCCAGCAACGTAAACCTTGTAGGACTTGCCTCCAACAACAGCGAAGGTTTCAACGCCATAGAATTTCTCTGAATAAACCTTTTCATTAAAGTCATCCAAGGCTACACCGTCCTCCTCAATGTAGAACTTCTTGTCGGCATTTACGACGATAGCCACAGTCAGGACACCGGTTTGAGCTGGCTGGAAGGTAACGAAAGTACCTCCCTCCTTGTTGCCATTGACGCCATTACCTGATGTGTAAGCACCAAAGACAGCTCCCTCATCGATATGCGTATCAGCCACTGCAGCGTTCCACTCAGGACCGCCAGCCTCACTGTAAGTCATTGTGATGTTTGGAACAGAGGTTACCTGATCACCAGACTTCGGGGCATCACCTTCAGCAAGGGCGAATGTGCCCTGTGCCTTCAGACCCATGGCACATGATGCCACAAGTAAAAGTGTAAATAATTTCTTCATAATTAAAAAGTTATTAAGATGATTTGTTAATAAGTGTGGGCAAAGATAATACTTTTTTCTATTGTGGGCAATACCCATTTCTAGGTAATTGCAAAAATCATTAACCATTAACCGTTAATCGCTAACCGATAACCTATAACCTATAACCGATAACCATTAACCATTAACCATTAACCATTACAGCGTCCTCACCTCCTCCACGCCAGGCACGTGCTCGATGTTGCGTATCGCTTCCGAAAGCTCGAAAGCCGAAGGCACACGCATCTTGATCTGGATTTTGCCGATATAATCTTCGGTCACGGCATGGATGCTGTCGATCGACAAGTGCATCTGGTTCGAGATGATGTCAATCAGGTCCATCATCATCCTCGAACGATCGACGGCGTTGATTTCAATACGGGTGGAATAGGTGCGTCCGGGAAGGATGGGCAGCTGCACATCGACGATCGAATCGCCGTCAGCAGCCGAAAGTGCGATGGCATCGGGGCAATTGCGCTTGTGAACCTCAATCAGGCCTTCCTTGTGCTTGAAGCCCATGATCTCGTCGCCTGGCAAGGGGTTGCAATTCGTGCAGAGGTCGTAGGGGAACTCATCCACATTGATGCCGCTCTTGTTGAGCGCCACATTGATGGCACGACGTGCCTTGTAGGTGCTGACGTGGCTCAACCAGCGGTATTCGGGCAACTGGTCCTCCTCGGTGCCCACCTCTACGCGGTCGCCGCGCTTCAGCTGGGTGAAAATCGAACAAAGTCGTCCGTTGACACGCGCATACTTGGCATGATTGCCCACGTTGGTGTGGATCTCGTAGGCAAAGTCGAGTACGGTAGAGCCCTTGGGCAGAACGATGGAGTTGCCCTTGGGCGTGAAGATGATCATGTCGTCGTTGTAGAACGACGAGACAACCGACTCCATGAATCCGCCTTCGCCGCCACTCTGGGCCACATCGCGCAGCACGCCACGGAACTTCTTGATCCAGTTCTCTACACCCTCGGTACGATCCACTACGCAGCCCAGCTTCGAGTTGCGCTGCATCGTCTCGGTGCAGATATGCACCTCGGTCCACTGTCCCACCTGCGACATCACCTGCACATGAATCGACTGGTAGCCGTTCTCCTTGGGCTGGTCGATGTAGTTGATGAGCGAATAGGGACGCTCGTTATAGAGGTCGGTGAGTATCGAATAGACACGCAGACACTGGTTCTTCTCCGACATGTCAAGTGCCTCATCAAATTTGATGACAATGTTCACCTGATGCACATGCTCCAGCTCCTTGAACGTCTGGCCGGTATTCTTCATCTTGCGCCAGAGGGCATAGACCGAACGAGGACGGGCATAGACATGGGCTATGATGCCATTTTCTTTCAACGCTTCACGGATGGGCTCGATGAAGGCCTCGATATCTTCGCCATGCATCCCCATGTAACGGTCGATCTTCGTCTCGATGCGAACATATTCCTGGGGAGAACGCCATCTGAGTGAGAGGTTTTCGAGCTCCGACTTGATCTCGTAGAGTCCCAGGCGATTGGCCAAGGGAGCATAGAAGTAGTCGGTCTCCGACGTGATCTTCATCTGCTTGTCGGTGCGCATCGATCCCAAGGTACGCATGTTGTGCATACGGTCGGCCAGTTTGATGAGCAGGGCACGGATATCGTAGTTGATCGAGTCAAGCATGTGCTTGAAGTTGTCAATCTGCTTCGATACCTTGTAGTTGCCGTCCGAATTCTTGGTCAAGACTCCTACCAGGTAAGCCACATCTTCGCCGAAACGCACACGAAGGTCCTCCACTGTCACATCAGTGTCCTCCACCACATCGTGCAGCAAAGCCGCCATCACGGGATTGGTCTTGAGGCCCAGTTCGACCAGCGCAATACGCGCCACGGCTATCGGGTGCGTGATATATGGGATGCCACTCTTTCTGATCTGTTTCGAGTGAGCCTGGGCAGCCAGTTCGAAGGCTGCCTTGATGCGCGGAATATCATTTGGTGGCAACAACTCTGCCACGCGGTCGAAGAACTCCCTTCTATCTTCTTCAACAATCTGTTGTCCCTCTTCAGGAGTATAACGGTTCTCCATAAGCATTTACCTTTCATTAACCTTTATTTCTTTCTCCAATTCTTCGATGATACCAAGCAACTGCTGACGCAACCCCTGCAGCCGCTGTATCACTTCCTGACGAGCCTCATCGCCCGTCATATCCTTATCATTCAATTTTCGTTTTGCTCCCTCTATCGACAGTCCTTCGACCCTGATCAAACGATAGAGGACTCCTACACGCTGCACATCCTTCTTGTCGTACAG
>JAFYZW010000015.1 GCA_017548545.1 Bacteroidales bacterium | reverse complement strand
TTTGCAAACTCAATAGATACGTTACAGACAATAATAGCCAATTACGAAATGGAATTTAAGGTACTGAATCAAAAGATCGCTATCCCTACTGCCAATGGTGTGCTCTTCCCGCATTTCGGTCGAGCTCCCGAAATAACTATCGTAACTGTCATCGCCGGCATGGTCACTGAGACCGAGGTACTCAAAGCTCCCGAGCATGAACATGGTGTTTTGCCGCGTTTCATAGCCGCACACAATTGCACCGATGTCATCTGCATGGGTCTTGGTGCAGGTGCCGTAGAATTGCTGAACCAACTCGGCATAATGATTCATGGCGGAGCTCCCGAGCTTCCTGTTGCACAAGTCATGGAACAGTACCTCAACGGCACGATTGTCTATGGCGACAGCACATGTTCACACGACGGCTGCCATCACGAACATTGATGATAATTCTTGAAAATAGATAAAAAATATGAAGAAAAATGTCGAGACCATCTGTGTACACGGCGGATGGAAACCCACGAAAGGCGAACCCCAACAGTTGCCTATTTATGCGAGCACAACATTCAAGTACGACACCAGCGATCAGATGGCCCGTCTCTTCGACCTCAAGGACGAAGGCTATTTCTACACTCGTTTGGCCAATCCCACCAACGATGCAGTAGCCAAGAAGATTGCTGCCCTCGAAGGCGGCGTCGGTGCCGTCCTGACCTCATCGGGCCAGGCTGCCAACTTCTACGCCATCTTCAACATCTGCGAGGCAGGCGACCATTTCATCACGTCGAACACCATTTACGGTGGCACGTTCAACCTCTTCGGCGTGACGTTGAAGAAGCTCGGCATCGAGTGCACCTTCATTGATCCCGATTGGGACGACGAGCGCATCGAGGCAGCCTTCAAGCCCAATACGAAATGTTTCTTCGGCGAGACCATCAGCAACCCCGGCGGCAACGTGTTCGACATCGAGCGATTTGCCAAGATGGCCCACAAGCATGGCGTACCCCTCATCGTCGATAACACTTTTGCAACGCCCATCAATTGCCGTCCCTTCGAATGGGGCTGTGACATCGTCACCCACTCCACCACAAAGTACATGGACGGACATGCCACACAGGTGGGCGGCGTTGTGGTCGATTCGGGTAATTTCGACTGGGATGCCTACGGTGAGAAGTTCCACGGCCTGACCACCCCCGACGAGAGCTACCACGGACTGACCTATACCAAAGCTTTCGGCAAGATGGCCTACACGACGAAGCTCGTCAGCCAGCTGATGCGCGATCTGGGCAGCATCCCCTCTCCTTTCAATGCTTTCGTGCTCAACCTCGGCCTCGAATCGCTGGCTCTACGCATGAAGCAGCATTGCACCAACGCCCAAAAGGTGGCCGAATGGCTGGAAAAGAACCCACGCGTGAGCTGGGTAAACTATTGCGGCCTTCCTTCCAACAAGTATTATGCCCTCGCTCAGAAGTACCTGCCTAATGGCTCATGCGGCGTCATTGCCTTTGGTCTGAAGGGCACACGCGACGATGCCATCAAGTTCATGGACAACCTCGACTTCATCTCCATCGTCACCCATGTGGCCGACACGCGTACCTGTGTGCTCCATCCCGCCAGTCACACCCATCGCCAACTCTCCGAGGAGCAGCTTCGCGAAGCAGGTGTCGCTCCCGACCTCGTGCGCCTTTCGGTCGGCATCGAAAACGTCGATGACATCATCGCCGACCTTGAGCAGGCCATGTCGAAGATGGACTGATGTATTTAATTCAACACGAATTATCGTGAATTGACATGAATTATTTAGGCAAGATGTATCATGTTTAGACTTGCTATAAAATTTACGTTAATTCGCGAAAATTCGTGTTAGAATAAAAAAGTATCATTAATTCTGAATAGTACTAATAATGCCGGCAGATTGACTCTGTCGGCATTATTTACTACATCTCTTCATTTTCAAAAGTCATACTTCGAATAAAATCATAATAGTCGGTTTTATTTCTCTATAATCCTAACTGCCTTATCGCCGATTCTCACAACGACAGTGCTGCCTCGATGCAAATTTGTCGAGATTTCAGCAGCGCCATTGATGCAGAAGTCTCGACCGAGCATCTGACCACTCGTATCATAGACGGTAATCTCTTGTCCATCCTCCGCACCCGTAACTTTAATTATACCATCCAACATCTGAATCAGCACGGGACGAACAGGTATCTGGGCAATACCGTCCTCGATGCCTTCTGTCTTCGGCTCCGCCTCTGTCCAGCAGAGCGTGGCGTATGCCACATCGGAGTTTTCATATCCAGCCTTCATGGCATAGACACTGATGTTATATGTTAAAGTGAGCGACACCTTTGCTTCGTAATAATTTCGGATATCCATATCAGTTATCTCGCTGGCGAATTTCGCACCTTCAGTCTCACAGATGAATGTCAGCTCGCCGTTCTGATACATGATAGCCGGTGTAGCACACTTTTTGGGTTGAGGAGGATCGGGAATAGTGCCAGAAAGTGTCTTTATTTCCTTAAAATCACTCCATGGTTTAGTAGTTAAATAACTATTGTAGGCCTCCTCTGGCACATAAAGTGTGGAATACTCTATATACGAATCTTGAAATGCATCACTCGGTGTCGAAGGAACACTCTTAGGATAACAATAGAATTCCTCTAAGTTTAAGCACCCGGCAAACGACTGATTGTCAATGCTTGTCACGCCACTCCCTATGCTCACTGTTTTCAAACTGCTGCATCCCTGAAATGCACCTTTGCCGATGGAAGCGACCCTGTTTGAAGTTTCAATAGTGGTTAATGCCACACAATTAGTGAATGCATATTCACCAATATATGCAGCATTCTCAGGGATATTGATAGATGTCAATGAACTGCAACCACCGAATACATACGCTTCGACAGAATTCAAACTTTCAGGGAGCGTAAGAGAAGACAAAGAGCGACACCCATAGAAAGCAAAAGGACCAAGATGACTCAAATGATCGGGGATTTTTAGAGAAGACAAAGAGGAACAATTAAAAAAAGCAGAGGCATCGATGTAATTCACACTATTTGGAATATGTACCGTTTTCAAAGATGAGCAATCACGGAAAGCATCCTGAGGAATCATTTCCAAACCCTCGGGAAGAATGGTGGATTCCAAAGAACTGCATCCCCAAAAAGTTCCCCACCCAAACTCGGTCACACCGTTTGGAATATCAATAGACGACAAAGAATAGCAATGGGAAAAAGCACACCCCTCTATGGATGTCACGCTGTTTGGAATCTTGACAGAGTTCAATAATCCACAATATGCGAAAAGATTATTACTTATTGAAGTAATACTCCCCTGTATTTCAATGGAAGTTAAAGAATCGCAATTTGAAAATGCACGAGCATCTATAAAGGTCACACTGTTTGGAATTACGATGGAAGACAACCAACTCTCCAAAAAAGCTTCCGAACCAATGGATGTCACACTACTGGGAATAACAATGGATTTCAATCCACAATTTTGGAAAGCACCTTCACCGATAGAGGCCATACTATTGGGGATAACAACAGAGTTAACCGAATAACAATATTCGAAAGCACCTCGTTCAATCTCAGTAACTGAGTATTCTACTCCTCCGTATGTAACCTTTGGAGGTATCACAATATCTCCAGAATATTTCGTATCTCCAGAAGTCACTTTGGCGACTCCTGTTTTGGCTATCAGGTTGTAGTAAATGCCGTCAATTTCCGCATTGTATGCGCTTGCGAGGATGGGGAAAAGAGGCAGAAAAAAGGTAATAATGCTTTTCTTCATAATGTGTATGGTAGAATAATTGTCTATGCAAGAATAATACAAGTTTATTCCATTGAAATTACGCTACAAATATAGGTCATAAAACAGATATATCCGTCATTTTGACTGGATATTTCTTAATTAAATATGTAAGCGGCTTAAAATGGTATCATATTGAAAACTCAACATTTCATTCTGAATAATGATGCCCGTGCCGCCGCCATTTTCACCAACTTACACATATTAAATTTTCGGAAGTTTTAGTCTTTTCGTGCTTTTTCGGAATTCATCCATCGTTTTTGGGATTCCGAAAGCTACGTAAATAGCCGCAATTTACCATAATTATGTTGCGAACCCCACGTCGTTTTGTTTCAAAGGTCCCATAAAATATCAAAAAAGACGAATAAATTTTGGATTTACCATAATATTTCCGTATCTTTGCACCGTTTTTTATTACCTATACAAATTAATACCCATTATGCAACAAAACGAAAAAGGTAGCAAGAGCTACTTGTTTGGTATTGTGTTGGTAGCCGTCTTGGGCGGATTGCTCTTCGGTTACGACACCGCTGTCATTTCTGGAGCTGAGAAAGGCCTGCAGGCCTTCTTCAAAGGTGCTACGAACTTCCAGTACACCGACTTCATGCACGGCTTCACTTCCTCGTCTGCACTCATCGGCTGTATCATCGGATCCGCTCTTTCGGGTCTGTTTGCCACCCGTTTCGGACGCAAACGTTCACTTATCTTTGCTGGCGTCTGCTTCTTCCTCTCTGCTTGGGGAAGCATGACTCCTGAGACCGGCATCCTTGCAAAGGGAGAACCCACGATGACGCTGCTCGTTGTGTTCAACCTTTACCGTGTACTCGGTGGTATCGGCGTAGGAATGGCATCAGCCATCTGCCCGATGTATATCGGCGAGGTTGCACCCGCCAACATCCGAGGCATGCTTGTGAGCTGGAACCAGTTTGCCATTATCTTCGGTCAGCTCGTCGTTTACTTCGTGAACCTCGTTATCCTGGGCTCACATGCCAACCCCATCTATGATGCCGTGTCGGGTGTGCTCACCAACTTCACCGAAGCTGAGTGGACCATCACCACCGGCTGGCGTTATATGTTCGGTAGCGAGATGGTTCCTGCTGGCTTGTTCACCCTCCTTATCTGCTTCGTGCCTGAGACTCCACGTTACCTAGCCATGACCGGACAGGACGAGAAGGCGCTGCACGTCCTCTCGCGCATCAATGGTTACTCGAAGGCTGTTGACATTCTCGACAACATCAAGAACACCGTGGCCGAGAAGAAGGAGAAGCTCTTTGCTTACGGTTTCATGTGCATCTTCGTAGGCGTTATGCTCAGCGTATTCCAGCAGACCGTGGGCATCAATGCTGTGCTCTATTATGCTCCACGCATCTTTGCTGACATGGGTATGGACAACCCGATGATGCAGACCGTCATCATGGGTATCGTCAATATCACATTCACCCTCGTGGCTGTATTCACCGTCGAGAAGCTGGGACGCAAGCCATTGCTCATCACCGGCTCTCTGGGCATGGCTCTTGGAGCCTTGGGCGTAGCCGTTACCTTCGGCAACGAATCCCTCAGCATTGTCACCATGCTCAGCATCATGGTTTACTCGGCATGCTTCATGTTCTCATGGGGTCCCATCTGCTGGGTATATATCTCCGAGCTCTTCCCCAACACCATCCGTGGAGCTGCCACCGCCATCGCCGTGGCCTTCCAGTGGATCTTCAACTTCATCGTAAGCTCCACGTTCGTGCCGTTGTTCAACATGCACCTCACACCTGGTGATGACTTCGGCCACTGGTTCACCTACGGCCTCTACGGCATCATCTGCGTCATCGCTGCCATCTTCGTCTGGAAGCTCGTTCCTGAGACCAAGGGCAAGTCGCTGGAAGATATGTCACGTCTCTGGCGTGAGCGGAACAAGAAGTAACGAAAAATATCAATGATGAAGATTCAATTTCAACCCACCCTTGCTGCGGTCGCCTTGGCAGTATCCTGCCTCGGTGCCACGTTGTTCTCGTGCTCCGACCGAAAGCCGAATTACCGTCCTGACGACTTAGTCAGCAAGGGAGACCCTGACTCGCTGAAATATCGTGCCGCCGAGTTTCTTATCGAGAACCTGCCGTATAACTATTCTTATATCGGCAAGGGGGTGGAATGTACGGATTCTGCTTTCAGGAT
>JAFYZW010000014.1 GCA_017548545.1 Bacteroidales bacterium | reverse complement strand
TGGAACATCACGACCGAATCGGACAACGAGACCAGCGCAAACAGGCGGATGATATCACCGGAGGCAAGCTCCTTGTCGATGTTGTTCGCATGGTAATATGCCTCAAGTCGCTTTTGCCGCGACCTGAGGCTCTGCATCGTCTTTGATGGCGAATGAGTATATTGTTTCATAGTTTTTTTATTTTGAAGACGAAAAATGAGCCATTAGGATAAGATGCGTCCAATAACGCATCTGCTGGTTGCCTTAGAACAGTCAGCCACGAGCGAGCTCCTGTCTGCCAGCTCTAAGTCCACCAGCACCCCTTTGGGGTTATATCCTAATGTCTTAAAATCGCTATCGCAGAAAAATATTAAAATATCTCTGTTCGACCAGAATTTTACCCATAAATAGTTGGGACAGACGCATTTTTAAGAATCTAATTCGTTGGTGAGAAATTGATCAGACGGAGCTCGGTATAATAGCGCTTCTCTCCCTCCTGGTTGCTGTTCGCCTCACGTATCTCGCACAGGAACTGAAGATCGCCATCCATGCCTGCAGTGAAGGGAAATGGCTCGGGACCATCGCTGAACAGATTGAACAGGATCGAGTCCTTCTTGTAATCTCGACTCTCGAATACCACCTGTCGGCGATAGCCAACCACATCCTGCCCATCAGGGGTCTTCAGAGGGGTTCCATTCTCTTTCTTGAGGTAAGCCACTGGCTCACCCACCAAAGTCAGTTTTACTTTTTGTACTAACATAGCTTTTACAATTAATAATTTACAATTAACAATTATGGTTTGTTCTTAGTAATGGTCATAATAATCGCAGTCATCGAGTACATCGAGCATCACTTGCATCAGATTATCCTCCATACTTTTGCGACGGATGTCGAATTGCACCTTGTTCTCGTTCTCTTTCTTCGTGGGCATCATGCGCCAGAAGTAACCTCCCTCGTAATAGTTCTGACAATACCAGTAGGAGGAAAGCAGAATGTTCAGAATTTCGTTGAGCTTGGGGTCGTGTCTGATGAATCTTTTGTTTGAGATAGAATCAAAATGATGTTTCCTTAATTCATCATTTTTTAGCTTCTCAAACTTTTCGAGCACCAGGTTGAAGCCAGGCTTATTGGTGTCGCGCAGCTTGGCAAGTGTCTTCACTGCGCAGCGGAATAAATCGGGGGTCAACGTCATGAATATATCTTTGATGCCCACATTCAGACTTCCGCGTTCACTTTTCAGTTTTTGTTTTTTCATAATTCTTTTATTTATTGGGTTGAATTCAATAATTCTCGCATCATGTTAGAACCATCATTTTTTCGATATTTAGGTGAAAATGGCAGGAGACAGCGGGCTCAATTGCCCTGTCTCTGCTGCCGGAAAATTGTGACCTCCAATAGGTCACATAAAATTGCTAACGCATAAAATAATGCTGGTCGAGGTGGTGACAAGTCAGGACCCCAGTTTATTTTATGCACGAAGTGCAATTTTATGTCGCCATTGAGGCGACAATTTTCCGGATTGAGAGACGGGCTATTGAAGCCCACGTCTCCAATCCATTTTCACCTTCCTTTCATTGATATTATTCGTTTTGTTATCGACGAATCGGAAAGTGCGGTGCAAAGATATGCATTATCCAAATGCGAATCTGAAAAGGCCCTAAAATTCCTCATTTTTTCATTTTTTCAGGGCCTTTCTTGGATATGTCAAAAAAAATGTTATGGGCCTCCATCAGAACACTCTTGGGTAAATCACCTGCAAAATTGTTTTTGATGGTTTTGTAGGATTTGATATCAATCAACAAATCCTTTCCGAGCAATAGCATTGCAATGTCTTTTTTGCAGCAATCATACTCAAAGACATTGCCCTTCTCATACAGATAGTTGATCAACTTAATCAAGTTGTTCTCCTTAAGCTTCTCGGTGTCTTTTGACACAAGCCATTGGCGGATGCGATCGTTCTCCCATGCTCTCATGAAGAAGAAGAGCAGGCGAGTTTCGTTGTTCTCAGTGGTGATGCTTCTGTCGCACGCGAGTTCTACAATAATCATACAATAATGCCTTCTTGTTAATAATAAGTTTGTAGGCTTCATACTCGTAAAGAACGAAGTAAAAAGCCGGCACCGGTACAGACGTTACTTCTTTTGTAAAGCAGTTAATACTAATGTGCGGTGATCGGTCGCACATGGGAATAAAACAAAAACAGCCGCAAAACGGAAATAATCCGAATTGCGGCTGCAAATATATAAGAAAAAAAGGTTACATTTGGGCTACATTTACCATAATAATGGGTTACGCATACCCCAAATTGGTTTTTTCGCAACCCCCATATTCCAAAATCGGCTCATTTGCCAAGTCTTTGATCAATGTTTCGAAGTCTCGTCTATCCGTATATTTCTTCAATAACTGGCGAATATTCTCAACCTCCATATCAAAAGATTTTGACATTAACTCTTCAATTGCCTTGTCTCTTGGGACTTTTTTGCCGTCAATTGAAATGATATATCCTTTCCGAATAAGTTGCGCAAATAGGTAAATCACAGCCGATTTCTTCCCAGAAGCAACAGTTAAAGAAGCGGGGTATGGGACATCTGAGGCTGGATCGTTCGATTCGATTCGAATACTGAATAACTTGAACTTCTCGTTAATTAAGTACACTCTTGCTATTTCATTTTTATTTTTGCTTGAATGATTAATGGATACTATGAAACACATAGTGGTATAATATTATGTAATAATACCACCAACGCCCCTAGTTCGAAATCTAAGGTCAATTGATGGTAACATTACTGGTGAATAAAGTGAATTCTAAATAAACTTTTGTTTATTTAGGGCCGCAAAGATACAGACAATTTTCCATGCTACAAAATAATTGAATAAAAAAATGCACTTACCCCCTCCAATTTAACATTTAACATGCCAAATTGATATTTCTACTTTAGGCTACATTGGTTTACATTTTCATTTTCACAAATTATTTTTACGTTTTTACACCATCAAATTTCCTTCGATTCCCCTCATTTGATTCCAATCGGTTGCCTTAAAGATTAACCTGATATATGAGGGAGAATACTTCATGACATTTGCAAGACGGGGGTTACCGAATGCTTAGTTCTTCATAACAATGATTGTTGAGTAATTACTATTGCCATTTGGTTGAGATGTTCGCATTGGGCTCGGGTAATGGTGCGCTTCTCATTGTGGTGTTCCCAAGGGGAAAGCATCAACAGGCGGCCTTCAGAACAGGCGTTGAACTGCTCGCCATGGGGCTTCGACAGTTGGGTGAAGCCGTTCTCCAGCAGCACAATGGTGGAAAGGCCTGCGTTGAAGGCTGCGCGCATCACATGCTTTTCGCCTGGGGAGATGGCGGGCGAGACGAGGACTGCACCTTGGCGGGCCTCTTCGAGGTAACGGGCGGTGGCTTCCTCGATCTGCTGCTCAGTAAGGCGACGCGAGAGCTTCACGGCTATTCGCCGAGGAGCTGTAAGCAGGCTTCGGTTGCCGATGCCGTTGAAGTTGTAGGTGCCGAGCTTCAGTCCGAAGAAGGGATAAAGCCAATCTGGACGCGCGTGCTTCAACATTAGGCGACGCGGATTGTCGAGCAGGTAGTTCTTCCAGACAGTCAGCTCGTCGTAGCTGCGGAGGATCAGGTCGTTGTAGCCCCGGGCGAAAAGGGGGCGGAAGGGCTGGGCAGGTAGCGGCAAGGCGGACTTTGGAAGCGGTGAAACCGCTACTTGCTGAGAAGGGGGCACAGCCCCCGATTGTCGGATAGGGTCGGGCTTTCCCGTTGGTTGCGGTTTTGCCGCGTCTGTTATAGCCGCGTCTATCGTAGTCGCCGCTGTTGCCGCTTGCGTCTCCAGCCGGCGCTGGGCCTTGCGGCAGCCAGCCTTGAAGCCGGTGATGACCTGACCGAGGTGGACGGGGAGCTGAGCTTTCACAAAGAGGATGCCGTGCATGTGGTCGGGCATCATCTGCAAGGCTATCACGTCTATTTGGGGGTAGAAAGCGTGGATACTGAACCACTCTTTTTGAACGGCCTTGCCAAGTTCCGAAAGGACGATGTGCGGTGCGTCGCTACTACCTGCCTCGGCGAAGGGATTGCCAGCCAGTTTGCCAAAGAGGGGAAGGCGGCCTTCGGTCTCCAGCGTAATCATATAGAAGCGCCGTTCTGTGTAGTCATGACCACTGGCTCGGCGTTTCATCGAAGGCTTCTTTTCACCTGCGTATTTCTTCTTCTCGGCAAGCTCTTCCTCGGTCATAATAGATCATAGGTTTAGATTACTCTTCTCCCGAGCTGTCAGCGGCCATAAAGATGGGGCTGTCCTCTTCCTGTTCCTTGTATAGTGGGATGGATGGGGCGGAATATTGCGTGGAGTTGATGTCGGGATAGCTTGACTCTGTGAAGTTGTCGGCATTGTCGGCCCAGTTGTCGCACTGGCGCATCACGATGTCGAGGGCTTCTTCGCAGTTTTCGGGGGGATATTTGTACTTCTTGAGGAGGCGCTTGACGAGGACCTTCATCCTGGCGCGTGCACTCTCCTTGTGGTTCCAGTCGATGGTGCGGTTGCGGTTGAGCATGTCGGTGAGCTCCTTGGTCATGGCGATGAAGTCCTCGTCCTTGTAGGCGGCACGCACGCCCTCGGGCTTCGAGAGAGCGTCGTAGAAGGCCTTCTCGTCGGGCGTGAGGCCGAGGTCGTTGCCCTCCTGCTCGGATTGTTTCATCAGCTCGGCCATCTTGATGAGCTCCTCGATGACCGTCTGGTTGTCGAGCAGGCCCTTCAGGTAGTTCGACAGCGTCATGCTGAGCATGTTGCTGAACTTGTCGCTCTGCACCACGTTGTGGGCGCCCTGCTTGCGCAACTGTTCTTTCAGGAGCTTGGTGAGCAGTTCGACGGCGAGGTTCTTCGCCTTCATTTTCTGCAGTTCCTTGAGGAAGGCTTCGTCGAAGAGCGAGAACTCCAGCTTGTGACCGTCGAAGAGGTTGATGACGCCCTTGCTGTGGAGGCTTTGGTTGAGGAGGTTCGAGATGCGCTCGTTGATCTCGTGGCGCGAGATGGGGCCCTTCTGTGCCAGGCGGACGAGCATGACGCGCACGGCATCGAAATAGGCGGTTTCGGTTTGCTGCTCCTTGGTAAGCAAAGAACGGCATAGCGTGGTGGCGTTGTGGAGGGCGCGGCTGTGCTCCACGATGTCGTGGCGCTGCTCCTGCCGCTTGGGGTCGGTGAGCCAGTTTACGCCGCCCGTGATG